>JAKSDL010000070.1 GCA_022360105.1 Pseudomonadota bacterium
ATATGAAGATCAGATCACTGGCAAAGCCGAATCCAAATGGATCAGATCAAGCTATATTCCGGTCTCGGACAACCGGGAGAAGCCATTTTTAGTTCTGGTCATATCGAAAGACATAGCGCTGGATAAAAAGGCCGGGATCAATTCCGGTGAGAAGGAGGACCAATACAAAATCTCGATTGATGAAGCTGCCGTTGGAATGGCGATAGTAAATAAGGAAGGTGAAGTTGAAACCGTTAACTATGCTGCCTGTAAGCTATTTAGCTATAGTGAGGAAGAGTTTTTATCTCTTTCTTTTACCGATATTACACATCCATCCGATCTGGAAGTCAGCATGCAGCAATTCAACCGCTGTATCAAAGAACGTCGACCGGTGCAGTTTGAAAAAAGGTATTTGACAATGCAGGGGGAGACTATAAATGCCCTGACCTCTATAGGTCCGGTTTTTGACAGCAAAGGAGAGTTGAAATACATTTTCGCTCTTTTGCAGGACATCACCCGACTTAAACGGACCGAAGAGGCCTTGCGTTCAAGTGAGGCCGCTTTGAACGAAGCCCAGGAAATTGCCAATATCGGCTCTTTTTATTGGGATAAGAAAACCGACACAATTACCTGGTCCAAACAGATGTTCGAAATTGCAGGAATTGCCCCTGAAGAATTTGAAGGGAAACTAAAGGGAGTATTAGAAAGATTTATTCATCCTGACGATGTTGAATCCACCACAAACCAGGTCAACGAAATGGTTGCCCGAGGACATTCCTGGCCAATGGAGTTTCGGGTTGTCCGCCCTGATGGTCAGCTGCGTTGGATTCGCTCCGGCTCCAGAATAATTCTTGATGAGAAAGGAGAATCGATAGCGAGTGTTGGTGTTAATCAGGACATTACCGACCAAAAACTGACGGAAGAACAGATCAAAGCTTCTCTAAAAGAAAAAGAGACATTGCTTCAGGAAATCCATCATCGGGTGAAGAACAACATGCAGATCATTTCCAGCCTGTTGAAGCTTCAAGCCGGAAAATTCGAAGATCAGCAGTTAAAGGAAGCGTTTTTGGAGAGTCAGAGCAGAATCAATTCAATGTCGATTGTACACGAGATTCTCCATGAATCACATAATCTTTCAAAAATCAAAATCGAACCTTACCTGCAAAGCATATCTGCAAGCCTGGCCCAATCATACCAGGTTAAAGGTTCAAATGTGCATCTTGACGTTGCGGCTGATGATGTGGAATTGAATATCGAACAGGCAAATCCGATTGGATTGATCCTGAATGAACTGGTCTCCAATGCTTACAAATACGCCTTTGACGCCCAGCCAAGCGGTTGGATTAAAATTGAGTTAAAAAAGACAGATGAATTAACCCTTGAACTGATTGTCGAAGACAACGGCAAAGGTATGCCCACTAATTTTGATTGGCGAAACAGTGACACACTTGGTTTACAATTGGTTCTAACCCTGGTTGAAAACCAGCTTGACGGGTTGATTCAATACGAATCCAACCAAGGAAGTAAATTCACCGTTTTGTTTGAGATAAAGAAAAATCAATGACCGAAACAAAAGATCTTTGCCTAATAGGTATTTTTGGGCAAATCCGCTACTGAGGCCAGCGCCCTGGCAATTTTATCCTTTCCCCATGGTTTTGGGGTTGTTGGGGCAACATCATCTGCTACCAGTGTCGTACCCCAGCCGACTTTTGTTATCTCAACCTCACCACCCCGGTTGGAGATCACAACCCCTTTTCCCTTTAACAAAGCGACTTCGAATTTTCCGCCGTCCCAGAAACCACCCCAGAACTCTGTTCCTTTAATGCCTATCACAGCAAGATTTGTCCTGTATTTGACATGATTGGTCTTCAACCGAGCCAACTTTCCCGAAACAGCTCTGAAAAAGCCCCGTGCAAAACGATAGAGGCTGACGCCAGCACCTGTATTTGTATTGTACCGGAACTCTTCAATCAAAAAATCTGTGTTATTACCCAGGGTAAGGCCGGCACCGTCTTGCATTTCGATTTTTAAACGGGTTTTATTTCCTGTGAATATCCTGTCGCCCGAATACAGTTTGCTACCTTTTTTCAGATTACGAGATTCCCCTTGATTAACGGCTGAGGCTTTTCCGGACATAGCTTTCACCAAACCGGCCTCAACAAGGCTATCAGCATAAGCAAAAACGGTACTAAGTAAAAACCATACCGCAAAACCTATGGCAATTCGTTTCATCCATTCCCCTTTATTAAAGGTTTCCGCCCGATCTTTTGTTAAATAATCAATTGTCCCAGTCTGTTATTTTAGGGAGTATACTTATCAAGTACCAGCTTTAATCGGGATTTTTTAGTAATTGCGCGGAATAATGAAAAATCTCGACGCTATAGCACGGTAAATACTTTGGAAACGATTTTCCCAAAAGCCCACTCCGGACAATGTCATGATTTTGGGTTATGCCAGATTAAATGAATGCCAAATCAACCAGGGAGTTGATCGACTAGCCATGCTGCCAGACAAGATTGATTGACGAGTGAAACAGTCGGTGTCATTCTGGTTATTTAGAAGTATCAATTGGTTAACTGGTACTTGAACGGAAAACCCATAAAGCTTTACCATTCGGCCTTTTATGAAGAGATTTTTACTGCGAATACAATACGATTCAGTATAAATCCAAGGGGTTTTCGTTCAGGCACTAACTAGTTATAAACATTATGCATCCATCTCAAAAACCATCAATTATTCTCAGACTTGCCTTGCCCATTTATGTCCCCAGTATACTCATGTCTTTCGGAGTTGGAATGGTCATATTGGTCTTACCGCTGTTTGCACTTGAAATAACAGGGAGTTATGCATCCGCAAGCCTTGCCATGGCCATGTTTGGCCCCGGCACCTTGCTGGCTGATATTCCCGCTGGTATGCTGATTTCAAGACTGGGAGTAAGGCCGGTGATGTTGTTGGGTATACTGTTAATGGCCAGTGCCGCTTTTATTGCAGCTCTGGCCGGTCCTGCCTATTTTCTGGGAATTGCCGTCTTTGTATTGGGAATGGGCAGGGGATTTGTGATGCTTTCCCGCATGGCCTACATCACTGACATAGCCCAGGGAAAGATCGGACAAGCTATGTCTGCCGTTGGCGGGGCCATGAGAGTCGGGGTGTTTTTAGGGCCTATTGTTGCCGGATTTATAGCCAAATACTTCGGTTTTACCCCGGCATTGATGATTGCCGGACTGGTCATAGGCTCTACAATTCTCTTTATTGGTTTTCTCTCGGGAGTCAGTCGTCCAACTGCAGCAGAACACGGCAATAATCCCTTTAAATCAGTCAAATCTGTTCTGATAAAATACAAGAAGGTATTTTTAACGGCCGGAACTGCAGTGATTGGACTCACTGTGATACGGTCGGTGCGCTTAATTATCATCCCACTCTGGGGAGATTCCATTGGGCTGGATGAAGCACAAATCGGTTTGATCGCCGGAGTTCCCATGGGGCTGGAAATGTTCATGTTTTATCCGGTGGGGTTGATAATGGACCGTTTCGGTAGAAAGTGGGTTTCAGTGCCCTGTTTGGGAATATTTTCCTTTGCGTTGGCGTTGATTCCATTTTGCAGCTCTTTTACCGCCCTAATGGCTGTTGTGCTTGTGATGGGATTTGGTAACGGATTGGGTAGCGGAATATTTTTAACGCTTGGAGCCGATTTTTCGCCTTCCGAAGGTCGCGGAGAATTTCTCGGAGTCTGGCGCCTCTTTGGGGATACCGGCTCCACAACAGGCCCTTTCCTGATCAGCGTCATAATGGAAGCCCTCACCCTCACATTCGCCACACTCACAGCCGCCGCTATCGGCCTGGTCGGAGCATTAATCATGTTGTTCTTTGTGAAAGAATCCAGGGCCAAGTAGCCATTTGGGTGATTACAAGCAGCCTTCCCATGTTCAACGAATTCTGCTGCTACAAATCTTCCAGGAGCTTACTTTTTTTGTTTTTAAACTCATCTTCCGTTATCAGTCCGTCATCAAGCATTTGTTTAAGCATCTTTAATCTTTCGGCAACCGAGAGTTCTTTTTTTGTGGAGGACTTAATTACTTTGGGCTGACTCTGAGGAACAGAGACGTGCTTCTTAATGGTGAAATTATGTTTTCGAACAGCCAGATTTGCTGTGGAGGAGTCAGAACCAATGATTCCAATTGTCAACTGAACCGGAACTGAAAATGATCCAAAATTCAAATTACCTTCCGGAATGTCTTTTTGAGTAACCACGAATCCGTCTGCTCTGAAGTTTTTAAGAGCTTTTTTTCGCCATTTATCTCCAATTTGTGATTTTGTAATAGCCCTGTCTCTTCTAACGCAACGCCAATCGTCTTCAAAAGTATTGCAATGAGAGACATAGGTATTGATGCTGGAGAACTGGACAGAAGCATAATAGTTTATGTTTCGAATCATATCACTATATCTTGCCCTTAATTCCTGCCTATTAATGTGAATTTCGTTTCCATAAGGATCGTAGTTGGTGTTTTTTTCTACCCATTTAGCAAATTTATTGAATTCCCGATTGATGACCGAATTATCCAGCTGAACATCCATAGAAGAGCAGCCTGCAAATATCAGAACAAAAGACAAAAAAGCAGACAAAAGACCAAAGCGTTTAACCATCATTAAGATCCCCTTTTGAGTTAATTATCTGAAATACATCTTGAATGAACGTTTTTGTTTTCTCTCAAAAAACCAATCAGCACTAATCCTATTATACCAATCATAACCTTAGTCTTCAACAGCAGGCGGACTGAAACTGCAACTGCTCTCTCAGTTGGATATGCTTTCCAGGGTGAAAATGGTTGTTCTGATCGAACAGGTGGGGGTGTCAAAACAGGCTGTAAGTCGTATGACTAACAAATGCGAGGAATTGGGATATATTGAGAGAAAAATGGACAGGGATGATGAAAGAAATAGGGTGGGAGGTTTTTCAGAAAAGGGAGTGGAATCAATGTCGATCGCGGGCGCAGCTATCAAACAGGCTGAATTGTAGATCGAAAAAGTAATTGGTTCAAACGATTTCAAACCCCTTGAAACCTTGACAGCTAAAGTGTGTGATCAACCGGATCTGGTTGCCATCGATTTTGCTCAATCCGGTTTGCGAGCTAAAACTGCATTCAACAAGGCAAATTAGCTCGTCACACACAATAACGGGGCTCTATTTTTGAAGCAGGAACCCCGAAATCTGCAAGTTTTAGTTCCCGGCAAAAAGTCGCCTGTTAACACCTTATTGGTAAGGCTCAACAGCTTTCCGTTCAGGCACTAGTTAAGATTTTTGCAATTGGCATAATAAGTTACAGTTGCCGGCCAATCCGTGAAGATACCCAGGATGCCGACTTTTTGGGCCAAGACATCCAACACCTCCATCATATCACCATCGTTGTTAATCACATTTTTGGTTGTCTGATAATACCAGCCACCACCACTTTTCAAAAGCCCTGATCGTTCCAGTGTCCAGGTTATGATTTCCAGTCCGGCTTTTTTGGCTTCCTTGGCATATAGTGATGGAACAATTTTATTGTTCTTAACATCAAG
>JAKSDL010000701.1 GCA_022360105.1 Pseudomonadota bacterium
CGGTGAAAATGCCGTGATAGAAATATCTGATACCGGCTGCGGGATACCGGAAGAACAGTCAGAAAGAATATTCGATCCTTTCTATACCTCAAAGGATGTCGGCCAGGGTACCGGCCAGGGACTTACAATTGCCTATGATATAATCGCCAACAAACATCAGGGCTCAATCGATTTTACCTCGACAGTTAATGAAGGTACTACCTTTACTATAACCATACCGAAACAGGCTTCATGTGAAACAACAGTAAACTAATCTGTTTCAATTATCTTCTTCTATAAATACAACACTTTCATTTATTTGAACATTTGTAGAAATGTGAGGCCGCTTTCCGCTGACAGCTTTAAACCCCCTAATAGTTAATTGTTTACACAGTGTATAGGGAAAAGGTTGTTTTATCGATTCGCCATCTTTTTTACCAGGGTCTCTACCATCCGGATTTCCAAAGAAATACATGCCCGGATAATCATGCCGGTGATTTGAGTCATCAAGGTACAATCCATCGATAGTAATCGCTCGTGGCATGAAACAGTCATAGCCAAAATCATGCATTCCATCATTTCTAGCATTTAACATATAAAGCCTGCTTATTTGGCCAGCATTCGGTTTCCAGATACAGTTACGAATAACTACATCCCCTTGCCAGGTACTACCATAATCACTACGTAAATTGATCAGAGAGCTACCATGTAATGTCGAATCTTCAACCGTAAGAAGTCCTCGACCGACCGCGTTAAGTCCCATATAGCCAAGAACACACCGGCGGATAGTGTAGGTGCCGGATACACCCATATGAGTGTCCATTCTGGATAGAACACAATCCTCCAGCAAAATATTTTTACAGAAATTTGTGCCTATAACACCCCAAAGTGAACGATCATTGATATTTTCCATCTGACAATTAATCATTGTGAAATTCACTACATCATTTGCAATATAGTCGTACGACCCCATACTGACAGGCTTTCCTGCTGCCCCAATGGTTTTATACGTTTTGTGGCCGGTAGCAAAGCAATTTCGCAG
>JAKSDL010000893.1 GCA_022360105.1 Pseudomonadota bacterium
CAAACATTTCGACAAAATCACTACCTGAGATGCTAAAGAACGGAACATCTGCTTCACCGGCAATAGCTTTGGCCATTAAAGTCTTACCGCAACCAGGTTCACCTATAAGCAAAATACCACGAGGAATACGACCACCGAGTCTTTGGAATTTGCGAGGATTACGCAGGAACTGGATAATCTCTTGTACCTCATCTTTGGCCTCATCTATGCCTGCAACGTCCTTGAAGGTAACCTTCGACTGTTCGCGGCTGTGGACGGTATGGCGACTGCGTCCAAAATTACCAAGTAATCCACCGCCACCTCTCATCTGCCGGAAGATAAAGAAATACATAAAGCCCAGCAACAGCAGCCATGGGATAACAAACCTTAGCATTTCGATAAAAATACTTGGCTCTTCCGGTTTAACATCTATGCCATTTTCTACAGCCTTACTACTGATATACTCTACCATTTCAGGAGGTACATTAACAACGAATTTCTTTTCTTCCGGCTTGCGTCCGGTCATTGCCTCATCTTTGAGTTCGCCGTAAAACTTATATTCCTTCAAATTCAGAGATTTAATGGGTTTTTCGACATTTATAATGCGATTGTAAAGCTCTGTAAGGGTTATCTCTGTCCCTTTGGGGCTCATGTCACTAAAAAAGGAGGTAATAAACATTACCAGTATGATAAAGACAAACAACAGGTTAATTCCACCGCCAGGCGGCCTGAGGCCAAACATATTTGGCTTTTTATCATTTTTATTAGGATCGCTATTTTTTTGCTGATTATTATTTTCGTTTTCCGGGGCCATTAGCCAAAAGCCTTTCTTAGGTATCACACGAGGGTTAAAACTACCAACCCTGCTCCATTGATTCTACAATCTCATTAGCTATCTTGTTAACTGCCTCCTGGGTAGCAACCTTAACACTATCGTTTCTAAGCGATGCATACATGCCGCTGAAGCGATATCGTTGTCTATCTATAAGCAACTCACCGGTTCGCAGATCTTTCCAGGTAACCTCGGCAGTAACAACAATTTTTTCCTGCATAGGCCTGTCAAGTTGTCTCTGGTGGGCCTGCACCCTCTCGTTGACACCTATGATTTTTCCATATATTACCGAATCAGCATCACGCTTGTTCGCCCTTATCTTGTAAGGGGTATTGACTGAAATTCTCTGAACCAAAGCATTGGATAACTCGAATTCAATTCCTTTGCGAAAGCTCATGGAATCAAACA
>JAKSDL010000030.1 GCA_022360105.1 Pseudomonadota bacterium
CCGGCTCCAGTTCCCTGTCCTGCCGGTATTGGATCCAGTGATAGGGTATGACCAGGAGCGCCGTTAGTACCACGGAGAGTCCGGTCGAAAGATCGCGGAGAGTGTTGGTCGAAAGCTCCGCCTCCAGCATGTCCCGGAGGAAGATGAAGAGCGTTGAGCTTGCCCCTCCAACCAGCGCCAGGAGTCCAAGGCACAGGACGCCCATCACATACAGCTTCCGCGGCAGTGCGATACGCTCTACCTCAGGATTGGCCAAAGCCGGTATCTGAACCCTTCGCCAGTGGGTAGTTACCTGTTTCAAAATTACGACAAACGCAATCGGACCGGAAAAAAGGTGAATAATGATTTCGGTGAAAATACCTGACGGGAGGTCAGTCGTCAACAATTACGGACGAGAAGTGGAAAAAGCTGAAGCCGGAACGTTTAAGTTTTACCGGTAACTTCAGCTTTTTTTCTTTTTTGAGGTTGATTCTTCGACGTCGCCTTCATACCTGCTTTCTGTCGCTTTACCGGTTCCTTCTACTTCTTCTTTTGTTATCTCAGCTGGAGCTTGGTATCTTGAGGCTATGGTGGTTTTGAATTCTCCTGGTGCGGGTTTGCTGTCGGCGTTTAATGGCCAGGCTTCGCATTCAAAATTGGCGTTGACTCTGTTTCTGGGGTCTTTTGTATTTGGTTTCACAATATCAACATCTATTCCAGTAACTTTGACACTATAAACGAAAACCGGTGGCAACATGAGGTCTGTGACAAATTAGTCTCCTGATTTCCTGATTTGGGAATTTTCTTTCTTTGAAGCCTATGATATTGAATAGTCTTGATTTTATGACAGAGGTTTGTTTCCTTTTTTGATCACCATTGAAATCTGCTTATGAAAACCTCTTTGGAACATTTGCCGGAACTTAAACGAGAAGAACTTCAGGAAATTGTAAAAATTATCCTGGATAACAGCGGAAAAAAGACAGAAATGATTCTTCTCTTTGGCAGTCACGCAAGGGGTGATTGGGTTGAAGACCGATACACCGGGGATGATGGAATTGTCTATGAGTATCGAAGTGATTTTGACGTCTTAATAGTGACATCCTCGATAAATATTGCCAAAAAATGGAGCTACTGGCTAAAAATAGAAAAGATGCTGCAACGCAGTAAAATGATTCGAACCTGGGTCAGCCTCCTGGTTATAGATATTCACACTCTGAACAAAGAGTTGAAAAAAGGACGATACTTTTATCACGATATTCAAAAAGAAGGCATTGTACTTCATAACTCTGATAAATTTGAACTAGCCGAACCCAGGGAACTGACTCAAAAAGAACTGAAAGAAGAAGCAGAACAACATTTTGAAAAATGGTTCAAGAGCGCCGAGACTTTTTTAAAATATTCCATTCAAGCTATTCAAAACCAAGATTATAAATATTCTGCTTTTCAACTCCACCAAGCCACAGAACGGTTTTTCATGACAACCCTGTTAGTATTCACCGGATACAAGCCCAAACTCCATGATCTGGAGAAATTAAACCGACAAGTGATCAACCAACACCGATCTTTTTTGACAGTTTTTCCTCAATCCACAGAACAGGAAAAAGAGAACTTTCTCCTCCTGAAACGAGCCTATATAGATTCCAGGTATGACATGGAAA
>JAKSDL010000573.1 GCA_022360105.1 Pseudomonadota bacterium
CAACATTTATTCTACTAGAAAGTCTTACCAGCCTTCAGATTGATCAGTATGGAATCAGAAAATAAAGCTGTATTTTTGGATAGGGATGGGGTTCTTATTGAAGATGTGCATTATCTTTCCAAATTAAAGCAAGTATCCATCTATGAAGATGTCCCCAAATCGTTATCTCTGCTGAAAAAAAAGGGTTTTAAACTAATCTTGGTTTCCAATCAGTCCGGGGTGGCACGAGATTATTTTGATGAAGCTTTTGTAAAAGAGACTCATAAATACCTCAATCGACTGTTGGAACAACACGACGCAAAACTTGATGCAGAATACTATTGCCCTCACCATGTTGATGGACAAAATCCATACAATATTGATTGCAATTGTCGCAAACCAGCTCCCGGCATGGTTCTGCAAGCGGCGCAAGAGCACAAAATCAATTTAGCCTTGTCGTTTGTTATTGGTGACAAAACATCCGATATTGAGCTAGCTGAAAATACCGGATGCAAAGGTATACTTGTCACAACCGGGCATGGTTGCGAGCACTCTTCAAAGGTTCAAACCAAATACCCTCATATTCCCATCGTTAATTCATTTTCCGATGCGGTCTCATTCATTACGAATCATTCTTGAAATCACACTGGAAAGATTGCAATGCCATTTCGACAGCGCAGGCATCTGTCGCTGGCTAACAATCCAAAACCGTTTTTGTTTTGACTTTAATTTTCTGCTTTGCTAAAGAAAATCAGCTTTAGTTTCAATGGATTAATCAAAGAAGAAAAAGAAAACGCAGGAGAATTTTATTTACGAATTCACTAAGAAGGTTTGTTGATAGAAGCGTCGATGCAATCCTGACTACAGAAATCGTGATCCCTGTGTTTAATTACCAATTCTTCACTAATTAACCGTTCGCAAAAGGTGCATTTGACAAGGTCTTCAGGCTCTTTGAGTGCCTTGTTGCCTAGAATATTCTCCAGTGCAAGATAAGCTGCGTTTTTACCAACCTTGTATATGATGAATCCTATTAGCAGCGCTATTAATATTTTTGACATGAAAATCCAATTTTTTGTGTCCCAGCATTACTCTTACAATGTCTAAAACTGACCAGCGTGACAGTTCCGGATTATGGGAATTGGAGAAACAGCTTTCAATCCCTATCTGGCATAATTATCTCTCTCTTCCCGTCACAGATCAAGACTATACGGTATTAGAAATCAGGTTACAGGAGCAGCACAATTTTGTCTTCATTAGAGATGGCAGGGATTCAATCGATATCTTTTTATCTAAAGATACAAATCTGAAATCACTATTCCAAGTCAGCCCTTTTCTCAGTGAGACCTGCAGCTTCTTTCTTTGTAACGATCAACTGATAAAAGAAAGACTTTCTTTTTTGAAACAAAAAAAACATGACTTCACGGATAATGCCACCACAAAGCAATTGATAGAGATGCTGGAAATTGCAGCGACCAAAGGAGCCTCCGATATTCACCTTGAAAGCAGCCTCAATCGTAAAACAATCAGGATCAGGGTGAACGGAAAACTGGAACGCATCACGCTTTCCCGGGAAGCAACCGAATCCCTGTTAACGAAGATCAAACTGATTTCCCGACTGGATATTGCAAAGAAAAGAAGTCCTCAAGACGGTCATTTTCCTTATACCACCTCAAAAGGAAAAAGATTCGATTTACGGGTATCAACCTTACCCACAATTTTTGGAGAGAAAATCGTTATCAGAATGCTGTCTGCTTCGACTGTTAGCTTCTCCATGTCTGATCTTGGATTTGCAAGCTCTCAAGTTGACCTTATCAAGCACTGTATATCAAAAACCTCCGGCCTGATTCTTTTCACCGGACCAACAGGGTCGGGGAAAACAACGTCATTATATTCTATCTTAAAATCGATGAATGCCAATGAGTTAAACATTGTGACTGTAGAAGACCCTGTTGAGTATAGATTAAAGAATATTACCCAGGTAGAAGTAAACGAAGCAGCCGGTTCCGGCTTTGCGACATTGCTCAGAGCTCTTTTGCGCCAAGATCCCGATGTAATTTTAATAGGAGAAATAAGAGATAGTGAGACTGCACAAATTGCTGCCAGAGCCGCTCAAACCGGTCATTTGGTGTTTTCTACCCTTCACAGTAACAACGCCTTGGAAACCATCCGCAGACTGCAAAATCTAGGCGTAGATAACGACGATATCGCCTCAGCATTAAAACTGGTTATATCGCAACGCCTCGTGCAAAAACAGTGTGCCTGCAGAGGTAAAACCAGCTGTACGAGCTGCCTGGGGACCGGAGTTGATGGAAGAATTCCTTTAATGGAAGTCTTGCAAATTTCTCCAACCCTTCAAAATCTGATTTCACAAGGAGCTTCCATTCGTGATTTATGCAATCAATCTGAACTTAAAAATCACAAATCCCTGAAAGAAATAGGCGAAGAGTTTGTGACTGAAGGGGTAATTTCCAGAAAAGAACTGGATGCGGCTGTGGGCCTCTAGGCCAATACACTTCATGAAGCTAAAAATAATGATATTCAATACACAATCGGTCTTTCTTTGGGAAGCAAGAACAATAGAGAACAAGCCTGTTCAGGGTATCTTACAAGCGATGTCAAAATATGGCGCCATAAGACAACTGAAGAAATCAGGTTATTATTTTCTAAATTTAAAACAAATACCAAACGGAATATTGACAGCACCCATTAAACTGGATCAACTGGTTGGTTTGTTAAATGACCTGATCCTTTTATTAACCTCCGGATTGTCCATCAAAGAGTCATTTGAACTGTTACAAGTGGAAAATAAAAGACCATTGCATAAATATATATGTTTTCAGATACTGCGCTCTTTAGAAAAGGGATATTCTATAAGACAGGCTTTTGCCTCCCTTCCCAAACTGTTTCCTGCATTTTTTATTTCAATGATCGAAATGGCAGAGCATTCAAATCAGCTACTCAAAGGTTTTCAATCCGCGTTGTCGTTCTATCAGGAAAAATTAAACCACCAGTCGGAAATAAAAAAACTAACAAGGTATCCGAAGATTGTTCTTTCAGTGGCCGCTGTACTAATTCTGATAGTTATTGTTTTCATCATACCCATGTTTCAAAATATATACCGACTGTTTGGGGATGATTTACCATTTCTTACCCAAGCACTGGTTTTCGTTTCAGACTTCATCCACAACAATTATCCTACTGTATCCATGATTTGCTGCGGTGTCGGCCTGTTCTTTGTTGTCCCTTTCCTCAAACGAATGAATCCTTTCCTGGCAGTTCGAAACAAAGTTAAAAAACTAATGGAATCAAAGGAAGATCATTATATTTATGCCTTATCCATGAAACTTCAGCTGGAAAACGGACAGCCCTTGATTTCAGCTACCAAAAACGCAGCGAAAAGCCTTTCAAAAGGAAATGGTAAACACGGTTTGAAAATTTTCGAGTACCTCGAATCAGGACTGGGACTCACTGAGGCGTATTCCAAATCAAACTGGTTTCCATTCATTTTCGCAAGGCTGCTTTCCACTGCAGAGAGTGCTGGCAAGGTTTATCTTGGATTTGAGCAAATAGCGAAATATCTTGAGCAAAAAAGGCAGGATCGATTTTTATTTTGGAATAAATTTATTGAACCGATGCTTATGATTTCCCTGGGGGCGTTTGTACTGATGATACTTTTGGCTATTTATCTGCCGATTTTTGATTTGGGCAATCGGGTTGGCTAACGACAGATAACAGATATGTTCAAGCTCGCATGGCTGCCATAAACTTTTCAACTTTCTCAATTGATTTAACCCCGGGTTTTTCCTCAACACCGGAAGAAATATCAATGGCATACGGATGAAAATGATCGATTGCCCTTCTCACATTTGATGCGTTGATGCCGCCTGCAAGAACCAGCTTCCGCTTGTCGATCGTTCCATTATTCAGCAAATTCCAATCAAACACCCGACCCGTGCCTCCATATTCATCGTCTGACCAGGCATCGAGAAGTAAATAGCGATTACGAAATGAGGACAATTGATCAATGGAAGCCTGATCTTTGACTCGAAAACCTTTGATCCAGGGAATGGATAGATGAGTCAATGAGGCACAATAGTCTTTTGATTCATCACCGGAGAGCTGAACCAGATCCAATCCCGTTGTTTTCATAATAGTTCCAACCGTGTCGACAGTTTCGTTAACAAACACCCCAACCGTTTTTACAAAAGGTGGTAAATCAAAAACTATCTGTTTAATATCCTCCGGCTTCAAATAACGAGGTGACTTTGGGAAGAGAATGAATCCCAGTGCATCTGCTCCCATTTGTGCAATAGTAATTCCCTGCTCTTTGCTGGTGATTCCACAAATTTTCAATTTGGGTGGTGTCATCTAACTTTGCTCATTAAGTGTTCCAATGCCAATCCAGGATCTGATTCCCGCATCAATGTTTCACCGACAAGTATTGCATCAAACCCTTCTTTTCCCAGCAAGACGCAATCGTCAGGCGTTTGAATACCACTCTCACTAACCGTTATGACACCAGCAGGAATGTGCTTTTTCATGTTTATAGAATGGTTCAGATCGGTCACAAAAGTGGATAGATTGCGATTGTTAATTCCAATTAGCTTAAATCCAATCTTCAATGCTATTTCAAGCTCTTGCTCAGTGTGTACTTCCACCAGACAAGTCAGACCAAATCCTTCGGCAATGTCCTTAAACATTTGCAGCTGGTACTTATTTAGGGCAGAAACGATCAGTAAAATAGCATCTGCACCCAAATCATATGATTCCCTGATTTGTCTGGCATCTACTATAAAATCCTTTCGTAACAACGGACAGGAAACCTCTTTTCGTATATCTACAAGAAAATCGGGCGATCCCTGGAAATATTTAATCTCGGTAAGAATACTGATACAATTGGTTCCGGCATTTTCGTATGATTTAGCGATTTCAGTCGGGTTGAAATCCGGTCGAATCATCCCCTTTGAAGGTGATGCCTTTTTTACTTCAGATATGATGGAAAGCTGCCCCCCTCTCAAAGCTTGCCCAAAATCCTTTGGTATTCGCAAATCGGCTGGCTTTTTTTGCAGATCTGAAGGCTGAACGGAAGTCAAACAGGTATCGACCTCATGCTGCTTGTCTTTAATTATTTGTTCCAATATGTTCACAAAACGAACCGTTTAGAAGTTATAGATATATTTACTTGTGATAGTTGCCAAAATATTGGTTTAAAAGGAATTTGAAATGGCGGCTAGCTGCTCCAAACTTCTGATACCAGCGCCATCGTTCAAAAATTGTTCTGCTTTTTCAAATCCTTGTTTTAAATCACAGTGATCTGCCGCAGAGATTGCAAAACCGGTGTTGAGGATAACGATATCTCTCATCGGTCCTTTGATGTCGTTTTTTAAAATTCCTTTTGTTATTTCAGCATTTTGCTGTGGAGAACCACCTTTGATCGAATTCAACGGTTCTTTGGTAAAACCGTACTCTTCAGGATTGAAAGTAAACTCTCTGATCTCTCCATTTTTATTTAGATGACCAACAGCAGTATTGGAACTGATACATACCTCATCCAGACCGCTTAGCCCTGAAAACACGTAAGCTGATGTGGAGCCCAATTCCCTTAAGACACGAATAATCAAAGGAACAAAAGATGACTCAAACAACCCGACAATCTGTACGTTAGCTCCTGCTGGATTCGTTAGAGGACCCAGCAAATTGAAGACCGTTCTGACAGCCAGATCTTTGCGAACCGGTCCGACGTTTTTCATGGCGCCGTGCAGAGAAGGTGCAAACAAAAAACCAATGTTGGTTTTGTTGATACAATCGGCGACCTGTTGTGGATTCAATTCCAAATTGACTCCCAGAGCTTCCAAAACATCCGCACTTCCACTTTTCGATGTCATTGAGCGGTTACCATGCTTAGCTACTTTGTATCCGGCTCCCGCCAGCAACAAAGCCACAGTGGTAGAAATGTTAAATGAACCGGAAGAGTCTCCTCCGGTCCCACAGGTGTCGACTAAGGATGGATCATGTATGGGAATTTTGGTAGATTTTTCCCTCATCACCTTGGCAAAGGAGGCAATTTCAGCAACTGTCTCCTTTTTCATTCGTAATGCTACCAGAAATGCTGCCATCTGGCTGTGACTCAACGCCCCATCCATAATTTGATGCATCAGCCGGGTAGCTTGCTCTGAATTTAAATCTTCACCCCTGATAAGTTGCTCTAACACTGGTTTTGCTTCCACAACAACCTCTTTTTGTAATTCCGAGTATCAAGTAAATGCGACCTGTTCGAAAAAAATGAACAAAGAGTGTTTCTATATATAAGAACACATAGGTGTAAGCGTAGTAAAATTAAGGTCAAAACACAATAGCCTTATGGTCATTTAACAATTTGACCTGATTTTTAAATCATAAAAATGAAAAAAACTGCGAAACATCGCATACTAGCCGCACATTTTGCATTAAAACGCTGTTCACAAGTTTGAGAATATTATCTAGGATATGCTTTCAAGTCATATAATAAAAACAAGAGCGCCAAAGTCAGCCTGAACACAAAATGTCAAACAACACAACACAATACGACCATCTCAACGGATTCTATCGACCTGGTTTATCCCTGACCGAACAATTGGTAGCCACAACAATCGGAAGGGAGGAACTGCTTGAGACGATTTGTGAAAAACTTGAAGCCAGTGCTAATGGAGAAGAGAAGCAAAACTTCATGGTTATGGGTCCATCGGGCGTTGGTAAGACACATTTTATAAGAGTGCTGAGTGAAATAGTCCAGAGAAAGCGGGCGATTAATAAGCGCTATACCATTATTCAGTTCCCCGAGGAAAACCATAGAATTCTCACCTTTGCAGACTTGCTGATGGGTATGGTTGAGATTTTGGGTCACATCACTGCCGAGGATGATTGGTTGACCTTGTATGATGAACTGAACCAACTGGATAATGATACAAAGCTGATAGATAAGGCTATTCCGGAACTTGAGAAATACTGCGTAGAAAATAAAATCAGCCTTTTGATTCTACTGGAAAACATAGATGTTTTCTTTAAAGGGCAATTGAAGGACAATAAAAATCTTAAGCAATTTAAGAAGTTTATCACTAAATCTTCTTTCGCTACCTTTGTTGGTACCTCCCAGTACAACCTTATTAAAACTGATGAATTAAGAAAGTCGCCATTTAACCTGTTTGATATCCACATCCTTGATATGCTGGATGAGGATCAGACCATTGAATTAATTCGCCGCAACCTGGTCTGGGAGAAACAGGATCACTTATTGAAGTCTTTCGAATATCTATTGCCTCGCTTGCATGCCCTTTATGAAATGTCAGGAGGTAATCCCAGGTTGAGTCTCATTCTCTATGAGTTGGTGGCCAAGGAAAGCAAATGGGATATTAAGCGACAAATTGAAAAACTACTTGATCAAACTACACCGTTTTTTCGCGTTCGAATGAGCTCCCTTGCCCCCCAGGAAAGGGCACTACTGGAAACTGTCGCCCTTGCATCGCTTGAACAGAAAACAGCCGGGAATATCGCCAAATGCTTGCGCCAATCACTGCAGCAAACATCCAGTCATTTAAACAAACTGCTAAAGGCCGGATATTTGATAGTGACCGACCATCCGGATGACAAACGATCAAAAATTTATCGAATTAAGGAAGGCTTTTTCGGTTTATGGCTTGCCATCGGCCATTCGCGGGAACAAAACACTATTTTGCCAAGATTGGTTGAATTTCTTGAGCAATGGTATGCCGAAACACTTGGCAGGGAAAGAAAGCGACAGCAGATTTGGCAATCCCTTAGAGAAAATGAGCAAAACAACAGCCATATAAAAATTGATAATCAGGAATTATTACTAAAATATCTTTCGGACATCGGCCAAAAGGAAGAAAAAGCCCAGCGAAAATTTGAACTGGTATTTTACTTTCTGACCCACGGCAAGGAAAAGGAAGCAAAACGCCTGTTAACTGAGATTTACAATCTGCATCTTGAAAAATCCGCCTATTTTGATTGGATGATAACTCTTTGCAAAGATTCGATAAAAGGCAATATCGAACCCGTAATCCAACAGCAGATTGAAGATATTATTCAATGTTGGACCTTTAAAAGCCTGAACGAATCAGAAATGCTTGTCAAAGGGTCATTAAAGGTGGCTCATAATCTATTTGCCAACGGTTTGCATCATCTCACCGAATCGTTTATCAACGATATAATCGATTCCATCGATGATCCTAAAAACCAGGTTCGGCTCCTGGAAAGAGTTGCAACCAGCCAGGAAAAGCTTAAACAATGGAATAAGGCCCTGCAGACCTGGAATCAGGTTTTGAAAGCAGCAAAAAGAAGCGGGGACTTAAGGACACAGGGAACCATCCTGAACAACATCTCACAGATTTACCAGGATCTGGGAGAATTTAATACTGCCTTGAAATATTTAAGAGAATCATTAGACGTACTCAAGAAGATCAACGACTTTGACGGGCAGGGAACCACGCTTAATAACATATCCACCATACACTTTGAACAAGGGTACTACGAAAAAGCCCTGGAAAGGTTAGAACAGGCATTGTCCGTCGCTAAAATCGGAAGGAATCTCAATATTGAAGGTATCACGTTGAGCAATATTTCTCTGATCTACCAGGCTCGTGGAGATTTTGAAAGAGCACTGGAGTTTTTGAATCGTGCTTTGATCAATATGCAGAAACTTGGTAATCGCTCATCGGAATGCATCATTTACAACAATATTTCTCAAATCCAACTGGAGATTGGAGATGTGGGGGAAGCTTTTGAAGCGTTAAGACTTGCCATTTCAATTGCTCGGGAAGACAGCGACAAAGCCGGTATTTGTCTCTCGCTTTATAATCGCGGCAAAATGCTTCTCTCCAATAACAAGGAAAATGAGGCAATGGCTGATTTGGTGATGGCGTATCAGATTGCACAAGATGAAGATCTAACCGATCTGATCGAAAAGCTCGATCAACTTGCCGAATCCAGGGGAGAGCGGGCAAACTCCTTCTGGGAAAACAAACTTAAAGACCTGCCATATCAAGAAGTGAGCACAGGCATTTCAGGAATGATGTAGCATGCCTATGGTTCGCTTCATCATTCTGTTCTTTTGCCTGTTAGTATCGTCGCAGTGCTCGTTTGCTGATGATCAACCTATTCCCTTCGTGTATTCAAATCAAAAATTATTCGCAAAATTCCTGGTCTCAGAAAAAGATTATCACCGTGCTATTTCCGAAATATACCGGATCAAGTTTAGCTATTCCAACCAGTTTGATCCGGAGTTGGAGTTAATGCTCTTGGAGAGCTATTACTATTCCGATCTTCATGACAATGTGCTTAAAAACTCGCGTAAACTGCTCCGCAACAAGCAAATACTTTCTGATCCCGGATTCCAAAACAGACTGGGAACGTTTTATACAGCCTCGCTGGTTGAAAAAAATGATCTTTCCAAAGCGTCAGAGGTGTGGAATCAGCATTGCCAACCTTTCAACGGAGAATACTTTCTAAATGGTCTGTCCCTTCCAGAGCCGGTTGATCCTGATAAAGCCAGGCTTTATTCGGCTTTATTACCCGGTTCCGGTCTATTTGCAAGTGGGGAGTACGGCAAAGGAGTTGTTTCATTCCTGCTGAATGCCGTATTCATCGCTGGGGCAATTCATTACGTTTCTGAAGAACAGTACGGCGTTGCAGGATTGCTGGTTTTTTTTGAAATTGGCTGGTATTTCGGTGGGCAGAACGCTGCGTACGAAGCTGCGGAAGACTACAATAAAAAACATATATCCGGTGCCCAAAAGTCGTGGATAGCTGAAAAAGTAAATGAAATCAACACAACACTATTTCCTGCGCCGGATGATCATTTGATGCAGGTTAACTGATGAAAGTCTTATTGCTCACACCCCCCTTCACGCAGATCAACACCCCATACCCTGCTACGGCATTTTTAAAACGATTTTTGGATTCCAAAGGACTGGTTGCAGCACAAGCAGACCTGGGAATCGAACTTGTTTTGTCTGTTTTTTCCAAAGACGGTTTAAGAAGGATATTTGAAAACGTAAACAATAATGGGAGAAAACTGGCCGACAAACATCAAACAGTGCTGAATCAAGCTAATCGGTATCTTTACACAATTGAAACCGTCACAAAGTTCCTTCAATCAAAAGAAACAGCCCTGGCCTATTCGATTTGCCAGGATGGTTTCTTACCACGAGCTGAAAACACTCATGATCCCTCTGATCTGGAATGGATGTTTGGAAATCTTGGCATTGTCGATAAAGCCTGCTATCTGGCAACACAATATCTAAACGAATTGTTCGGCTTCATCAAATCGGAGATAGACCCGGAATTTGGGTTCAGCAGATACGCGGAGCAGATAGCCTTGTCTGCCACTGAATTCACGCCAATAGTTAAGAAATTGCAGAGTTCCGAAACTATTTTCGATTCTATGTTGCAAACACTTCTGGTGACCAAGTTGACATCCTTTGAGCCCGACCTGGTAGCGCTGTCAGTGCCATTTCCCGGCTGTCTGTTAGGAGCCCTTAAGTCCGGAAAGATTATCAAGGCACTTGATCCTCATATCAAAATTGTGCTTGGCGGAGGGTACGTCAGCACGGAATTGAGGGATTTACGGGAAACCACTGTTTTTGATTATACCGACTTTGTTGTTCTGGACCAGGGAGAAATCCCGTTATTACAAATTGCAAAATACATTTCCGGTGAGGAAGAAACCGATCTTTTAAGCAGAACTTTTATCAAAGAAAATGGCTCGGTGCGCTATTATGAGGGAAATCATGCTGACCCTACATTCGGTGAAACAGGATATCCTGATTACCAAGGATTGGATTTAGATCGCTACTTATCCATTGTTGAGATACCAAACCCAATGCACAGACTGTGGAATGACGGCAAGTGGAACAAAATGATGATCGCCAAGGGGTGTTATTGGAAAAAGTGCGCTTTTTGCGACGTAACCCTCGATTATATCTCAGCCTATGAGACTATTCCTGCATCCACAATTGTGGACCGCATAGAAGAGGTGATGTTGCAAACCGGACAATCCGGCTTCCATTTTGTTGATGAAGCTGCGCCACCAGCTGCGTTAAAAAATATTGCCCTTGAACTATTAAATCGAGGATTGAATGTGTCCTGGTGGACAAATATTCGATTTGAAAAGAACTTTAGCCCGGATTTATGCCGGCTCATGGCAAAATCCGGCTGTATTGCCGTTTCCGGTGGTATGGAAACTGTTTCCGACAGGTTGCTTGATTTAATGAGCAAAGGAGTGAACATTGCCCAGGCGACAGAGGCATTGAGTAACTTTTCCAAGGCCGGAATTCTGGTGCACGCCTATCTTATGTACGGTTTTCCCACGCAAACAGCACAGGAGACCATTGATTCTCTGGAAGTTATCAGGCAGTTTTTTGAGAATGAATTGCTGGATTCCTGTTACTGGCACCGATTTGCTCTGACTGCACATAGCCCGATTGCAGCAAATCCGGAACGATTTAATATCAAAATAACAGGTCCGCCAAAAGGAACATTTGCCTGGAACGATCTGGAGCACGAGGATAAAATGGGATGTGATCACGATACATATGCTTTTGGTCTAAAAAAAGCGGTTTACAATTATATGCAGAAAATTGGTATTGAATACAATCTACAGGAATGGTTTGAGACTCAAATACCGCAACCTACGGTGGCACCGCAATTCATCGAATTGCTTTTGGAATCCCAAAAGGAGATCCGATTGCCCGACAGGAATAAGCAACTGATTTGGTTAGGAAACAAACCGGAACTCGTGGAGAAAAAAAGTAAGAAAAACATCCTGCAAACCAGAATCAAATTGATCGTTAACAACAAAGAGGGTGTGTTTTACAGGAATATTGAACCTGATACCGGTCGATGGCTTTGTCAGACACTTGATAAGGTATCAGTTTATTCAAATACTCAATTGACTGTTAACGACGTTTCAAACGAATACGAACAGACTGTAAAAAAACCATTTCAAGATTTTGTAGAAAGCGATCTCTGGCAACATCTAAGAAGATTTGGACTAATTGCTGTTTAAGCTCTCTTCAGAATCTGGCACCCACATAAAAAAACGGAGAATTCAGTGAAACGAGTATCGTTAACCCCTGCCGTCTTTCACCTGCCTGATAAAGTCAATCAAATTGCAGTAGCTTATGGCCAACAGCCTATTGTACCACGTGGACCTGCTTTAAAACCGATTTTGGACAGACTCAGAAAGAAAGTTGTGGAGCAATTGGACGTTGCCAATTCCCATGAGGCGGTTATTATAACCTCCTCCGGCTCAGGAGCAATCGCCGCTGCTGTTGGATCGTGCGTTGATGACAACGGTATCCTGGTGATTGCCAACGATGTTTATGGGCACCGTCAGGCTGAGTTTTGTCAGCAACTGGGTATTCAAACTGTTACCTATGAACTTGGGCCCGGTATCAGACCGGATATTGAGGAGCTTGAACGGCTGGTCAAGCAGCATCAAGTCAAAACGATTGGGATGGTACACGGATGCACCAGTGTTGCTCTTTTGAATCCTGTAGCTGAAGTTGGTGATCTTTGCAAAAAACTTGATCTGAGACTGATCGTTGACGCCATTGCTTCGGTTTATGTGGAAGAAATTGATATAACTTCCTGGTCGGTCGATACACTAATCTGTTCGACAAATAAAGGTCTGCATTCTAATCCGGATCTTGCGTTTTGCGTAGTTAAAAAAGACTACCTTCAAGAAATGTGCGATCGGTCCGGTAGAATCCCCTACCTGGATTTGGCAAAAGCTTGGCAGGCGCAACAGAAAGGGAGTCATCCATACACAATAAATATCAGGGCATTACTGGAATTTGAAGCTGCTTTTGATGATTTTACAGAAAGGGGAGGATTAAAAGGGCGGATCCAAATGTATCAGGATCGTCTGGCCATTCTAAGAAGCGGTTATGAGAAACTGGGGTTAAAAACCCTTCTCAGGGAAGGCATGCCTCAGCAAAACATCGGAACAGCCCTATTCCTTCCGGAACATGTTAGTTATGAAGCCTTGGCTGAGGAATTGGCAAACTGGAACAACGGGGATGATGAATGCTATGAGATATATTCGGCCCAGGGGCAGTTGACGGGAAAAGTATTCAGGGTATTCAATATGGGTGAATACTCACTGGAAACATATGCGAGATTTGTAAACGCCCTGGGTGCAACACTCAAGAAATTGGGTGCTTAGCAAGAAGTAGTTCAAGTTAAGCAATACCGGGATCTGACCATCAATCATAATCCGTTCTCCCTTCAAATGCCCGGGCAAGAGTATTTGAGTCGGCAAATTCGAGATCAGCTCCGGCAGGCATGCCCCTGGCTATTCTGGTAATCTTGTTTACCTTGTCC
Organism: Pseudomonadota bacterium; assembly: GCA_022360105.1. Next base: position 13,360 of record JAKSDL010000573.1, read on the forward strand.
TTAAACAAATCAACAAGATAGTGAGCGGTAGCTTCACCTTCCAAAGTAGGATTTGTCGAAAGAATCAGCTCCGCAATGTTACCTTTTTCCACCCTTTGAACCAATTCCGCGATTTTTAGTTTGTCAGGTGAAATTCCATGCAAAGGTGAGATAGCGCCTTGGAGGACATGATAAACACCCTGAAAAACGTTTGAATTTTCAATGGTGAAAATGTTTCTTGGATCTTCAACCACGCAAATAACGTCTTTCACACGTCTGGGATCGGAACAGATCTGGCATATTTCCGAATCACTGAAACCATGGCAGATGCTACAACTGCGTATGGTCAACTTGGCAGTGGTAATTGCTTTGGCAAGCGCGGTTGATTCCTCATCCGGTTTGAGGAGAATAGAAAAAGCCAGCCTTTTTGCTGTTTTCCTTCCAACTCCCGGCAGTTTAGCCAGTTCCTCTATGAGCTGTAGGATAGGTTGAGGCAGGTTCATTAATCATTCATATTAGGAATGTTCGACAGATCAATTCCGCCCATGACATCCGACAACTCAGAAGACACCAATTCCCTGGCTTGTCTGACAGCCTCGTTACAAGCAGCACGAACCAGATCCTCCAGAATATCCACTTCATTTTTATCAACTATTTCAGGGTCTATTTTAACCTGCAGGGTCTCCAGGTTGCCGTTCATTTTCATTTGAACCATTCCCCCTCCAACACTGACATCAATGGTCTTGCTAGCCGCACTTTTCTTCTTTTCAGCCAGGGTTTTCTGCATTTCTTTGGCTTTTTTCATGATTTCTTTCATATCAAGACCTTTAAACATCCTTTTCCTCCTTTAAAATCTCGATGTTTTTTATTTTGCTGTTTGGAAATAACGCCAGAATTTCCTGAACATTGCCACTTTCAGCTGCTTTTTTCTTTGTTTCTTCCTCAGCCTTAATCCTTTCCTGCTCGATTTTTTCCCGAACCGAGTCATCCAGACCATCTACGGAATCTTCGTATCGGATGGTGAATTCCATTTGAAAAAAAGACTGTGCATACGCCTCAATCTGTTTTCTTTTTTCTTCCGTGAAAAGCCGGGTATTTTGTAGACCAATCGTAAGGCTCTCATCCGTTATCTCTAATAGTACCGAATTTCTCATCAGCGAAACAAGGGATTTGTCCGCCGATTCTTCCACGAATTTGACAAAGCTCTCCCATTTTTCAGACTTCTCTTCCTTGCTGACCTTTTTCTCTTCGGTTGTTAGAACCGGTACCTCTTTTAAAGGTGGTTCGGGTAAAGGTTCGGTAACCAGGTGATCAGGCTGATCCTCATATTCCAGATTGGTTTCCTGATACAGATATTCCGGAGGTTCTTGCGGAAAATCCGCTGGCAATTCTTCATGAACCGGAGTACTCGTTTTTACCTGGGGCTTGGAATCCGGATCATTAGTTGAATCGGTCGGAGCATGATCCTTTTCTGAATCCGGGCCACCTGTATCTACAGAAGCTGCTTGCTTTTTCTCATTTAAGACTGTTTCGTTGCTATCAGGCTCGTCCTTTATGACCGAACTTTCACTTTTGGCCGATTCCCGGATGGAATCTTTTTTGATTTGATCAGTTTGAAGGGGAATTACCGGAGTTTTTTTTTAACCTGATCCTGATTCTTAAGGATGGAAACGATCTCTGCCACACCCGCCAAGGATTCGACAGAACACATCTTAATCAATCCCATTTCAACACAAATGTTAGCCTGGCTACTGCGCTTCACCTGTGTTTCCACATCCAGTACAATTTCAAATAGCCGTTGCAGGGTGGCAACCGTTGTTTTCCCTGAAAGCTCTTTATACAAAGCGTATTGATCCGGGTAAAAGTGAAGCCATTGGATGTTTTTCTCCGGCAGACTCTTAACCAGACTGAGGTCCTTAATAGCCTTCATCAGGTCTGTAAGCAGTTGGGTGATGGAATGCCCCTTGGCTATAATTGTCTGAAACAGGTCAATAACATGGTCGAGATCTTTTTCAATGATCCCTTTAAGCAATTCATCGATCTTTCTTATATCGTTGATACCCAGAATTTCAGCTACTCTTTCCTCATCCACCGTATCTCCGCTGAAGCTAATCAGCATGTCCATAATGGTCAGCGCGTCCCGCATTCCACCGGTTGAGCTTTTAGCGATCAGCTGCAATGAGGATTCCGAAATCTTGAGCGATTCCGCAGAGGCAACTTGTGTTAAGTATGCCACCATCACTTCAGTTGTGATGTTGGAAAAATCGAAGCGTTGGCAGCGTGAAATTACTGTTGCCGGAACTTTATGAAAATCGGTGGTTGCCAGAATAAATTTCACGTGCGCCGGAGGTTCTTCCAAAGTCTTTAGCAAAGCGTTAAACGACTCTGTTGTCAGCATATGAACTTCGTCAATAATATATGTTTTGTACTGACATTTAGCCGGAGAAAACTTAACGCCGTCACGCAATTCCCTGATATGCTCAATACCGCGATTTGAGGCAGCATCAATTTCAATCACATCAGTGGAGGAGCCTTGTCCAATTTCCAGGCAATTTTCACATTTTCCGCATGGTTCTGCGTCTTCGGGGGAGGTACAATTAAGCGCTTTGGTAAGAATTCTGGCGCAACTGGTTTTGCCGGTACCCCGGGGTCCCGTAAAAAGAAAGGCGTGAGCAACTCGGTCGGTCTTTATAGCGTTTTTGAGGGTGGTGCAAATAGAATCCTGGCCTACGACTTCATCGAATTTGTTTGGTCTCAGTTTTCTTGCAAGAACCAGGTAGGACATTTTGGTGACAGGCTAATTTGACAATATTTGGGAAGTGATCCGTAACGCATCTTCCAATACTTAGTGCTGCTTCCTCTCGGACCTGACACAATTCGTATCTTCCGATCGCACGGATCACCAAATTATGGCGGAGAGACGGGGATTCGAACCCCGGATACAGTTTCCCATATACACGCTTTCCAGGCGTGCTCCTTCAGCCACTCGGACATCTCTCCGCTACACTATCTGTCTGCCTCTGTTCTTGGTGCCTTGACCGGGCGCCATTGCAGCAAAGTGGTACACCCGAAGGGACTCGAACCCCTGACCCCCTGTTCCGCAAACAGATGCTCTATCCAGCTGAGCTACGGGTGCGTCATTTCTGTATCATTTGAGATTTGTGGCGGAGAGACGGGGATTCGAACCCCGGGTACCGTTTCCAGTACAACAGATTAGCAATCTGCCCCATTCGGCCTCTCTGGCATCTCTCCAACCTTAGTCAATCCAGGATTCCTCTCTACGGATTTGGTTGCTTTCTATCGATGTTGGTGATGATTCCTGAATATCGGTATCGATGAAAATAAGAGGAGATTTTCTGGAAGAGGGAGGGGGATTCGAACCCCCGAAGCCGAAGCTTAACGGTTTTCAAGACCGCCGGATTCAACCACTCTCCCATCCCTCCAAATGATCTTTTATATTATGCCCTATTCGAGATTTCTGTCAACCCCCCCATATATGGAACCAACGCTTTTGGAATGGTCACGCTTCCATCTTCATTTTGATAGTTTTCCAGAATCGCCACAACCGTTCTGCCTACTGCCATGCCGGAACCGTTGAGGGTATGCACGAATTGCGTCTTGCCGCCTTCCTTTGGCTTAAAACGAATGTTGGAACGTCTGGCCTGAAAATCCGTACAGTTTGAGCAGCTGGAAATTTCACGGTATTTGTCTTCAGATGGAATCCAAACCTCAATGTCATAACATTTAGCCGCAGCAAACCCGATGTCTCCGGAGCATAGCGCAATGACCCTGAAAGGCAGCTCAAGACGTTTCAATACCTCTTCCGCCTGCTTCACAAGCGATTCCAGCTCTTCGTATGATTTATCCGGATGTACGATTTTAACCAGCTCAACTTTATTGAACTGGTGTTGTCGGATGTACCCTTTGGTGTCTTTGCCGTAAGAACCGGCTTCACTGCGAAAACATGGCGTAAATGCGGTAAAATAATAAGGCAGTTCTTCTTCCTTTAAGATTTCATTGTTGTAAATACCGGTTAATGGCACTTCTGCCGTAGGTATCAAGTACAAACCGTCAGTGGTTTTGAAGAGATCCACTTCAAATTTCGGCAACTGCCCTGTTCCGGTTATGATTTCAGTGTTTACCAAAAGGGGAGGCAGAATTTCCGTATAGCCGTGTTCTTTGATTTGCAGATCCAGCATAAAGTTTGCCAGGGCTCTTTCCAGCATCGCACCGGCCTGTTTAACCAGGGTAAATCTGGAATGAGCCAGCTTGACTCCCCTGACTGAATCCATGATGCCAAGATTTTCTGCGACATCCAGATGGTGTTTGACTTCAAAGTCGAAACTGGGAATCTCGCCCCAGGTATACTGTTCCACATTATCGTCTTCACTTGGACCAATGGGTACGCTCTCATGAAGGAGATTGGGAATGCCCATGGCAATGTCGCTGATTTTGTCTTCTATCTCCTTAACCTCGGCGTTCTTTGCTTTGATGGTTTCACCGAGATTGCGGGTTTCTTCTACCAGCTTCTGTTTTTCATCTGCTTCCAGTTTTCCCTTTCCAATTAAGCCTGAATTTTCATTACGCTTTTGCTTGATCTGGTCAAGCTCGAAAACGATTTCCCTTCGTTTTGCATCCAAATTGGCGACTGCATCAAGATCAATTTCTCCACCCCTGTTTTTCACAGAAGCGGCAACCACTTCCGGGTTGTTCCTCAGCAATTTTAAATCAATCATTTCGTTTATCTCACTTTAAAATATATCATCATGGCTATAACCAGGAAAGCAACGGATCTGATGTGATTTTTCCAGATCACTTTGTTGTTGACATGCTCCTGATTTTCGTACTTGTCTTCCACCGGCACATATCCCAATCCCATCTTCTTTATAAACTCGTGCCAGACAGACACAATCTCCGTTTCTTTTTCCCTGTATTTGATTAATGACTGCTGGTGATGATGATATGGCGCCCGGTAGAAAAAGCGATATTTCTCGGCGTAGTCCCTGCCTTTTCTCCATAAGGTAAATTTAAACCACACTCTCTGCAGAATTACGCTGATTGCAGCAAGCACAAAGGTTCCGCCGACTATGGGCAGGTACAATTCCGCTTTGATAAAGATGAACATGGAACAAATGGCTGCTCCCAAACCCAAGGACCCCACATCACCCATGTAAATCTGTGCCGGTGGAGAATTAAACTTCAGAAATGCCGCACATCCGGCAATAATGCAGACAGCAAAGATGGCAACCTCTTTCATCTCTTCCGAAATATAGAGCAGTTTCAATCGTTCACTCCACTCGGCATCTCCCGCTATCACGGCTGCTGAAGCAATAAAGGTAGCACAGGATATTATCGGGACTGTTGCCAGGGAATCCAATCCATCAGTCAGGTTAACCGCATTGGCCCCCCCAACAATCAACACAGCCAAAAATGGTATAAAAAAAAGGGGATGTAACTGTGGGAACCAGGTTTTCATGGGAATCATAGGAATGTGAATTCTTCCATCGATTCCTTCGAAAAACCAATAAAACGAACCAATGACCAGAAAGGCAAACAGAAACTCCAAGGCCAAGCGGACATCACCGCGAATACCATCTGCCTTATCGGCAAAAGACTTTCTTTTTACCTTGCCCGATTCAATCTGCCGCTTGTTCAATACCTTGACAATATCATCAATAGCTCCAATCGCAGCAAAAGAGGAAGTGGTTATCAAAAGTGCAATGGTGTATTCGTTAATCCAGACCCACAACAAACTCGATACGATTATGGAAGGTATTAAAACGACACCGCCCATGATTGGTGTCGCGCCATCATAAGGTCCGACTCCGTCGGTTCCCTTTTTTGTAAAATCCGAAGTGATGTTTTTATGCCGAAACACACGAATCACCGCTGGTAAAATGACACTGATCATAAAATAGGCAGTAAGAAAAGCCATACCGCCCCTGAAAAACACCGATTTAAATATCTGATAAGGATATATGTAATACAGTAGATCAGCTAGCATGATTGAATTTAGGTCCAATACTGGTTAAAAGGATTATACTGACGCTCATTTCCGATGGAAGTCTCACCCATATGCCCGCAATGCACTGTTACTGAATCATTCAATGTCATCAATTGCGTTTTAATGGATTGCATCAATGTACCCATGTCCCCGCCCGGCAGATCTGTTCTGCCGATACTGCCGGCAAACAAGGTATCGCCGACAAAAACATCTTTCTCAAATGAAAAGCAGACTCCTCCCGGGGAATGGCCAGGTGTTTCCAACACGGAAAAACTGGTGTTTCCAACCTTGTATGTCCTTTCGGGATCTATGTATTCATCGATTTTAGGAGGCTGCATGGGAGGCATACCGAACATCTGCAGGCTTTGAGAAAACGCAGCAGGCTCAATAAACGGTTCATCACCCTGATGCAGATAAAAGGGGACACCTGTTTTTTCCTGGATATCGTTCACAGCCCCTACATGATCAAAATGAGCGTGCGTGTTGATAATGTATTTTAAGGTCAGTTTTTCCTGCTCAACAGTATCCAGGATTCTCTCTCCCTCTCCACCCGGATCGATGATAATCGCTTCTTTTGTCTCTTCACAGCCAATTATATAGCAATTGGTTCCGATAGGTGCAACAGATAAGGTTTTGATAATCATAGCGTTCCTTTCTTTTAATTGTCTCTCATCAGGGGGAATAGAATGACGTCTCTAATACTGACCTGATCGGTCAGCAGCATCACCATCCTGTCGATACCCAATCCGGTTCCTCCGGTGGGAGGCATTCCATATTCGATGGCCTGGATGAAGTCTTCATCCATGGGATGAGTTTCCTCTTCACCGCCTCGTCCCCTATCTACTTGATCCTGCAGGAATTTTCTCTGTAAAATGGGATCATTCAATTCACTATAGGCATTGCCCAGTTCCCAGCCATTCATGTAAGGCTCAAAGCGTTCCACAATACCTTGTTCCGTGCGATGCATTTTGCAAAGAGGCGTTGTTTCAACGGGATGATCAATAATAAAAACGGGTTGTACCAAGTGTTCTTCGCAAAAGGTCTCAAACACTTCAGCAATAGCCAAACCTCGTGAATACGCTCCTTCCATCTCAACTCCCTTGGACTTGAGCAGGGCTACAATCTCATCATCCGATTTTTCATCGATGTCAAAACCGGTGTATTGCTTGATGGCGCCTTTCATGGTCAAACGTTTCCAGGGAGGTGTCAGGTCCAATTCCGTGCCCTGGTAGGTAATCTTGGTTGTTCCATGAATAGCTTTGCAGGCATCCACGTAGATGTTCTCAAAATGAGTCATCATGTCGTTGTAATCTGCATAGGCTTGATAATATTCCACCTGGGTAAATTCCGGATTGTGGGTTCGGTCTATTCCCTCGTTTCGAAAATCCTTCACAATTTCATAAACCCTGTCCATTCCACCAACAATACAGCGTTTGAGGTAAAGCTCGTTCGATATTCTCAGGTAGAGTTTCATGTCCAGTGCATTGTGATGCGTTTCAAACGGCTTTGCGCTGGCTCCGCCATAGATGCTCTGTAAAGTGGGTGTTTCAACTTCCAAAAAACCGTTTCGCTCCAGGTAGTTGCGGACTGTTTTTAAAATAACCGAGCGCTTCATAAACACATCAACCACATCGTCATTCATCACCAGATCAACGTGTCTCTGTCTGTAGCGCTGTTCAATATTTTTAAACTGATCGTAAACGACTTTCTCACCATCCACCACCTTTTCTTTTGGCACAGGCAACGGTCGGATAGTTTTGCACAAGATCTCGAACGACTTGACATTGATGGATAATTCACCGGTTCTTGTTTTAAAAACAACGCCCTCAACACCGACAAAATCTCCCAAATCCAAGCATTTAAAGGCTTCATAAGGTTCTTCGCCTACAACATTTTTTGAAACGTAAAGCTGTATTCTCTCTAACCCGTCTTTCAGGTTACAAAATGCTGTTTTCCCCTGCCTTCTGAAGGCCAGAAGTCGACCACATAATTTTACTTCCGTTTCGTTCTCAATGAGTGACTCCTGTTTTTCTTTCACTTCCTGAATCGTGATCGATTTATCAAAGCGATAGGGATAAGGATTAACACCCAATGTTTTTAGTCTTTCCAGCTTTTCAAGTCGAGCCTTCATTTGATTGCCGAGTTCCCCCATGTGTACTACCTTTCTTTGCCTGGTGATTAATGGTTTCTGGTATTTGCGTTTTTTTACTCAAATGATTAAATTGCCTTGTTCCATTGAAATCCGTCAAACCCTTTTTCCTGTAAGATCATGACTCAAGTTTCCCACCCGCAGTCTCTTTTGGTTCAAGTTTCAGCAAGCTAACAAGCAATTCAAACCCTTTTAGGCTGGCAGCAGTCGGCAACTAAATTCATAGAGAAACCGGAATACCGGTGTTGTTTAAAGGATTTTTGCTTGTTGATAGGAATCAGATAGATATCAACCTTGCCTTTCTAGCTACTGGACGAGTTCTTAAAAGGTTGATAAACATGGATTATAAGCAATTCGCCAGCACGTTTTATCTAACCAAACGTTCATAGTGAAACCGTAAATTCCTTTGCTATGATTTAGCAGAACGATTCAATGTCAACATCGAAACTGCTCTCAGTAATTTTCGTTTTTTCAATTGCATCAATGACAATCGGGTGCAGTGCAACAGGTACGTTTACAGACACAATAGCTGAGCACAGCCGAACGGCCATTTTGGAAGAGCGCAAGATAGAAGAGTCCAAGGCTTACCCTGAAGCGGCCGATTTACTCGGAAGCTCAGCAGCGGTTTTCTCTTTTTTCGGTACCAAGGATATTCCCCTGAAATCAGCAGAGAAGCTGCATCAATCAATGATTGCCAAGATCCAGGGGCTGCCGTTTTATGAAAGCATTTTGAGTGAAGAAAATCTGAATGCGATGTTGGAAAATAATCCCAGAATGAGACAAGGCAAGGAGATTTACCTGGATAGCCTCACTGTTGTTTCCGTATCTGATAAGGACCTTTCCAATCCTCTTGGCCGTTACCTTAAGGTGGACAACTTCCTGGTATTCCAATTGGATCGCTGGCCTTGCCTGACGTGCTCAGATGACAAAGGCATGCGAATGAAACTTCGTTTGGTTGATGCCAAGTCCAGTCATATCATTTGGACGGGCATTGCAGAAAAAAGGAAGCTGGATGAAGAAGAAGCTGCAAACCTTGAAACCCTGGCCTTAAATCTAGCTGAGCAGTTGGCAGATAACTTTAATAACCGTTTCAAGAAAAAGTGGCATCGAAAGCGCTTTGAAAACCTAGCCAAGTCAGTAAGTTAAAACCATGAGTAACCTTTAGATCCAGCAAGATTATGAATGCTCCAATTGAGTCCGCCCCCCCTGCAGACCTGAAACAAAACCCGTTAGTCAACTATCTGAAAATTTTTCAGAACCAACACAAAGTCATATCCGTTTTATACAAGGGCCTTATCGTTTCTTTTAGCGGATTCATACTACTGTTAAGTTTCCTGATTATCACGGTTTTTGACAGTCAATTAATCCCTTTATGGGGAAAAATTGCCCTGGGTGTCATTGATTTGATGCTGATATTGGGAGTAGCCAAGGCGTTTTACGAATTGAGTCGCTACAAGCGGAAAAGTGTTAGTGTTTTAAACCAGGTATATAACTATCTGAATGCTGATCTTGCTAAATTTGAGAAAATCAAATCGGAGCATGAAGCTATCGCACAATCTCATAAGAAGTTACAGAACAAAATACTTTCCATCTCATCCAAAGCTAAAAAACATGGTATAGAGGATTATAAAGGCTGGGATTGCCAGGTGTGTCCGAATTGCCATACCTCTTTGGAAATGCTTGTTGAAGTTTGTCCGCAGTGCCATCACAATTTGGCTAAAACCTTCACTAATTAGTCTTCCTATAGTCAGAGGCGAGATTAACCGGCTGCAACAATGGAATTTACCACCATTTGCCGTTTTCGTTTCCCCCGGAAGATATTCTCACCTAAAGTAAAAGCAACATCATAACACTGGGCATGTGGCAACGATTCTGCTCCATTCCAGTAGATCAGTTCCAATTCATGATCCAGTTGCCATTTTAGATGCTTACCGGTTAGGGTTGTCGGAACCGGCAGATCAATGTGCGGTATAAAAAAAACAGGTTTTCTGTTGAGATGGCCATAAGGTTCGAGCACTTTAAGCCGGTTGATCAAGTTAAAGGTCATCATTTCGAGCTTCACTTCCATGTTGGCGGCAATCCTGTATTTTTTATTCCTAGGAATAAACCTGGCACAGACTTCCGTAAAACACTCATGAAATCCAGCCAGATTTTCTTTTTTAAGACTGAATCCCGCGGCATTGGCATGGCCTCCAAATTGAATCAAATAGTCTTCGCATTCCTTAAGCATTTCCATAATGTTTTCATTTCTGGACCGGCTGGAGGCTTTTAGAACCCCGTTTTCGCCATCTGTCAACACGACACTGGGGAAATGGAACCGATCAACCAGATGACTGGCGATAATACCAAGTAAACCCTCGTGAAACGATTCATCATATATAACGATACCTTTATCTTCCCTGGTCAACATCTCTGCTTGAGTCATTGCTTTTTTTGCCATTATCTGCTGTTTTTTACGCCGTTTTTGATTTAACCGCTCAAGATACTGATATCGGCTCATAGCTATCTGGTCGGTATCTGACAGCAGGAAGTTAAGCCCTTCTTCTGCATCTTTCATCCTACCGGTTGCATTGAGTAAAGGAGCGAGATTAAAAGCAATGGATTCACTGTTGAATGAATTTATTTTTGTTTTTTTTGCAAAGACCTTTAAATAGTTAAACAGATCGTCACCATATCCTTCATGAATTTTTTTTGTCATCTGGTTTAGACCATACTTGGCAAACAACCTGTTTAGCCCCAGCAATGGCACCTGATCAGCTATGGTTCCCAAGGCTACCAAATCCAAATGCTCCAAAAGGTTTGGCTCCTTTTCTTTTTTTAGCCAAAACCCAATATCCCGGAGTTTGGCTCTCACAGCAATAAGCAGCAGAAAAACAACGCCCACGCCTGATAGATGTTTATAAGGATAGCCACAACCCTGCTGCTTCGGGTTCAACACAGCGCAATCGGGCATGGAATCTTCCTGGGGCAGGTGGTGATCGGTAACAATGACATTGATTCCTTTTTCCCGAATCGTTTCAACTTCATTTTTCGCTGTAGTTCCGTTGTCAACCGTGATGACAAGATCCGGTTTTTTTGAAAGTACGATTTCAACAGTTTTTTCCGTTAAACCATATCCATGTATAAATCGATTAGGAATAAACGCTTCATATCCACCAAATCCAGAACGTTTGAAGAAACGAATCAAAAGCGCGGTTGAGGTGATTCCATCCACATCGTAATCCCCGACTACCAAAATCTTTTTACCATTCAAAATCGCATCGACAAATAAATCTACTGCATAATCAATATCTTTCAAGCTGGTAGGATTGGGAATATCGTTTAACGACGTTTTGAAGTAGGTCTCTTTGTCCTCTTCATCCAGTCCGTCTATGATGGAATTGACTATCTGGTCTTCCGGAGATATTTCTGAAGATTCGTCAAACCAGTCATGGATTGGCATCTCCGGAACGATTACAACTGGTCGACTCATTTTTTACCTGGGATTACCTTGAACAGGGCTTTTTTTGAGGATTTTGAATTTAGATAGCTGACATACAGACGTGCCTTTTCAACAAAAGGCGTAAAGGAGGCTTGCGGAATATCTTCCGGGTATTTTTTTAAAATCCAGTCAAAATATTTTCTTGCTTCTGCAAAACTAGACAATTTATAACTGACCAAGCCCATTAGAAAAATCCATTCTTCGTCCACTTTTTCCATCGATTTCACTTTTTCCAGAGCTTCTTTACAATCCTGCCATTGCGACATGGCATTCATCAATCTTGCTTGCTTCATCCAGATCAATTTCAGCTCATCTTCATCCAGGGAACTTCCTTTTGTAATTTTACTTATCAACTCGGCAAACTCCCCGGGATTGAATATTTTCCCCTGGTGTCTTGGAAAATCAATCAAACAAGTGGGAAAGCCGTATTGGTGGGTTCCGGTTTCCGGTGTAATTTTGAATATCCTGTCAACCCTGGATTGCTGGGACAACTCATCCAATTGTGTTGTATCCAATTCAAACGGCAAATCAGCCTCGCACCTTTTACAGGTAAATCCGTGGGGCACCCAAATAGCTTCAGCTGTTAAGCGATTGGAGGATAATATTGAAGTTTCATCGATGTAGATGATTTCAGCGGAATATTGAAATGAGCTTTTGCATTCACGGCAATGGAGACGAACAGGCTTCTTCATCCCCAGCAATTGATGGCCTGACTTCCCGGACCTGAAAACTTCGGTTTGTATATCTTCAGGAAGCTCAACATTAAAAACAGTTGAAATTAACAATAGCAACCTGGAGATTTCCCTTTCCCCCTCGTCATATTTTGCCAGCAACAGGTTTAAAAAGGATGCATCAGGCAGAAACTCCAATGTTTGATAAAGAGTTTCAGTATGAAATTGGTAAAGATAATCAAAATGGTCATGAATTAGTTTTATGGCACCCTTACTTGGTCGTAATTGAAACAATTGCAGGGCATAATCTATGGAAACCTTGTCTTTTGCCTTAACAAATCCTGTAAAATTAGCACGATAAATCCTAGCCAGACCGTCGGTAAGAAAATTGGAAAAGTCGGGATTGGGAAATATTGTCGGCCAGGGCACAGCAAACCCCAGCAGTTCACCCCTGTAAAAAGACCATATTACGTCGTTTTTGTTGTCATTGACATCCACAGGTGATTCGTCATGAATGATCACCAACTCTTTTTCAGGCCACTGCGGCGGTTCCGGAAAAAACATCGATAGAATTTTCTCCCGGTTTGTCTTAATCAGCAATGTGGAATGATAATAGTTTGCGATCTGTTCAACATGCTCTGCCGGATTTTGCATCCAGCCCGAGAATGCTTTCTCCAGTACTATAAACAGGGGAACGGAAAGAATGAATTGAACTTCAAGCTCGACAATTTTTGGAATAGTATTTTTAAACAGATTTTCATTACGTGAAAATCCGTCAATAATCCATTTAAGCTTAAGGAGGTTTTGATCGTCTTCATCTTCTGCGAGCAAATGGCCAATCCATTGTTGAACAGTGTCTATCAGTGCCTTTGAGCAGTTGGGACTATTTTTATGAAGACTTTCGGGTTCGCCCAGGGCAGATTCCAATTCATTCCAGTAGTGGCGGTCTGTCAAGTCTTCATCAAGCCCCAAAAGAATATAACATTGGTTGTAAATGGAACTGATTGTATATCCTTTGGAAAGATTAGCAGCCCACCAGTCTCTAAGTTCCGAATCAACCAGGGAGTCCACAAGATGAAGTGTCAGTTCTGCATCGGAAAATTGATCCCTTAAAATAAAATATTGATCGATTACTTCGGTATAGTCTTGCTCCGACTCGCAGAATTGTAGCAGATTTGTAAACAAAACAGAGCTTTTAACCACGTCACTGTGAAAACTCCTCAGGGTATTCAAAACAGGTTGAAAGTTTTGCTGTCTGTCAAAATTCAGTTGAGAATAAACCGCCGCATCGTATTCAAGTCTGGTTGACTGGTTGTCGTGGTTCAGTTGATCAAACCATTTGTGTAACAGTGCCCTGGTGATATCATTTGGAAATGCGGATAAGGCAAAGGCTGCCGTATACTTTAATTGTCCTTCTGCCCCTCGGAAAATTCGAATGATATCTGCGGTATAGCCTTCCAGCTTCAAATCGGCAATTTTAGCTAAACCCGCGTCCTGAATATCCACAAACTGAGAGTTTAGAAAATATGGCAGGAAATCTTTAATCTGCTCGTTATCCAGTTTAATAATTTGGAACGCACCCCAAATAGCAACAATTTCAATGTCCGACTGAATGCAATCTATTAATTGCTCTTTTTCAAATAACATTAATGAATCCGTAAACTTGTAAAAGAAGAGGAATGCCACTGGTATTGCTCTATTCAAATCAGCTTAGCTACTGCTTCTAAAAGCTACAAGAAAAAATTCAGTATCGCCCTGTTATTGCAATCTACAGGTAGCTTTATAATTCAATTGATATTATTGTGATATTATGACAGAAACTAAAAGATAAGGTGTGACGACACCTTGCTTTTTCAGCCCTGAAAACAACGTTTCCGGAGCAATAGTTAAATTTTATAGGGAATAGGAATGAAACCTCCATTTTCTGCAGAAGAAGTCGTAATTAAACGATTGGGTGAATCCAAAATCAAATCTCCATTATCCATTGCCGACGAAGTTCTATTAAACCAGGAAATCCTGTTTCATCCTTACCCGGGAATGAAGCAGGAAGATCCACCGGTTGCATTTGAAATCTCGCAACCGGATAAAATGATTTATTTTGACCCTACCAAAGTTACAGCGGCGATAGTCACCTGCGGAGGTTTATGTCCCGGTTTAAACAATGTAATCCGTGCTATCGTCATGAGCCTTTATCATGGTTATGGGGTGCGAAGCATATTTGGTATCCGGTATGGTTTGCAAGGTTTCATTCCTTCGTACGGTCATCCCCTGGTTCCGCTCGATCCTGGCGTCGTCTCCGATATTCACGAACAGGGTGGAACAATGCTGGGGTCTTCCCGCGGTGCACAATCTGTTGAAACAATAGTTGATACACTGGAACGGCAGAATATCAATATGCTGTTCATTATCGGTGGTGACGGTACTTTGAGAGCTGCAGAAAAGATTGAAAAAGAAGTTTCCAACAGACATTTAAAAATTGCTGTAGCAGCCATTCCCAAGACGATTGATAACGATATTTCCTTTGTTTCCAAATCATTCGGGTTTGAAACAGCAGTCGACACTGCAACAAACGCTATCCAGTGCGCCCACACTGAAGCACTTTCTTATCCCAATGGCATTGGCTTGGTTAAGCTAATGGGTAGATACTCCGGATTCATTGCCGCTACGGCAGCAGCTTCTCAACGTGATGTTAACTATGTGCTTATTCCGGAGGTGGACTTTGATCTGGAAGGACCAAATGGCTTCCTGGAGAACTTGAAAATGCGCCTCGAATCTCGCTCTCATGCAGTAATCGTTGTGGCTGAAGGCGCGGGACAACGGTTCTTTCAAAATGGAGAAGAGGCAACTGATCAGTCAGGAAATGTAAAACTCAAGGATATTGGTAGTTTATTGAAGGATCGCATCAACGATTATTTCCTCAAACAGGGCATCGAAGTAAACTTGAAATACATCGACCCGAGTTACATTATCCGGTCTGTCCCGGCTAATACGAACGATGGTCTGTTTAGTGCGACCCTGGGGCAAAATGCTGTTCACGCTGCCATGTCAGGCAGAACGGGATTGCTGGTTTCCATTTGGCATGGTGTGTATTGTCAGCTCCCCATAAGCCTGACTATTTCACACAAAAAGACCCTGCACCCAAGTTCCAGATTGTGGATCAGTGTTTTGGAGTCTACAGGGCAACCCTCCTTCAAGAACTAATTAACTCAAGTTTCGCACCCTTGTTTTATTCTATCAGTGGCTCTGCAGTTCACTTCAAAGCTAGCAGTAGGTGCAGGATGGGCAACTCGTTGCCCATCCTGCGGGTTTCCGACTCACTTGGTCAGTTTCTTCATTTCAGACAGGGTATTTACCAAAACGTTGTCCAGTTCTTTAACTACATCATCGAGTTCATCGATATTACCGGCTTTGGCAAAAGACTCAATTGTCTTGCCCAAAATACTGAGTTTATCAGCACCGACATTTAAACACATACCTTTAAATTTATGACCTGAATCGGCCAAATCCGCCTGATTTCGCTCTTTCACCAGCACTTTTATTTTATTGATGAGTTTAGGCGCTTCCAGGCTGAAAACCTCAACAAGTTTCTCCAAAAAATCTTCCCCAATCTGCCTTCGCGATTCAAAGAAATCAAGATCGATTAACACAGGGCTATCATTATCAGTAGTCATCGTACCTAATTGAAAAATTTAAGGTTTCCAACTGTAAGTTTTATTATTTGACGGTTGTTGGACGATGTTGCGGAACGAGCATCATTTTTCAATAGGAATAAAAACCTCTCCCTGTTTTTCGTCCTAACCATCCGGCTTCCACATATTTTCTTAATAACGGGCAAGGACGGTATTTCGAATCCTTAAATCCGTCGTAAAGTGTTTCCATGATGGCCAGGCAGGTATCAAGTCCGATCAGGTCCGCCAGCGCCAACGGTCCCATGGGATGGTTCATGCCCAGTTTCATTACCGTGTCAATATCATCGGCCTTGCCAACATTGTGATACAAACAGAAAACAGCTTCGTTGATCATAGGCATTAGAATTCTGTTGGCGATAAATCCCGGAAAATCATTCGCTTCTGCCGGTGTTTTGCCAAATTTCTCAGAAAGCTTCCATGTTGTCTGAAATGTTTCTTCAGAAGTCGCTATACCGCGAATAACCTCAACCAGTTTCATTACCGGAACCGGATTCATAAAATGCATACCGATAATCAGCTCGGGTCTGTTTGTATTTGCCGCAATTCTCCCGATTGGAATCGAAGAGGTGTTGGTTGAAAGGATCACACCTTCATTGCATATTTCATCCAGATCCCTGAAAATTTTAAGTTTCACCGGTTCATTTTCTGTGGCAGCCTCTACCAGAAAATCAGCCTTCGCCATATCCTTAAGATCAACACTGGTTTGAATCCTCTTCAGAATGGCATCCTTCTCGTCAGCTGGGAGCTTTCCCTTGCTGACACTCTTTTCCAGGTTTTTAGCAATCGTGGCCAGACCTTTTTCGACAAATTCGTCTTTGATATCGTTCATTATGACATCCAGTCCACTCATTGCTGCTACTTGGGCAATTCCGTTTCCCATTTGTCCGGCACCAATTACTCCAAATGTTTTTATCTCCATATTTCCCCCTTTTTTCAAAATCGCATGTTCCCTGCGATTCAACCAATGTAAAGAACTCTATTTCGAATGATATGTTTATAATGATGAGATCGCCGAAGTAATGCTTTGTTCGCCTGTTAACCCACACAAAGTTAGCCCATACTAAATCAATTCCCTGAAACTATCAACCAGCGCGCTAGTTATCGTCACCAAATAATTTAACTGGAATGTTTGTTTTCCGTTTTC
>JAKSDL010000329.1 GCA_022360105.1 Pseudomonadota bacterium
AAAGCGTTGCCGACCTGATTTGTGCCAATGGCATTATCGAACAGGACTGGGAAAACACCATCCAGCAACCTGTTTTTCAAGTTATACTCTTTTTTTGGAATCACATCCAGTTTTAAACCTTCCAGTGAAAAAACAGGTCTCATTTGCTTTTCTCCTCCGTAGGCAAAGGTATTACTTAATATAACGATGATTGGAATCAAGCAGATCAACCGATAAGCTGTCCTAATTCTGATGATGATACTCAAATTTATACCTGAGTTGTTTTTCATGATGTTTCTTTTTTTGCGACTGTTTTCACAATCCTGTCGATGACTTCTTTAAGGGTGTCAAAGCCTGCATCGATTTTGTTTTCTAATTCCTTCTTGGTTAGCTTATTTGTTTCCTGCTGATTCACGCTATCTATATGATTCTCAAGAGCTTTGTGCAGGGCATTTTTCAGGTTCATCAGTTTTTGTTCATTATCCAATCCATAAAATCTAAGGGGATTAACCACTGTAAATTTTTCCCAGGTATCCTCCCCCACTTGCTCACTGATGCCATCACAAAGGACTTTGACCTGGCGACAATAACCGGCGATTCCGATTTCATCCATTTCAGATAAAAACCAGTCGGTACCGAACAGCACCTTATCCCTGAGGTGTGAGTTGGCCACCAGTTCTCTCATGAATTTACCCATGGTGCCGCTTTGTAAGGCATCCATGGCTCCAAGTTGGGCGGAAGCGCCCTGCGGTATATGTTGGAATGCATCTGCCGCTTTTTTATCAAGTTTGCCTGCAAAAAGGTAGGAGACGTCGGCATAAAGATTCTGGTATTTTCCTATCATGCTAATGATGCGTTCGACCCAGTTTTTTTCCCATGCTTTGGCTGTATTAAACAGGGAGGTATTTTTATGGTGCTTCCACATTTCGGTGCCTCCAAAATGGGCCAGACACAAACTAAGGTCCGGTACCTGTGATAATACCTTATCCCAGGCATCCGGGTGCACATAGTTTTCAAAAAAGAAGTCGCCCGCTTTGCGTTCCGGTTTATTCAATTGTCCGATACCCGGATTTTCCATATGATAGGCATAAAACTCTACTTCATGGGTTGTCATTCCGCCAGGGGTGTTATGCACAAGAATAGGAATTTTCTTTCCCGCACATTCCCGGTAAAATCCCAGGTCGTTTAAAAAACCGATCTTGGGATCTTTAGGTTGATATCCCAGAGAGCAGTACATTTTGAAGCCCAGGTAGAGCCCGTTGTTTGAAGCGGTTGCAATTTGATTAAAAGGATCTTTCCAGTTCGCAAGTTGATGAATCCAGTTGGAAGGGTTTTTTTCCTCTATAGTTGGACGACGCTTGGCTACAGCTAAAGCCTGGGGCGTGTATCGTCTGGGTTCGTAGTGATACATAGGTAGTAGTTTCCAGGGATGCCTTACAACGGCCATTTCGGTCTGGTTAAGTTGCTTCTCCCAATCATGATAGATCTCGCTGTTTTCGCTGGGAATATCCTCATAGCTCGTTACTTCGTAGGCGTTTACATAAGAGTGTATGCGAAAATTCTTGTCAAATTCAAATCTCAGAGAACCCAGTTTAGTAATACCAAAAGTAGGTTGATATTTTTTCTTTATGCCTGTGACAGTCTTGTCTGACTCCAGTTTTTTCAACTCTCCTTCATCAACCCATTCCCTTTTCATCCATTTAAAGTTGTCGTCTTTGTCAATATCGTAAATGGGAATCCCTTCGTATCCTGCCAGATGTGCATATTCCATGTCCATGGGCATCACAATTAACGGCATGGCAGCAACGGACCCGAAGGTTCTTGCGTCCGTGGTTACTTGAGTTGTTGAATTGACTGCATCTCTACCGACTTTATAGGTTGACTGATAGGATGTTACCGCGGCTTTGATGGCTCCCGGCATGACCAGTTTCGGTATGATTCTACGTCTTTTAACGGTAATATTGTCCTGAATCTCCTGCCTGGACATGGGTTCATCCATAATAAAATATACATTTCGTGCCCAAAGCAGGGGCAACGGAGTGCAATGGCTGCTTTGTATGTGCATATGCGAATCGATCAGAATTTTTGGTGGTGAAGTATAAATCTTTGTATTCTCCCCGGTATATGCCCTAAATATAAGTCCAAGAGACATTTTTTATTCCTTTTTAAATTGGTTCAACTCGCGTCGCTGAAAACTAACTTCTCTATTCGACTTCCTTTTTCCAGTAATCTTCCTCCTTCAAGTTTGGAAATATCACCTTGTACCCCCTAACAGGAATATCCTCTTCGACAGCTTTCCCCTTGTCATCCAATTGCCCGGTTCTTTCGCTTCCATCCAATAGTTTGATTTTATAGTCTTCGTTGGGAATAGGCTCTTCCTTGTCGTTGAGCAGTTCTATATTTAAGGTATCTGTCTCCTCGTCATCGGTTAGTTCCTGACCTTCGATGTCGGATTGATCCATGCCGCTCATGCTGATGGTGTTGATTTTGTTCATGATCATCATGTCTGTTTTTCGGCAGACAGGGCGGCATTCAATGGAGACATCGGGAGACCATTTGATGAAGAAAGCTTCATCTTTGTTTGACCCCGATACGATCCCGCCTAATGAACCGGCTTCATCTCCCTGGCTTTGTTCA
>JAKSDL010000249.1 GCA_022360105.1 Pseudomonadota bacterium
AATCTGCCTTGGAAAGAGTTGGGCATCGATGTGGTTCTGGAGTGCACCGGTACTTTTACCTGTCGGGAGAAAGCGCAGGCGCATATTAACAGCGGAGCAAAAAAGCTGATCTTTTCTCAACCCGCAGATAGCGATATCGATGCTACGGTCGTCTATGGCATCAATCATCATCTACTGCAATCCGGGCATACAATAATATCCAATGCTTCTTGCACCAGTAACTGTATCATTCCCATCATTTACATTCTGGATAAACATTTCACGGTTGAAGCCGGGACGGTTACGACTATTCATTCGGCAATGCTGGATCAGCCCATTCTTGACTCTTACAACAAGGATTTACGAAAGACCCGTTCGGCCATGCAGTCGATTATTCCCGTGAAAACCGAACTTCACAAAGGTATTGATAGAATTTTACCGCATTTGACAGGTAAGTTCGAAACTCTGGCGATTCGGGTGCCTACGACCGATGTATCCCTGATGGATGCTAACATTGCAGTCCGGGAAGAAACAAGTATTGAGGAAGTTAATCACTTGATCTCAAAGTATTCGATCAATTCGATGAAAGGTATCCTGGGAGTAACCAATGAAGAATTGGTTTCCTGCGATTTTATCGGGGATCAACGGTCCTCAATTGTTGATCTTAGCCAGACCCGCGTTGCCAATAAAAAGCTGGTGAAAATACTGACCTGGTTTGACAATGAGTGGGGATATTCCAATCGCATGCTGGATACTACCCTGGTGGCGACGGGGAGGGAAGTTTAGTAGCCCAGGCAGGGTGAGGTATTATAGCCGGAGTGCTTTAGTCGCATGAAGCAAAGCATCGTGAAACATCAGCTATTAACCGTTGATTATTAAAGCAGTTGTAATCCAAGATTCATAACGCCCGCGATAGAGCTTTTGAATTAAGATAAACCGCAGGTTTGAGCAACATCAACTGTTGAATTATAGATATCAACAGTCCCTGCATTTTCAAAATTTCCCGAATTATTTCCTCCTCCACTATCAAAAATGGGAAGAATCAAGCTTGCATTACACATT
>JAKSDL010000574.1 GCA_022360105.1 Pseudomonadota bacterium
TAGAAGACTGTCTATCAACATAAATCCTGTGACCGGTTCAAAATAGTAAAGGAGGTTGATTCTTCCGGAAACGGGCGTCCATCCTAAGATACCTGAAAAAAATATGATGCAAAGCAAACCCCACCAAAAAATCGGCATGGAATAACCTGCCAAAGCTCCTGCCATGGCTGCGTGATCAAAAGTAGAACCACGTTTAACCGCAGCTATCATCCCGATAGGCAAACCAATAAAGATAGCTAACATGATTGCTACCATGGAAAGCTCGATTGTGGCAGGGAATAACGCTAGAAATTCTTCCAGAACAGGTCTTTTAGTGATAATCGAAGTCCCCAGGTCACCTTGGACGACTTTTTTAATGTAGACAAGATACTGTTCTAAAATTGGACGATCAAATCCATAGAGCGCCATCATCTCTGCATGCCTTTCTTCAGACATACCTCTTTCACCAGCCATCAACAGCACCGGATCACCCGGAATCATGCGAATGAAAATAAATGCGATGAGTGTCACGCCAATAAAGGTAGGCACCAAAATGGCTAGTTTTCTAAGAATAAAACTGATCATGATTGATTATTTTAGGCTGGTTCAGATAATTCTGATGGTCAGACCGTTTGAATTAATGAAATGCAGTAGAACTTCAGACTCAATTCGAAACCGTAACAGACAGGTAGGGAAAAGATCGAAACCGGGCAACAATGTCACCCGGTTAAGGAGAATATACTACTTCAGATCGACACCATAAAACAGATGTCCACCAAAGGGGTCGATTTTGTAATCAACTACTTCCTTGCGGACAGGTTCAAATACAACTGAGTGGGCAATGGTTACCCAAGGAGTCTGTTCCTTGAAAATCACCTGAGCCTGCTCGTATAGCTTAGTTCTAGCGTTAGCGTCAGACACAACCTTCGCTTCCTGGATCAGCTTTTCGAAAGGCTGATGACACCACTGAGCGCGGTTTGAACCGCCTACAGCGTCACATCCGAGTAATACAGCCAGGAAGTTGTCAGGATCACCATTATCACCAGTCCAACCTAACAATACGGCACCATCTCTATCCTTATCCTTGGAACGCTTGAGATATTCACCCCACTCGTAAGAAACAATTTCTATGTCAACACCAACAGCTTTCCAGTCTGCCTGAATCAATTCAGCCATTCTTCTGGCGTTAGGATTGTAAGGACGTTGAACAGGCATTGCCCAAACTTTAGCCTTCAGGTTTTTGACTCCTGCCTCAGCCAGCATCTTTTTTGCTGCTGCCGGATCATATGGATCATCCTGAATAGCTTCGTTGTACGACCAAATTGTTGGAGGAATCGGGTTTTTGGCAACTTTACCAGCGCCTTGGAATACAGCCTTAAGGATAGCTTCCTTATTGATGGCCATGGAGAGGGCCTTACGAACCTTTTGGTTGTTGAAAGGAGGCATCCGGGTGTTAAACGCCAGGTAACCTACATTAAGTCCTTCCTGTTGCATCAGGTTGATGTCGGCATCGTTTCTCATGGAAGCCAAATCAGCCGGGTTCGGGTAAGGCATAACGTGGCATTCACCTGCTTTCAGCTTTTGGTATCTGACAGAAGGATCCGGAGTGATTGAGAAAACCAGGTTATCAATTGGAGCTTTTCCAGCCCAGTAATCAGGATGTGCTTTATAGCGAATGACGGCATCTTTTTGGTAGGAAACCAGTTGAAAAGGACCCGTTCCTACAGGAGACTGGTCAAATGTGTCCGGAGTTCCTGCTTTCATCATATTGTCAGCGTATTCAGCCGAGTGGATAGAAGCAAAATCCATCGCCAGGTTTGCGATCATTGGAGCTTCAGGCCGATTCAAAGTAAACTTGATTGTGTAATCGTCTACTTTTTCAATAGATTTCAAAAGATCAGGCATGGACATGCCATTGAAATACTCGTAGGCACCGCCAGAAACTTTGTGGTATGCATGACCCTTGTCAAACTGCCGCATGAAACTGAAGATAACATCATCTGCATTAAAATCCCGACTTGGAGTAAAGTCTTTGGTGGTATGAAACTTAACATTTCTTCTTAAGTTGAATGTGTAAACCGTTCCGTTATTCGTTACATTCCAGCTTTCCGCCAGGGCAGGTACGATTTTCGTCGTTCCTCTTTCAAATTCAACCAGTTTGTTGAAAATTTGCCTTGAGCCCGCATCAAAGGTTGTTCCGGCAGTATACAATGACGGAGTAAATCCCTCTGGACTTCCTTCAGAACAATAGACCAATGTCTTCTCTGCAACTTCTGGCGCTTTGTCTTTCTCACAAGCTGAAAAGGATATAGCCAGTGCAAGGATTGAAAAAAAAGCTAATAGTCTTTTCATTTGCTCTCTCCTTTTTTAATTGTTGATATATTTAAAAAACACATGATTCAGAAACTCATCGAAGGTGATAATGAATCTTATAACCTGGGTTTATGACCAAATCAACAAATGATTCTAATTTATTTTATTTGAAATTGCTATTCGATAATTCCTAATCGAATGCTCGAATGCTTATCAAAACAACTTATTGATGTCAATTGCTAAGTGGCAACGCCGGACGAGGTATAAAGAGGTGATGAAACAATCTTTATAGCAGATATGAATGACATGAATAAGATCAGTGTTGTTTATGCAGGGCAGGACTTCTGTTGGTCGGGATCGGGGATAAAAACGGTAGATTTTGGTTTCCGTTTACTTCGCTGCTTTTTGTTACAAAAGAATCCGGTTTTTGATAAAGGGATTTGACACTTTCAAGGTCCATCCGTCCTTTTTCCGAGTGATGACTTCAATCACGGTTGGTACCCCGGACAATTCCATTAATGCCATGCATGGAAAGAAATCTGGCATCACATAGATTTCGATAAAAGCAGCACAATTTTTGATTTCTTCGGGTCTTGAATGCACGGACTGAAATTGAATCAATGATTTGGTAAGCTCAATAATTTGGTTCATCAACCGGAAACATCCTTAAATTGAATCCACCAGTAATTTTGGGGGTAGGCACGTATATAATTGTATAATAAAATTATACTTTATTGATTGACGGTACCGTCAACAGGGTTAAAAATTTTTGTATCGAGTTATTGATATAAGCAAGGTCTATCAACGACCAAAAAGGAATAGGATACAATGGAAACAACTTACAGAACGGCCGGCACACAGCAATTTCTGTGTCTCAAATGCGGATTCCAATCCGGCAAACCAATATTTGTTCTGACAAAGACTGAAGATAGAAGACCCATCGTTCAGTGCCCCGAGTGTGAGAGTCTTGATGTGGTTGATGCCGACAGCAAAGTCAGAATCAATCCACAGGACCTGAAATAGGGGAAACAGGATGTTGTCAACCTTGGGTATTATGATGGATTGTACACATGGTATGGTATCCGGGTATCAGCTCAATAGAACATCAACTAGTGCTCAGTTGACATGGAATCGAGGTAGCTGATTTGAAATCCAAACCGGCAATCAAGGAATAAACCTGGTTCCGGCCTTATCCTCAAGGGCCTCACAAATAGATTCAACAGAACAGATAACAGCTTTGTCCCCTCCCATACCAATGAACTCCTGGCAAGCCTTTACCTTGGGAAGCATCGATCCGGCCGGGAATTGACCTTCTTTGATATACGCTTCTGTTTGGGAATCAGTGAGGTTTTCCAGCTTTTCCTGTTTATCGGTGCCGTAGTTTATCATCACGCCGTCTTCATCTGTGGCGATCAGGAAAATATCCACGCCAGTTTCCCTGGCGAGGCACAGACTGGCGAAATCCTTATCAATAACAGCATCGACTCCCGAGAATGCACGTCCTTGCCTCACAACAGGAATGCCACCGCCTCCGCAACAGATCACAATGAAGTCATTCTCCATCAACAATTTAATTTCGCGTTTCTCAACTATGGTAACAGGCTTGGGCGAAGCTACCACTCTTCTGTAACCTTTGGCTGTTTTGACGGTGGGATAATCCAGCTTTTTGGCTTCCTCTTCAGTAAAAATCGGTCCGATGGGTTTGCTTGGGTTTTCAAAGGCGGGATCATTCTTATCTACCACAACATATGTAATCAAACTCACCAGTGGTTGAAAGTCGATATCCAGGGCCATCAACTCTTCATCCAGGGACGACTCGATCATAAATCCGATCTGTCCTTCGGTCTGTGCAACCAGTATTTCAAGGGGAAGCTTGGGTACTGCATCACAATTTTCTTGTTGCAGCAAAAGGTTTCCTACTTGCGGTCCGTTTCCATGGGTAATGATAATTCTGTAGTCCTTGGACAACTTAGCAATTTGTTTGATGGGAACTCGAAGATTTTCAAACTGCTCTTCTATGGTTCCGGCTTGCCCGGCTCGAATTAAAGCATTACCGCCCAGGGCAATGAGAAGAGTCGGTTTTTTGACTTCTGCTGGCATTTCTTTCACTTTTTTAGATTGAGAAACAAAATAGGCTCCATTGAAAGTCAATGGAGCCTATTAAAAGACTACTATATAATGCGGGTGGAGACTATCCCAGTTTTGCTTTGATCAACTCTTCCAAAGTCGGACTGCTGTTGTCCTTGTATTCATACTTAATACGAAGAGTGGGCTTCTCGATCTTTAATAACTGGAGGATATCAATCGGAGTTGCTGCCAGCACTAAATCACAGTCGCATTGATTGATCGTGGCTTCCAGATCTTTTACTTGCTGGTCACTGTATCCCATGGCGGGCAATAGTGTCCCGATTGATGGATAGTGTTCAAAGGTTTCCTTTAAGGTGCCCACCAGGTATGGTCTTGGATCTACCAATGAAGCCGCTCCATATCTTTGTGCGGCTATAACACCAGCTCCATATGCCATTTCTCCGTGGGTCAGAGTAGGTCCGTCTTCAATGACCAGTACCCGCTTGCCTTTAATCATTTCTGAATTCTCGACGATTAACTCTGAATCAGCCAGGATGATTTCGGCTTTTGGATTATGCTTTTCAATAGTCTCTCTGACCTGATCGATGTTGGCAGGTTTGGCGCTGTCAACCTTGTTGATAATGGCAATATCGGCCATCAGCATATTGGTTTCGCCAGGATGATAGGCGACCTCATGGCCGGGTCTGTGCGGATCGAAGACAACAATGTTGATATCTGGCTTATAGAAAGAGGTATCGTTGTTCCCACCATCCCAGATCACTACGTCCGCTTCTTTTTCCGCTTCTCTCAAAATCTTCTCATAGTCGATTCCGGCGTAGATGACAGCTCCCATACTCACTACCGGTTCATACTCTTCTCTCTCCTCAATGGTGCAGTTATGGGTTTCGAAATCTTCGTATTTTGAGAATCGCTGCACGATCTGCTTGGTCAGATCTCCATATGGCATGGGGTGTCGGACCGTTACTACCTTTTTCCCCATACTTTGAAGAATCTTAACAACCTGGCGGGATGTTTGTGATTTCCCGCAACCTGTTCTGACAGCGCAGACTGAGATTACTTTTTTGGAGGACTCAAGCATGGTATAAGGGGCGCCGATAATAGTGAAATCGGCCCCGGCAGCAGTTACCTGAGACGCTTTGTGCATCACTTCGGTGTGGGGCACATCACTATAGGAAAATGCAACCAGATCAATTTTATGTTCTTCGATCAGCTCAACCAGCTTTTCGTCGGAATAGATGGGAATTCCCTCGGGATACATTTTGCCTGCAAGTTCCGCAGGATATAGTCTGCCTTCAATATCAGGAATCTGGGTGGCTGTGAATCCGATGACGTTATACCGCTCATTGTCCCGGAAATAGACGTTATAGTTGTGAAAATCGCGGCCCGCAGCCCCCATGATGATTACTTTTTCGATCATTTTTATCTCCATATCGCTAAGAATGTGCTCATTAAATTTAGCCCCTAGGTGATAGTGTGCTTTTCGAATCTCTTCTGTATTGATAATGCTGCGTAAATCCATTGCAGCCAATACTGCCGGCCAGGAAGAGAGAGACTGGCCGGCTTTAAGAAACTGATCAGGAGCATACGACACATCGCAGTATGGTCGATCCGGTATCATTCAGATGATGAATGCAGAATCGCTTACAACGCTTCCTGTTAAGCCAAGGTTGCGACCATCACTGCTTTGATTGTATGCAACCTGTTTTCTGCCTGATCAAACACAATGGATGCATCCGATTCAAAAACGTCGTTAGACACTTCCATCGATTCCAAACCGTACTTCTGGTAGATCTTTTCTCCAATTTCTGTTTCCCTGTCGTGAAAGGCTGGCAGACAATGGAGAAATTTTACATCAGGATTGCCGGTGGCATCCATGGCTTTTTGGTTCACCTGGTAGGGAGAAAGCAATTTGATTCTGCTGTCCCAGACTTCTTCAGGCTCACCCATGGAAACCCAGACATCCGTGTACAGGTAGTCGCAATCCTTAACACCTTCACTGATATCTTCGGTAAGGGTGATTTTAGCCCCGGTTGACTTGGCTATTTCCAATGCCTCATTTACAAGCTCCGGATTCTGCTGACACTCTTTGGGGGCGACGGAACGAAAATCCATCCCCATTTTGGCGGCGCCAATCATCAGGGAATTTCCCATGTTGTTCCTGGCATCACCCATGTAAGCGAATTTCTGCTGATTTAACGGTTTGTGAGAATGTTCCATCATGGTTAGAAAGTCAGCTAAAATCTGGGTTGGGTGGTACTCATTGGTCAAACCGTTCCAAACCGGCACACCAGCGTACTTTCCAAGCGTTTCGGCCTTTTCCTGCTCAAACCCTCGATACTCAATGCCATCATACATTCTGCCCAATACTCGTGCTGTGTCTTTCATGGATTCTTTGGTTCCAATCTGGCTGCCGGTTGGTCCAAGGTATGTCACATGAGCTCCCTGATCATACGCGGCAGTTTCAAATGCACACCGGGTTCGAGTGGATGTTTTTTCGAAAATCAACGCGATTTTCTTTCCAGTCAGGGTTGGCTGTTCGTTTCCGGCGTAAAAATTCCGCTTTAGATCCATGGAAAGATCCAAAAGGAATTTTATTTCTTGAGGCGTAAAATCTAACAGTTTCAGGAAGTTCTTGTGTTTAAGGTTGAATGCCATGTGAATTCTCCTTGATTAACCAATGACTGATTGGATTTGTTCCATTGCCCAATCGATTGTATCTTTCGTGATGACCAAAGGTGGTGCAAAGCGAATGATATTATCATGAGTCTCTTTACATAACAAACCCCTTTGTTTGAGCTGTTCGCAGTACTGCCTGGCACCACCGGCCTCTGGCAAAAACTCAAGTCCGATCATCAAGCCTCGTCCTCTTACTTCCTTGATCATTGGATTCTTTAAATTCTTTAATTCACCCATAAAATAGTCACCCATCTTTGCTCCATTCTCGATCAACCCTTCTTCTACGAGAACTTTCAGTGACATACGGGCAACAGCACATGCCAGGGGATTTCCGCCAAAGGTACTTCCATGCTCACCAGGCTTGAGAACATCCATAACTTCTGTGTTGGAAAGAACCGCGGATACCGGGTAATAACCACCGGATAGGGCTTTGCCTACCAGTGTCAGGTCTGCTTCGATGCCTTCGTGCTCTTCAGCCAGTAGCTTACCTGTTCTTCCCAGTCCGGTTTGAATCTCATCCAGGATCAAAGGAATACCGGCTTTTTCACAGAGTTCCTTGCAGCGTTTCAGATATCCCATAGGTGGGATTTTTACTCCGGCCTCTCCTTGAATCGGCTCAACCAGGAAACCAACGGTGTTTGGTGTGATAGCGTTTTCCAGGGCATCGGCATCGCCAAATGGTATGATTGTAAATCCCGGGGTGAACGGACCGAATCCTGTGCGAGAGGTTGGGTCTGTGCTGAACCCTACAATGGTAATGGTCCTGCCATGAAAGTTATCAGCGCATACGACTATTTCCGCTTTATCTTCCGGAATGCCTTTCACCTGGTATCCCCATTTGCGAACGGTTTTGATCACACTTTCCACTGCCTCTGCACCACTGTTCATGGGGAGAACTTTGTGTGAGTTAGTCAGTTCGCAAATTTCCTCATAAAAAGGAGCCAGTTGGTCGTTTCTAAAAGCTCTGGAAGTCAGGGTTAACTTATCCATCTGTTCGATCATGGCTTGGCGGATCTTAGGATGGCAATGTCCCTGGTTAACGGCTGAATAAGCCGACAGGCAATCAAGATATTTATTGCCATCTACATCCCAAACCCAAACGCCTTGACCTCTGCTCACGACTACGTCCAAAGGCTTGTAATTGTGTGCCCCTAATTTGTTTTCCAGTTCAATGTATTCTTCATGTTTCATGTCTTATCCCCTTTCCGTGTTGATTCAATTGGTTATATACCGGTGATTTGAAATCGAAAGTATGGTTCCAGGTTTATCGTTGCATCTTCTGTTATTATGGTAAATAATCTATGAAATTCAAGATACTGCAGGAGCAACCCTTGTTGTTTAGTGAATGGATAGCCCCTATTCATCGTATTTCATTCAATATGTGAGCAGTATACCAGAAGATATAATCGAAATCCTAATTTATTTTTCTGATTCATTGCATCAATGTTATGAATTTAGCCGAATTTGATTTGAATCTGCTTGTAATATTTGACGCTATTTACAAGGAAAAGAACCTTACTCGGGCCGGTCAGCGCCTTAATCTCTCGCAGCCTGCCATCAGTCATGCCTTGAATCGACTTCGTTCTGCGTTTGATGATCCGCTGTTTGTGCGGCATGGCTACCGTATGGAGCCAACACCCCTTACAGAAGAGCTTAAGGAGAATATCAAAAAGGTGCTTGAGCTCACCGAACGAACCCTTGAGGACAGGGGACCATTTGATCCTTACAGATCAACCCGGACGTTTCATATAGGCATGCAGGACTATCCGATGATGGTGGTGCTGCCAAAACTGCTTAAATCAATCAAAGACCAAGCCCCCAACATTCGCATTCGTACCTTTCATCTGACCATTGAGAATCGGAAAACAGCATTGGAGGATGGCAAGCTGGATATGGTGATTGGTGTGCGGCAGGATTTTGGCAGCAGTATTTTCCAGCAATACCTGTTTAGAGACAGGGAAGTGTGCATCGTTCGGCAAGATCATCCAACCGTGAAAGAAGAATTGTCCCTGGAAGATTATCTGGATAGTGAGTTTGTGGGATTGTCTTTTTCTGATGTCAAGCAGGCCCGCATCGACAGAAAACTAAAGGAAATGGGGCATAAACGTAAGGTCAGGTTGACTGTGGAGAATGAAGTAACCATTCCCCAACTGGTCAGTCAATCCGATTTCCTCGCAAATATAGCCGAACTGGTTGCAAAAGAGTATGTGAGCTGGCTGCCAATTAAAATGCTCCAGTTACCTATTGAGATAGAAGATTTTGAGTTTTATCAGTATTGGCACGCCAGACATCAAAAAGATCCCGGCCATTCCTGGTTGCGAAAGTTGATCAAGCAGACCATTCAGAATGATTAGTGTCACGCTGGTAATGCAGTTCGTAAATGTGTTACGTCCATCATGTCGTCCTTATGGGACTCAATTGGTCTTCGGTTATGAATTACCAGCGGTTCACACCGCTGGCTACTGCTGTGCCATCCCTCCGGGATTGATTCCCCTGAGTAACGATCGATCCAGTTAATTCAAATTTTACTTTCTCATCTAAAGCCCCAACGGGGCGGCA
>JAKSDL010000642.1 GCA_022360105.1 Pseudomonadota bacterium
AAAATAGATCTGTTTACAGGTGGTCAGCAATTCAGCAGTTTTAACAAGATGATCGTTAAACATTTTGAAATCCAGTTCACTGACTGGAAGTTTCTTCGGTGTTTTTAGGTCTTCTTTTACGCTTTCCTGTTTGTCAATGGATTCGACTGGTTTTTCCTTGTGATTTTTCTGTTCTGCTGCATCAATAATTGTATCACCTATTTCTTCCGGTGGTTTCTGACACAGGGTGTGCAGGTCTTTGATTGAACCGGCGGAATGCACTGGAGGATTCTTCGCCATCAGGGATGTTGCTTCCGCTCTCCTGGTTGCAGCCAGAGCAATGACATCGTCTATTCCATCGATTTTAGTGGGCAGACCAGCACTGGAAGGATTTCCGGCTGGGAATTTATCGATAATGGCATGGTTTCTGTTCACCATCTTATCCAGATCTTCCAGGGTCAATGTCTTGTTGTTGGCTTTATCCTGATAACCCAGCATATTGTCCAGGCAGTCCTGGGCCAGATCTATATTTGTTTTGATTTCTTCCGGTGCTTCGTCGTGGATGTAAAGCCTTTTGGTCATTTTAGATTTATGATTTTAGATTGCAGATTTACAGTCTGTGAAAGCTTCGCTTTCGGTTTTACATATTCTGATAACCGATAGTCGTCACGAGTTAATCTTGGGCATGATTCCTTTAATTACAAAGTCTCCTGTTTCCGTGTTTGATTCGTTGTCTGTTTGGACTTTCTGAAACATGGATTTGGTTTCAATCTCTTTTGAAGCAATGTTTATGATTTCAGCCAGAGATATGTTGGTTACCGCCAGATCCCCTTCGTGGAACACATTATCCGCGGTGTTAAGGATCGTTCCCAGTGCGGTATTGGCTAATAGTGTTGCCGCTTCCTGTTTTAATGGTCCGGAGGCTTCGTTTTTGACTGAGAGAATGGCAGTATTTGTGATGGTAGCTCCTGCCATATTCGAAATAACACCACCGGCAATATTGAATATTCCGCCCAGGGCCATATGTGATATATCCCTGCCTGCAGTATTAACCATGGCGGTTAGCGTTCCGTTTATGATACTGCCACCAGCCTGTGATTTAACACTCTCTTTAGCGTTAATGTTTTCCTGGTTGGCAAAGATGTAAATGTCGTCTTCCACGTCGATATTCAGATCCCGCCCTACATCCATATTCAGGTCTTTTTTAGCGTTCAATTCATAGCTTTCATTCCCTTTTTGATCATTAAGAGTCATACGATTGGAATCTTTGTCTTCATCGCTCTTGATTGTACCGGAATACAATTGAGAGACAGGAGAAACATACCTTTCTCCTCCACCAGCACCAGTCATGTTCATGATTGAGTCTTTTAATGAACCCGACCCTTGCATTCCGGGAGTAGGGCGATTTTTGGAATACACACTCCCAACGATCAAGGGTTTGTCAGGATTCCCGTTTTCATAGGAGATGATGACCTCCTCATCAATACGAGGAGTAAAGACGAACCCTCGTTGAGACCCGGCAGCGGGATTTGAAACCCTGACATATGCTGATGTGTGTATGGCATTGTCCGGAGGGTGATGATCCCAATGAAATCGTACTTTGACTTGTCCGTGTTTATTACTGCTGACCTTCCCCTTTCCTTCAGCTCCAACCACCACTGCTGTTTGCGTCCCTACAATAACCGGTCTTTTAATTCGATTTTCTACGGCTGGATAATAGGGAGTACCCGCAGGCACAGCTTCAAAGCTGTTTGTATAGTTTTCCCTGGTTGCTTTTAAAAACAGATGTTTTATCAAAAAAGACTTCCGGTGATGGTCTTTCAATGTCGAGGCATGCAGGTTAAAACTCGCTCCGGAGGTGAAATGTCTCATGGTTGATTGACCGTAAAACCGGTCTTTTCGGCTTTTAAGGGATTGGATTCTCCGGTCGGCCTGCTGTTCACCTTCGTCACGGTCTTTAAATGATGAGCGGTATCGAAAATCACCCATGGTTGCTTTGTTTAAACCGCTTGTTTTTTTGACCTTTTTAACCGGTGATGTTTCCCAATGATAGGATGAGATTGTGGATTCTTTTATTGGTATGTGGGTTTTCTCGTGACAAAAGGCGAAAACTCCATCTTGAACACCCCTGGAGTGATCCGGTATTTCCGGTAAATCGCTTGAGTGGTTGTAAAAGACCAGTTCATGCCTTTTTTCAAAATGTTCATAGCGCCACAATATGCCATCTTCCAGGCATATTCTTCTTATATAATCACTGATTGTCTCATTATAGATAACTGAATACTCCCTGGCAGGAAGTTTCCCCTTTGTTTTGTCCTTAAAAGCCCGAAATCCCAATTCGTTGAGCAACTCCGAAACAATCTTCATGCTATTGTTGCCACCTTTTTGGAAGATACGGCAATCCTTGATATAATCGAGTTGTCTGAACCAGGGACCTATTTCTATGGTGTATTCCCAGACATCAGGTTGCAAAGGTGCTCGGCTGAGTCCTGCTTCTACGATTTTGTACACCAGTCCATTGATATATTTTTTTTCAGACAGATGGTTTTGGGCCAGGTACTCCAATTCAACCGTGATGGCATCCCCCAACAGTTTCTCAATGTCTTGACTGCTTAGCCTTTCCAAGGAATTGACTTTAAGAGAGTAGTCAAAATCTTCACAAAGTCCTTCGCTACCCTCTATTTTCTGCAACCAGAATTTTCGATCTCTTTTAACTGAAGTATCCAGATTGGAATAAACACTCAAATAATTGAACATTTTTGATTGTATGGTTGTGTGTCAATATCCATAATTATGCACATTGGACCTTATGGCCCTATGGTGGTGTTTCCTTTCACCGCGGCATTTTTAGACTCCGACATGCTCACCAATGAAATCTTGTTTGTTTTTTTGTCCGATTCATTGTGGATCTTTTCTGAAGCGTTATTGAGGATGGCCAGACCTGCTTTGGTTTTTACCGTTCCCCCACCGCTATTGACTACTGCTGACGCAGTATTTAGTAAAAGAGCCTGGGAAGTGCTTTCAACAATGTTTTTAGAAGCTTGCTCAATACCCAGCACTGATGTGTTAGCAATGATACCACCCGCCAATTGAGAGTAGAGTCCTCCAGATTTGCTTAAAACAACTCCTAGAGCAAGGTCCATGATATTGGCACAAGCCGTGTTCATTATAGCTGCCAGTCCCAGATTTATGATCGTCGCCAAAGACGTGTTTTCTATGTTATTACCTGCAACGACATTTATGGTGTCC
>JAKSDL010000824.1 GCA_022360105.1 Pseudomonadota bacterium
CCGGTATCCGGTATAAGACCGGATAAGGGTCTAGCCATTTTCAGTTCAGGCACTAGTTAGCCAATGCCGGTATACCGGTTGGCGACTGTTGATTTTCCAAATAGTTGACTGTACCCAAGGCAAATCGTCTGATGCGTTCGAGAAGCCTGTCTGTTCTTCTTTTTAAAATGGTGCCGATGAGTAGGCCCGGAACTGATATGATAAGGCCTGTCTGGGTAGTGATAAGTGCCTCGGAAATTCCTGAAGCCAGTGCGCGCGCATTTCCGGTGCCGAACTGCCCGATAGTATCGAAGGTAGTAATCATTCCCATCACGGTACCAAGTAAACCCAGCAAAGGTGCCACTGCAGCCAGAAGCAAAATAGTATGTATATACTTATCTGCCCTGTTGCGAAAGCCCAACAGAATGCTCTCTACCAGTTTTTGATCGGTTGAGGGTTTACCGCTTCGCTTTTTATGAAAAATGATAAGAAACTCTTTCTGCCAGGTGCAGCCTTTTGATACGCAGTCATTTTCTGACTCCATACATCCTGCTACGGGTTGCTCTTTTCCCATACTCAGCAGTTGCCAGGCCACTACCAAGATAAGCAGCCAGATAAAAAGAGATATGATCAGCATGGGAATCATCACTTCCCCGCCGTTTTGGAAATGTTCCTGTGTGTCCCGGAACAGATCAGTTAGCGTAATCCACATTCCGTGATTGGTCAGATTTTCCATAGGTCTCCATTAAGCTTACGGTCAAAGCAGATCCTTTTTCCTCCATATTTCCCATGATCCTGTCCACTCTTCTTTCCAGATAGTGGTGAAAGAGCATAATGGGGATAGCCACTGCTAAACCAAGTTGGGTGGTGATCAGGGCTTCGGAAATTCCACCGGACATCATTTTGGGATCTCCTGTGCCAAAAGCACTGATTACCTGGAAGGTGTTAATCATACCTGTAACTGTTCCCAACAGACCGAGCAGCGGGGCAATTGCAGCCAGTACCCCGAGGGTGGATAAAAAACGCTCCAGTCGGGGCATTTCGCGCATTATCGATTCTTCACAAGCATTCTCAATCACGGTACTTTCGGATTTTGCGAACGAAAGAATACTTTTCAAAACCCGGAATGTCGGCTTTTTCCGGTAGTTATCGCAATAGTCCAGAGATTTTCCCAGTTCATTGGACTCAACGAGTTCCATCAAGCCTGAGAATTCTTTTTCGCTGGCAGATCGAATTCTGATCAGGTTGTAGATTCTTTCCAGGGCAATGACCAAAGCGATGGCGCCAATGATGAGTATCATCCAGGCCAGTACTCCGCCGGCTTGTATGGTTTCCGATAATCCTTTTTCCTTGGTCATTAACTGAAAAATAGCTCCACGGGAGAGATCCACCGGAAGGGAGATCTCCTGTCCTTCCAGATAGTTTTCCAAGGCGGTTTCCGTTTTTCCGGTGATTTCCTGCGGAATGGCTGTCAGATACAGTGACTGGTTATCCGGCTTCAGGAACCCTCTCTCACCCGAATCGACAGATTGATAATAAGTTGTGAACGTTCCCGCTCTTAAAATCTCTCCAGTGACAATATTACCGCTTTTGTCGATGAATTCACCGGTTCGCGTTTTTACCTGGGAGGAGAGCTCAACTTCGTTAAAATAGAGGTTGGACAGTCCCACGATTTCATCCAGACTTGGATAATGGTCAGGCTCCAGAAGGGTTGATACCAGTTTCGTCCGCTCTTTTACTTCATAAGAGGTCGGATTTCCGCGAATCAACCCGTCGGCTTCTTTTGCAGAAGCCCTGATGGTGCCTTCCAGGGTTTTTAATTCCTGGTTCTCGGCTTCGATTTCCGTGAGTAATTGCTCTTCCAATTGAAGCAGCTTGTTAAACAAGGTTCGATGCGTTTCCAGTTCAGCTTCCTGCTTGTCTATTTTACCGGTTAGATCCCGCTTGGTTTTGAGCAGTCTGTTCCTTTCCTGTTTAACGGCCTGCAAGGACTCTTTGCTTAATTTTTTAAACTGCTTGTTTTCTTCGTGAATGGCTTTTTCCGTTTTTGTCCAGTTGGCCTCAAATTCCTGTTTAACAACCTCATCAGATTTTTTTTTGGTGGTCGCTCCCTGCACATCATGCAGGCACGGAATCATCAGAACCGTAGTGATTAAAAGAAAGGTACGCGTCAATTCTTTTTTGCTAAGTCGTATCATAATCAATGTTCCTTTCTCCTGGGGTTACCGACGGGCAGTCTCAGCAGTTCAACTGCTCTTTTGCCGCTGGCCATTTCCGCAGCTTTGGCCAGGTCTGAAGCATAAGCGCTTGGTAACTGTTCCCAGGCGTTGGTCTCAGTATTCCAGAAGCCGATCTGCTTTCCTTCCAGGGTTCGGTAATAAAGAGCTATTCTACCGATTCGAATCATCATCACTTTGGTAGGCTTCTCGTTAAGGGTCAACATGGCTTCTGTTTTTTCGACGGTCTTTCCATATTCCGCTTCTACCCTGAGTGCCTCCAGGATTCGTCGCAGCTTTTCGCTGAGATCAATATGATAATCGGCCAAAGAATTCTTCAGAAATTCAAGCCGTTCCATCCGTTCGGTTTGCAGGAAAGGAAGATCTGCCTTGATTTCTTTTTCAAGTTTTACAATGAGTTGATCCAGAAGTGGTTCCAGCTCCATTCGAATCCTGCGGGCTGAGATCTTTTTTTCCTTGAGCTCCTCGATCACCTGCTGTTGTTTGATCAGGTAATTGCGATATTTTATCTGCTGATAATCCAACCAGGTGGATCTGATCTTCAAATCCCTGATTTCCGATAACAGAACGGCTTTTTCACTTTCCCATTGCTCAAACTGTTTACGCATTTGTTCTTCCTGTCGTACCTGCTTCTCAATCACTTTCTTTACCTGGTCAGCGGAGGCCGAATGGGCATCGATATCGATTAGCAGAAGGGGGAACAGGAAAAGTAACCAGCAGCGTTTAGGCAACGGAACGATTCGTTGAAGGTTTAAAAAAAACATGTTTACTCGTATTGCGGTGGGCTAATTGTGAATGGAATTCCTAAAAACGAATTCTCATGCAAAAAATAACATCAAAAATATTCCCCGTAGTGTGGCTATAAAAAAACCAAAAACAGATTCATCCTAAGTATTATACAAACCAAAAATTTGTCAATACGAAATTATATTTACGTAGATAGTATTTAATAAATATTATGATGCGTATCTATTTAGGACCATGAAAGAGGTGTATTGTGCTTCAGAAGCTGCCCAAGGCTTAGGAAAAGATTGTTATATAGGAAAGAGATGGGTATTCAGACAGATCGATGCTTCAGATGAATAGGGTATCTTTATTCTGCTGTCTGAATGCGTTTTATGATGCGGATGGATGACGGCCTGTCATTGTTTTTTTTAGACGAAAAGCAATCACAAATTGCATCAGGGCAAACAATTCATACAAAAGCAGGATGGAAAGCCTTCCTTCCGACAACCACCAATCGCCCTGGTTTTGATAAGTAAATAGTGGCATAAATAGTAATAACGCCAGGGGGATAAGCATCATTAGTCTGTATTGAACTGACTTTTTAAACCGGGAATCTGATGTCATTAACACCCAAATTCCGAATACATAGGTCGTAACTGCCGGAATCGCTTCCAGTTCAATTCCGTTCGGGAGCAGATAACCTGTTGTGACAAACACAAATTTAACCACGAGATACAACATCCCGATGATCATATAAACGGCTACCAGTTGCTTTTCTGACATTTTGCCACTCCGTATCTGTGGATATTTTGAAATCCAGAACAACAAAAACAGTTTTTTGACGGATATTTAAGATCATCATGACAGCATCTAATACCTTCGAATCTTGAGAAATCAAGATGGTTCGGCTTGAACGCATTGCTAACCTTCAACCCAAACCATCTGATATTAGAGCCTAAGATACATGGAGTTAACATGACATTATCTGAATAAGTCAATTCAGATAGACTTAGTATACTGGTATTATATTTTTAGTCAATACGAAAATTATAAATTAGCACAAGGTAACTGTATTACTTGTATACGGCTGGTCGCGGGTCAGAATTTTTTCGGACTTCAGTTTTGATCAACACTATTTATATTTTGAATGGTTGTCGTTAATAAACAAAGGATTTAACGATAGTGGAAAGCAGTTGATAGGCATCAAACAGGGAGTTTTGATGGATACATTCGTTGGAGTCATGCATGGATGAAAGGTTTTCCCGCAAACCGACGGGAAAAAAGCCATAGGTGATAATTCCCTTTGCTCTCAAAAAGCGGTTGTCGCAATACCCACGGGTAATGGAAGGAAAAACCCGAGTAAACCCCGCTGTTCGGCTACAATTTTCGATGATTCGATAAAGCCGGGTATTCAACGGCGAGGCGTTGGCCTGTGATTCTGTTTGAAAGGATGATGACTGCTCTATACTGCCTGATTGCAGCAGCATGGAGATCAGTTTCCGGAAATCCGCAGCCGGGTGGTTGTAAAGCATAGTGTTGTCACTATCCGACTTTACCGTGCTGAAATAGCAGTGGATCAGATCCGGTTTGATGGTGAAAGTCCGGAATTGTTTTTGAGCTTTTTTTTGGCTGCGTACCATCGAAAAACGTCTCAAGGAGCCGAATACTCCTTTCTCATGAATAATTGATTCATATCTGTCGAAACGTGGAGCAGAATGAATCTTTATCCGTCCTTTTTCTCCATATTGGCAGGTGATGATTTTTTGTTGTTGGTTTTCGGATGTGCAGATATAACCGCCA
>JAKSDL010000831.1 GCA_022360105.1 Pseudomonadota bacterium
CCTGAATCGCTATCTTAAGGTTGAAAACAATGCCATTTTTTTTGGCGGATACGACATCAATCAGCTGAGTTCATTGCAGGTTAGAAAGGTCATACGAACGGTTTCCCAGGATGTTTTTTTATTTTCCGATTCTGTCAAAAATAACATTTTGTTCGGTGCGGAAGACGAATCCTCTATTAAACCGGATTATCTGGAACAGGTTATCTTTGAAAGTGCCTTAAAGGAAGAAATTGAACGGTTCCCGGAAAAAACGGATACGGGCATAGGGGAAAAAGGTATCATGATTTCCGGGGGACAAAAACAGCGAATATCCCTGGCTCGCTCACTGATGGCACCATACGATTTGTTAATTCTGGATAATATCCTCTCTGCGGTGGATTACGAAACCGAACGTTTTTTACTGTCCACCATCCTGAAAAAAAGAACTGCGCGTAGTTTACTGATCGTCTCACACAGGGTCCAGGCCTTAGAACAGGCAGATAAGATACTGGTTTTGGACGAAGGACGAATTGTAGATGAGGGCACTCATGCAGAGCTGATCCAACGTGACGGTCTCTATTCAAAAACCTGGCAATTGCAAGAACAGTGATGAAATTAAAACGCTTCGAAAAACTGACTGATTTTAAGCTTCTGCAGGTGTTTTACAGGTTTTTAAAACCCTATAAGCATTGGCTGATAACAGCTTTGATTGCCGTACCGTTTACCACCGGCGCTTCCGTCCTAATCCCATTGCTACTTGTACATATCGTTGATGAATATATCGTGGTTGGTAACTTGCCGGGTTTGTATCAAATGACCATTTACCTGGCCGGGGCAGTCGTTCTAGGATATCTGGCAGACGGCACCTATACATATTCTCTTCAGAAAGCCGGACAATTGACCATCGCGGAAATGCGACGTGCGTTATTTGCCCATACTCTGACTCTTCCAAGATCATATTTCGATAAACACCCAATTGGCAGAACCCTGAGCCGACTAACCAGCGACATGGAAACCATGGGAGAGTCGATTGCAGTGGGAGTCCTTGCATTGTTTACCGACTTTTTTAAAACGCTATCGTTGCTGTGTTTCCTGTTTTATCTCAGCTGGAAGTTAACCTTGTTAATCATATTGGTATTTCCTGTTGTGTACATCCTTGTTTCCTATATTCGGAAACAATTAAGAAAAAACTTTAACAAGGCCAGGGAGGCTCTGGCTGTTGCAACAGGGTATTTGCAGGAAAGCCTGAATGGTATCAAAACCATCCAGTTATACAACGCCGAAGCTAAAGTTGTTGCCAGGTTTAAAGAAAAAAATAAACGATTTTTAAAAGCACAGACCAGGGCAAACAGTTACGATGCCAGTTTGTTTTCTTTGATAGATGGCCTGACATCAGTAACCATGGCTTTGATTATCTGGTATGGCACCGGACAGATTTTGGCGGGTTTTATCACCATTGGCGTCTTGATTGGTTTCATTAATACATTAAGTAAGATTTTTGTACCCATTCGTGAGTTTGCCCAGCAAATTGCGTTGATTCAGAGGGCGTTGGCTGCACTGGAGCATATTAACGATCTGTTCAGCATTGAGCCCGAAAAAGACTCCTCTCAGTCTAACACAGACAGTTCACCCGGTATCGAAAGGTTTTCATCACTGGTCTTCAACAGTGTAAACTTTAGTTATACCGATGATGAGAATTTCGTCTTAAAAAATGTGTCATTCAGTCTGAATAAAGGGGAAAAAATAGCGATTGTCGGAGCAACAGGTTCCGGAAAATCCACCATTTTAAAGCTTATAACCAAAAGTTACACTAACTATGAGGGATCAATTAAAATCAACAACAATGAAATCAGCGCTGTTTCCAGAAATGACCTCAACCGGTTTGCAACCCTGATGCATCAGGATGTACACCTTTTTAACGAATCACTGGCATTTAACATTTCGCTTAACCGACCCGAAATAGAGGAAAAACAAATTCAACAAGCCATGGAATACGTCCATGCGCAGGAATTCATAAATCATTTACCAGGCAAATTGAATTATCAAATCATAGATCACGGGGGGAATCTTTCGGCCGGACAGGCTCAACTTATTTCTTTTGCCCGGGCGATTGCAGGAAACAGCGAATTGATATTGCTGGATGAAGCTACCAGTTCTATTGATTCTCTGACTGAAGAACTCATCCAAAAGGCAATAGAGAAGATATTCAATGACAAGACAGTGATTGCAGTGGCTCACCGCTTAAGTACCATACGTAAATCTGATCGTATCCTGGTAATGAAAGAAGGCCAGATAGTGGAGACCGGAAGTCATGAACAATTAGTAGCTAAGAACGGATATTATGTTCAATTGCTCCATTCAATGGAGCAGCAGGAAGAATTTGGAGAAATCAAGGCAATGGAACATTCTGCAAGTGAGCTTTAAATATAACGATTTGTATTTATTAGTAAATTTTTACCCTGCTACATTCAATCCAACTGCTTGCCTTTCAATCATCAACAGCCCGGATATTAAAGATTTACATTGTATTAAAAGAATGGCTAAGATGGGTACTGTCTTGTTTTAAAAAGAGGCCATAAATTATACAGATGACTTGATTTATACCACCCGCATGCTGCTTCAAAAATCCAATCCCAAAAAACCTGCAGTAACCAAAGACGCTGAAACTGTCTTCAAAAAAGGCCTCATGCTTTTACAAGATAAATTGTACAAGCAGGCCATGATTGAATTGAAAATAGCTCTTGAACGTAATCAACAAGCTGTGCAACCAGAGCTTGAAACACTTTTTATCAAGCATGAAGGTGATGAAAACAAGGAAAAGGCACTAACGATTGGTTTGGTTTTATTTCAAGTCAAAAAAGAAGAAAAACTGGCAATAACCCTGGGGAATTACTCAAGAAAGCTCGGTAACTACAAACAAGCCAACAATCTGTATCGGCAGGCATTGAAGATCAATCGTAGCAGTATCCTGGCTTTTTATAACCTGGCTGCCAGCATGGGTCATGTCGAATGGTACGATCACGATGTTTCAAAACTGATCAGTCAGTTTTTTAAGATTTCCGATTATGTATTTCCGGAGCCCTTGAATAGCAACGAAACCATACGGACCGCAGAGTCTGAAGTCCGAAAGATCATAACAGACAATAAAAACAGGAATATTGATCGTATAAACAAGGAATTGCAAGCGAAACAATCGAATGATCAAAAAGAGGAATTTGAAGCGCTTAACAGTGAACTGGAGGCTTTGATTGAGCAGGAGATAAAAGTCGAAAGCCCTGTTGTTATTGAATTTCTGTTAGATAAAATAGGTAAAAAGCAGGCACAGGATCTGGACGAAGAAGAATCCGATGCCTTGTACATCGATATGTTTAACCTCGGGTTATATGCTCTAAAGCACAAAAACGTTGCGGTTGCTAGCGAACAATTTCAAATTCTTAAAAACTTCCAGGTAGATTTTGAAGATTTAGACCAGTGTATTGGACTATCCAATGCAGTTCGGGGAGCAAAAGACAAAGCCATTGACATTCTTACCAGGTTAATCAGGAGCGATAAAGACAACAGGCTTCTAAATATCAACCTCGCTCTCCTGCACCGACGGACAGGTAACAGGCTTCTTGCTTACAAATTTCAAATCATTGCTGCATCTCTATTGGAAAAATCGTTGGGGCTGATCTATAAAAGCGAGATTGTAAAACAAGCGGATGTCTACTTCCGAAATGATCAGCTGGACAAGGCGCTAAAGCTTTACAAAATCGTGGCCTATGAAAGCAACGATATCAAAGCTTGGATGAATATTGGAGACATACATCTGCTTAGAAAGAGGCAATTAGAAGCCCTTGACGCTTTTAGAGAGATTCAAAAACGATATCCGGATTCGCCCATAGTTAAAAATAAACTGAAAGAAGTTCATGATATCATTTGTCATCAGGCAGATGAATTGTTTAACAATTCCAAGTTTTCGCAATCCAGCGTTCTTTATGAAAGAGCCCTGAAGCTGGCACGAACATCGGAAACTATTGAACGATTAATTTCCGTTTACAAGAGATTAAATAAACATAACCTTGTTCAATCACTTTATGAGGAGCAACAACATTTAAGTACTTTGAAAAGGGAGGAAAATAAACTGGAAAAAAGGCAGGAGCTGATTGAAGACGGCAAGAAACATATGAAAAACCAGGATTTTGAGTCGGCTATTTACAGCTTCGAGAGCGCGTTCAATATCAAACCGGATAAAGACGTGTTTGCATATTTGGCACACATATATAAAGGATTGAAAAGAAAGCGAATGTTAAAAGACTTGGTGGAACGGTGGAACGATCATGAAACCAAGTTGGCGATTAATCAGAAACCGAAGGAAGTTGCAGAAGCTGATTAAAACTGCATCAGCCTCTTAAAAACAACTTGTTAAACCTACCAAGCCAGTCCTGCCATTAAGCCCAGTCCAGCGTATGTTGTTTCGGTTTTTATATCCATTGAAGTTTCGTTAGAGTTTACAACCCGATCTGCTCCATCCGAAGTCACTTTGTAACCGGTGAGCTTAAAGCCCCAGGAAAACGCCACACTGAGCTGATGATAAAACGGCAGTTCCATGCCAACAGCAGTAGTAGTGGTTTTATA
Source organism: Pseudomonadota bacterium (assembly GCA_022360105.1). Next base: position 4,597 of record JAKSDL010000831.1, read on the forward strand.
GTATTTATCGCTATCGCATGCCGATTTGGTGCAGTCAGCGAAATTGCTTTCACCAACGCCGTATACAAATTCAGGCATTATATTGAAGGTCTCAAAGGCATTAATTCTAAAACCTAATGAAACCAATCCCAGATAGCTGTCTACCTTGTAGTGATCAATTCCGGCAATGTCTTGTTCAGGTGTAAGTTCGCCATTCAATGTCATGTATTTGACACCTATAGTGAGATTGTTATCTCCGGCATAGGTAAAGTATGCTCCGGATGTAGTGCCGCTGTATTCAAAATCAACGTCAACGTCGTTATCTTCATCTACCCAATTAGCCTTGCCCAGCATATGCTGAGGTGAAATCCCGATATGGACATTGTCAGCATATCGTTTTTTCTTTTTCTCAGCTCCTAAAGCAGTTTCCATTTTATCCAAACGCATTTCCTGTTCATCATCTTGAGGCGAAAAGCCATCCAGCATCTCCAGAAGGTAGGCATTTTTTTCGGTGTCATCATCGATAGAGCGCTTGATTGAATCTAAGCTCAGTTGGGTTTTCTGGTTGATCTGCTTGTACTCTTTCAGGAGTTGTTGGAGTTCCGGGGTGTTTTCCTTCATTAGAGACTTGTTTAGCAATTCCCCATTTTCGGTATTCGCAGTCGACGATTCTGTCAGCGATTTTTTAAGTTGTTCATTTTGACTGTTCAAACTCTGCAAATGCTTTTGAATGGATATTTGACGCCGTAAGTTACTTTTGTCCAACTCAATTTCCCGAGTGTTGGAACAACCTGACAGAAGTGCCACAGAAAGCAGAAACGACGAGAGGACAACAAAACGAAACTTTACCATAACTCCCCCTGAACGATCAGCTGACAAAGCATAGTGACGGCAACTATTATCTGCCAACAACGTTTGGATTGTGAAGGAAAGGATTGATTTTTTTAAGATAAAACAATCCACTTGGAAAATCGATGTAAGTCAAATGATGTATGCAAAAAAGAAGCAGATTGCCGGAAGATGGAGAGGTTTTTTTAAAAAATCACTGATTTCAATATAATGGCAATCTTTCTAGGAAATTAAGGACTATCTTTTTTTGTATGTGCGGTGTTTTTTCGCCTTTTTTGTCAGATTTTGTTTTCGTTCAATCTTTTTACGTTCGACGATTCTGCCTCGTGTTAAATCATATGGCGATAGTTCGATCGTCACCTCATCACCTTTCAATACCCTGATATAATATTTTTTCATCTTCCCGGAGAGATGACCGATAACCGTGTGGCCGTTTTCCAACTCTACTTGAAAAACCCCTTTAGACGAATCCAATACCGTCCCTTGCATCAAAATCTTTTCTTCTTGCAAAATAAGTCCTTTTCTTGTTTTGAAATATCCCAGGTGTTTTTACAAAAAAAACGTTAAAAAACCAGGAATTTAAAGCAGTGTATCTGTTACACTACCTTTTACTAGGTGTATAGGTCAATCACAAAGAATTACTGTCAACCGGTCCACAACAATAGTTACATGACAGATTCAGTTTTTCATCGATTGCAGTTCACCGACCAGCATGGAATTTAACGGCTCTTTCGAGCAGTTCTTTGACGGCCTGCATGTAGTTTTCAAGACCTCTGGCCAGGATATCATTGTGATTGGCACCAGGAACCTTTAACATTCTTTTATCCTGATCCGGAGACTGATTGTAGAGATGCTCTCCATCGGAGAAAGGAATGATATGATCAAATTCCGCATGAATGATCAATGTCGGCTTGTCAAAGCCATCAATTTTCTTGTCATTGGCAATTAGGTCCTCGGTAACACCAATACTGTCCAGGTTTATACCTACAAGCTTGAGCAAGGGCAATGCAAAAGCGAATCCGCTTTCTATGATCAAACCATCAACCAGATCCTTACGCGTATTTGTCAATTCGAGGACAGAAGCGCTGCCAAGTGATCTCCCCATGATTACAATCGCTCCTTCAAACCCATTTGATCTCAAATAATTTACTGCAAAATCGAAGATCTTGTTGCAGTCATTCATCATTGCCGTAACAGTCGGTTTCCCGGTTGAAATCCCATATCCCCTGTAATCAACGGGAAAGAAATTGATATTCATCCGCTGGTAAAATTGCCCGATATCATCATAATCTTCAACAATCTCACCATTGCCATGAAAAAACAGTAAAACCGGTGCTCTTTTATCGCAGGCATAAAACCTGGCACCAATGGTTACATTTTCATCAACTGGAATGGTTAATTCCTCAAATCTCTTTTCACCTGATCCGAATCCGCTTTCCCCACGAGGGTGAAAAAGATAGTTTGTCACCTCTGGTCTGTCCAACGGCTCATATATGCTTTTTTCATCACTCATTTTCTCTCCTTTTCCACGATTTCGATTTGCCAGCTTCGTTGCCATTTAAGACTTTCCGCCTTTCTTTTCTTTGCCGGACGATTTAGGCGCTACTTTTTTTCGTTCTTCTTTTGGTTTAGGTTTAAGCACGATAACAGGGATAAGCTCTTTTCCAATCTGATAAACCGTGTCTACATTCTGCATCAGGGTTTTATCAGGATTTGCCGGGTCCAATTCCGGGGCTTCCTTTAATGTACCATCTAAATATTTGATAATAAACAACTTACATCTCCTTGGTTTTAGTTTTAAAACGGTTCTGTCCATCAACGGTGAAGTATTCAAATCATAGATATCTTCAGCCGTGAGTTGCTGACAGGGATAAAACTCGCAAAGTGGGCACATCATGAAAGACTCATTTTGTGCCTTTTTCTCACAGAGGATTGCCCTGTCTATTTTATATAGATCAATTTTCTTAATTTCCAAAACATTCATTGCTACAGTGTTACAGGCAGTTCCCCTACACCTATGCCATCTTGCCGGCTTTGTCTAGCGTTAACCCGGGAGTAACAAACAGGAATTAGGATCACATGCTGTGATC
>JAKSDL010000126.1 GCA_022360105.1 Pseudomonadota bacterium
AGCAGAGAAACTTAAAAATGTAATTCGCGTCAAGAGGTGTTAAAATGGATATTAGACCAAAAATATTGATAGCTGATGATGAAATAGCAATTCTACATGTTATCAGCCTAAAGTTAAAAAGAGCAGGGTACAATGTAGTTACCGCAATAAATGGCCTGGCCGCCTACGAACAGGCGCTTAGCGAACTGCCTGATCTGATTATCACAGATTATCACATGCCTGACCTTTCCGGTCTTGAACTATGCAGCAAGCTTAAGTATAACGCCGCAACAAAAGAAATTCCGGTCCTTATGCTGACCTCACACAGCTTTGACATATCTGATGAAATGTTATCTTCAGGTATCGTTAAATGCCTGGATAAACCGTTCAGCCCTACCGAACTATTAGAAGAAGTTGAAACACTAACAGCAAAAGCGGCCATCCCGGCATAATCATCACTAATACAAAATCACATACATGAATGAACAAACTATGAGTATAAATAAGCAATATCCACTCGAACAAGGTAGCGAAAAGCTAACCGAAGCATTAAGCAGATGCTATGAAGAGATAAATCTTCTGCACCGGATTGGAGATCTGACAGTTAACAGTAAGAACCTGACTGAACAGGTAAACCCAATCTGCAAACAACTTCGTGAAGTTATCGAATGCGATAATGTCGCTATTATCTGGAATGACCTGAGCGAAAAGTCTATTCCGGCAAAAAATACAAAAAGACGGCCGGAGGTATTTCAGGAGGGGAAATACCTTCTGGCCGCAAATTCCATTTCTGCGATCTGGCAAAAAGCAAATAGAGTATCCATTAATAACACCTTTATTATCGAAAACAAATCTGATATACCCGGCCAGGTTTTGCAATGTGAAATCGGCAACTATATTATTGCCCCTATCATCACCAATCATGGCACAGTAGGCGCAATTTCTGCATGCGGCAAAAACAACAGCAAATCCTTTAGCTCACTTGAGTCCCGACTTGTACTCTCAATTGCCAACAAACTTGCAAATTGCCACGAAAACCAGACTCTATATACTCATCAGCAGGAATTACTTATGGGTACCCTGCGGGCTCTTATCAGCAGCATTGATGCCAAAGACCCGTATACCTGCGGCCATTCTGAAAGAGTGGCAAAAATATC
>JAKSDL010000425.1 GCA_022360105.1 Pseudomonadota bacterium
ATAAAGGAATGCAGTTATTAAATGTTGTTTAATCATTCATTAGACCACTAGGTTGCTAGTTCGTCAAATCAATTTTACCTAAAACAGCGTAAAACAATTGTTGATTTGAGGTTAATCAATAACAAACCACAGGTGCGGATCTTTATTTGGGAGGCAAATGACCGTAAATTTGGGGATATATCTGGTTTAAAGCCCTATTCAAATGCTCCGGATTATCAATTTCCGTCCAAACCAGGTCGTTTATTTTGAAGTAATGGACTTCACTCGTTGATGAAAGTTCGGATATGCATTCTTCATAATGCGCGAGCCTCTGGCTTTCCAAATTGTTCTCGTAATACCTGTAAAGCTTTTCATAAAATTCCAGGGAAATTTTTGAAATGCCTACCAATTCTCCCTGGCAGGGAAATTGATCAGTCAACTTCTTGTTGATTCGTTTTACCAATCCTTCCTTTCCACAAACATATACTTCATCACCGGAGTTGGTCTTTCCCGATATAAGTATGGTTGTGTCGTGCTCGTAGTTGAGTAGGGCAGGAACCGATCTGTCTTCATATAAAAGATCCGACTCCAACAGCAAAAAATCTTTGGAAACAAGCTCACGGGCTTGATACAGGGAATGCATGCTGCCTGTGATTTCAAATTCTTTATTCGTAACATATCGAACACCGGGATAAATGTCTGCTAAAGCAGTTTGATATTTATCGCTGGCATGCCCTGTAACAATGATAATGTCGTGTATTCCTGCATTGGTCAGTCGACGCAGGGATTCAAGAATCAGGGTTTTTCCGCCAATTTCGAGCAGACCTTTTGGAGTATGTTCCAGAACCTCTTGTAAACGGGTACCCATTCCCGCTGCCAGAATAACTGCTGATTTCACCTTGCTCATCAAAAACCTGCTAAATGTATTTTCGTAAATCCAACTGTAACCAATAATTCTTTTTTAATTAGCTGATAGGGCTCGAATCATTCGCTCTTTCACTTCGTGCGGCTTGATCTTGGGCCTTCCAAGATCCTTCGGTGATCCCATTTTAATTCTCATGTGAATGAAGGTAGGACCGTTTTTGGAAGTGCAATCTGCCATTGCTTTTTCCAGGTCTTCGATACCATCTGTTGAGTAAACTTTTTTATATCCGCATGATTGGGCTATGGCTGCCATGGCAATATCTCCACTTACCGAAGCTTGACCGCCTGTCGAATCGTTTACTTCGTTATCCAATAGAATATGTAGATAGTTGTCGGGTTTGATAGAGCCGATTGTCGCCAGGTTACCCATCCTCATTAGTGCTGCTGCGTCGCCGTCTAAAACTATCCAGCGCTTGTCTGCAGAGCACAGCGCTGCTCCTAAAGTAAAGGATGAAGCACACCCCATGGAACCAACCATGTATAAATGTCTATCGGAATCCTCCAAGGTGTATAATTCCCGACCGGCTTTTCCCGTGGTGGCAACTATGTAGTCGTTTTCCAGCTTGTGTTGCAAAACAACTTTGATGACATCGGTTCTTGTAGGCCTTTCGGTATATTTCTTATTCAGAGTTTCCGCAAATTCAACACTTCTTTCTCCAATGGGATCATTCGGCTTTTTTTGTCGCAGTTCCTGTGCTTCGATGGTTCCCTTTCTTAAGACGTAAGCAAACGGCTGCTTGGTATTTTCCATATACTCAATAGCTGCTTTCATGGAGGTTTCCAGTTCTTCCGGTTCTGTTGGAAAATAGTCCCACTTTATTTTCATTGTTGAAAGCATCTGTTCGGTGATACATCCCATTAACTCATGTTGAGGTTCATCAGGAGGCCCTCCGGGTTGACCGCGGTGAGTCACAATCATCAGAAAAGGGAAGCGAAACGGTGAAACCAGTGAAGTCAATGGATTCACGGCATTGCCCAGTCCTGAATTCTGGAACATTACCACGCCTTTGCGCTTTAGCATTCCTGCTCCGCATACTATTGCCACTGCATCACCTTCATTTGTTGCTCCATAATAATCAATTTCCGGATCATCTATCACTGCATTTATTAAGGGTTTTAGGTAAGAGCAAGGGGTTCCTGAAAAAAAATCGATTGAGTTCTGTTTGCAAATGGACAGAAATGCACTGGCTTTTATCATAGCTAAAACTCACTGGCTGAGGTTAAATCAGATATGTTATTTACATCTACCCAATGTCCTGAAATATATTGGATTTTTACTCTTGTGCCGCGATCAATGAACCAGTTGATCATATCCCTGATATCAAGATCTTTGAAATTCGGGGTTTGCTTTTGTTCTTCCATATATTTCCGAGCCAGCAATGTACCTTCGGGTGAAAGCTTCATTACTCCTATCCATTCTCCCTGGTAGCTCAAGTCTGGATGCGAGAAATCAACTCTTGAGGCATAAGCAGCTTTACCAAAATAGGACTGATTGTCCGGTTCTGATGCATAAAC
>JAKSDL010000164.1 GCA_022360105.1 Pseudomonadota bacterium
TACGGTTATTATCTAAAAAATCTCCCCTGATACGGTTCGCCTGTCTCCCCACGTCAAGTTTTTGTTTGTCGGTTTCATTCAGATTATCCAATTCAGATATATATTGCAGGGTCTCTAAAACCACTCGGTTTACAGGGTATCTTTGATCGTGTTCTTCATCGAGATTTCTGGCCAGACTATTGAGATCATTAACATTCAATTGATAAATCCGGTAACCGTCTTCGGCAATCACATATACTCGTCTGATGAACCCGCACAAGACGCGCACAGTCATTTCGTACAAGGTGCTGGTTTTGTGCATGTCAAGCAAACCAAACATCTTTTTCACAACAAAATGATTAGGAATGATTATCATATCGAAAAAAGATTCCGGTACTAAATCTTCGATTAGCGCATCAATGGCATATTGATTATTTGATTCAAAAACTTTCAGATAAAGAGGAAAATACTCATAGCGGAGTGGATGCCGATTAAGAAATTGTGCGTAAGCATATAAGGCAGTTGCCGCTTGCACGTTCTTTGCTTCCAGGATTTCGTAAAGATATTGCTGTTTGGCTGTGCGACTGACTTCTTTACTGATCATAACGTATCCGAAATAGAATGCCTTGAAGAAAGGATTGTTTAATGAAAAAAACCTTAAGACTGGCAAATCGCAGTGTTAAGGTTCTTTTCAAAATCTAATTAAAGGGACAATTCCAGAAAACTAGGCCGGTTCGGGTTCCAGATCTTCATCGCCAGCCCCTTCCGGTTCCTCTTCTTCGTACTCTTCCTCTTCGTATACTTCTTCGTACTCTTCTTCATCCTCGTATACTTCTCCTTCAGCTTCAACTTCTCCTTCATCTTCCGTATAAGGTTCTTCGCCCATGTTTTCGAGCTGAAAAAGCTTTGAATCCTCAAAACGAACTTCATCGCGAGGTAGAATTTCATTCTTTCTGAAGTCCTTTCTGATCAGCAGCACTTGAGGAATTACCTGGCGTAATTGCTTTGTATCGTCAAAGAAAAAATTCATGATTTCCTTAGCATGAATCGCCAATTCTTCTTTATCTCGGTCCTCACCTTCCAGTCCTTCCGATCCCAACCGGCCTTGCAGCATAGAGATTCTAAAAAGAATATCCAAAATAACACGGTTCAGGGAGTCTTCTTGACCAACTTCCTCATCCAAATGTTTTCCCAAGGAATTAAGATCCGAAATAGTCAACCGGTAAATTTTGAAGCCATCTTCCGGAACATTATAGGTAGTTTGCAAAACACCCAGAATAACAGACAGTGACTTAGCATAAAGCTCTCCCGGATGCCTGGCAGCAAGAAGCTTAAAAAACACCTTCAAGATCTCATAGTTCGGTTGAATCGAACTCAGGAACAAGAAGGGATCCCGTTCCCCGATCAGAGCGTCAATCACCCAATGGTTACCAACTTCAAGCACCTTGATAAAGAGAGGATAATTTTCATTTGTAATTCCAGTAAGACTTAGAAATCTTGAATAGGCGATACAAGCCTCAACAGCATCAGAAGTCCCGCAAGCCAGGATTTGTTGCAAAAGGATACTTTCGATTTCACCGATCTCTTCTGGAGTATAAATCTTTTGTCTATCGACTAGTAGCATTTTTCTCCTCCTAGTTATTAGTCTTCAAATACATAGTTTGGCGTGATTTCTTTAACAAGGTAATCCGATTTTACCAGCAAGACCTGCGGAATGACATCTTCCATCTTCTTTCGACGGTCAAAGAAATGTGTTCTGACGAGGTTGCACTGTCTTGATAGCTCTTCCATTTCCGCATCACCTTGACCTTCCAGTAACGATAGTCTGTCCAGAATATCGAGGATTGCCCTGTTAACAGGATCTGACTGTCCGGAATCTTTGTTCAAATGCTTACCGAGATTGTTAACATCGTTGATGGAAACCTTGTGAATGTAATTCCCGTCTTTGGCATAGCTGTAAGCTGCCTGAAGCACGCCGAGTACGATTGAAATGGTCTTAGGATAAATACCACCCGGATGCCAGTAGGTAAGAAGCCTGAAACAGTCTCTCAAAAGGTGCTTGGTGGGTTGAATCGGTGTGAAGAAAACAAATGGGTCTTCGTCACCAATCAGAGAATCAATTACATAATGATTCTCAACTTCCAGCAATGACAAAAAAACCGGGTAGTTTTCATTTGTCATTTTTGTCAGACGGAGGAATCTGGTATATGCCATTGTCGTTTCAGTCGCTTCCGGTGTCCGGCAGGAAAAAGCATTTTTTAACACCAGCCCTTCTACCCGATCAATCGACTTTTTTGTCCATTCTATTCTCTCAACGTTTTCAGTCTCGGTCATAATTATTACTCCTTCTCACTGATTATCAAGATTATTCTAAAAAAAGCGCTTCTTTTACAACATTAATGCTATCTCAAGTCCTGACGGTCATAATAGCTTCTGGGATTGCTTCTGCCAATGTTGCTCTTTCATCTAAAAAAGAGGATCGTATTTTATTCGCATGGGCTCCAATACGATCAATTGTTTGGTCTTCTGTATCTTTCGAACTTAATTCACCCAAATTGGATAGGATGTCAAGGATTAACCGGTTCATACTTTCGGTTTGAGGTTTTGAACTATCAAGGAATTTTCCCACGGCGTTCAGCTCGTCAATTGATGGTGGGTAAATTTTATACCCAACTGCGGCGCTGTAATATTGCTTCCTGAGAACCCCAAATAATGTTTCCAACGCTAAATCGTATATTTCCCCGGGAAGAAGTTTATTTAGCAAGTTGAAACAAACGTTTACCAGGTAATGGGTTGCCTGAAGTTCCTTAAATTGATCGAATACGACACCGTCTCCGAGTAGAGCGTATATCAGTTCCGCATTTTTAGTTAAAAGCAAATCAAGGAAAACAGGATAGTTCTGGTTGTCCAGCCCCCTAAATTTAAGATATTTGGCATATTCTATTGCTGCGTTGATTCCATGATCTTCATTATTCTTAATAAACTCATCAACAATATCGGCATGAACTAAAAGAATATCCTCTTCAGTCCAGGAATCGATTAATCTGTCTCGCAAAGTCTTCCCCTGATTATGTTTTTGAACTGTTTACGATCTACAAACCGATTATACTGACACTAAGGTTCAATCATAAATCGGTCTATTTTGTCAATGAATTATCTAAATATGGTGTCATAAACCAAAAAAAGCAATAACAATAAATTATTTTTTTTTCTGACAAAGAATACTGATAGTGGAATTTGTGCCCGATGACACAATTTTTAATTTTTTAAGTTCTTTTGTTTGGAAGGTCTGAGCCTTCAATGACCAAAAAATTTTTCAATTCAGCCTTTAAACCTTAATTATCCTCTACTTTAGGAAAAAAAATCAAGAACTAACGGGCTTACAAGAAAGTTCTTTCAAAAGTGTATCAACTTCTCAACCACAAAGTATAAGAAAACCAATTCAAACAGCGTGATTTCCAAAGAAACGGCTTCTTTAATTGACAAGACGGGCTGTCTGCCGCGTTTTGCAATCTACTCCTCCCGGTTGATCAAGTGGTGTGTTTAAACAATTGCCAGTCCCCTGCAGAACAAGGATAGAACAATCGAAAACCAAGTTCCCAGATTATAGAAGAATGATTTAAGAACTTTCAACCATTTGATATTCAATTATTTAGTAATAATGCATTTTTTAAATCTTCAGGCAACAGGTCAATATTGAACGATACACCTGGTTCAGTTAAATTCAGGAGCTGACAAGGTGTTGTTGAGGCAGGGGATGATCCCTTATCAAATCTTCCTTGAATACCTGTATCATCATCGCAATTTGTCATATCTTATGGTAACAGTAAAAAACTTATAAAACGATGAACTGTTTATAGATGATAAGCTCAACCGGATGCTTGATCGGGTTGTTTCGCATCTTATTTAAATTGTGAGCGTCCTTGTTCACGAACTGTCAATAATTGAAATATGGTGGATACCGGAATTGTAACAAAGCGTACCAAAGGTTTTTATTACCTTTTAGACGAGAATGGTGAGATGGTTGAGTGCAAAGTCAAGGGACAGCTATTCAAAAGCAGTCGGTATGATAACCAAATTGCTGTTGGAGACAGGGTCAGTTTTAGTCGATCAGATGCAGACGACATAGGGCTAATCTCCGGTATCAAAGAAAGACAAAGCTTTTTATCCCGGTCAAGAGTCGGGATTGAGGCAGAGCAGATTATTGCCGCCAACGTGGACAATTTGCTGGTGGTGGCCGCAACAAAGAAACCTCCCTTTCGCACCAATTTCGTCAATCGCATTTTGGTTGCCGCAAATGTAGGCAATATAAAACCCGTGCTGGTGCTGACTAAAACCGATCTGGTCTCAAAGCAGGAAATTGCTGATCTGTTGGAGCCTTATCGCAATATCGAACTCGATATCATTGAATCATCAACCAAATCAGAGGCTTCGGATTCTGAGCTGAAGACCCTGCTGGTCGGCAAGGTCAGTGTTCTGGCAGGACAGTCCGGGGTGGGAAAATCTTCCCTTTTAAACAAGCTGTTCCCCGGACTTGATATAAAAGTAGGTGCGGTCAGTCATAAAACCTCAAAAGGTTCGCATACGACAACCTATGCGATCATGCATCAGGTTGTTAAAAACACTTTTGTGATAGACACTCCTGGAATAAGGGAGTTTGGGCTTTGGGGAATCAATCGTGATAATCTGGGAGAAAACTATCCCGGGTTGTCAGCATTCAATCACCAATGTAAACACCGAGATTGCCATCATATCCATGAGCCCGATTGCGCTGTCAAAGACGCCGTTGAATCGGGAAGCATCCATAAAAGCCTGTTCTCAGGTTATCAGTCCATATATCATTCACTAGCAAACTAATTTCCCGTTTTATTGCATGATTTCAGCTATTACCCATTAGTCTAATTGACGTAAAGTCTCAATGAAGATATTATCTAAAGATTTCCAGTTTAGAGTTCCCATGGTCTGAAGCCCATCCGGAATACTCCAGAGTACTTTCCTTATAAAAATACACACAAGAGCTATTAGAGAGATGTCATACAATCCAAGAGAAGTAGAACCAAAGTGGCAAACTTATTGGGAGTCCAACAAAACATTTAAGGCAGAGATAGATCATTCAAAAGAGAAGATTTATATTCTGGATATGTTTCCCTATCCATCAGGCCAGGGACTACATGTTGGACATCCGGAAGGTTATACGGCAACAGACATCTTATCACGATACAAAAGAATGAAGGGGTTTAACGTGTTGCACACCATGGGGTGGGACGCATTTGGACTGCCCGCCGAGCAATATGCCATCAACACGGGCACACATCCCGCAGTTACCACTGAGAAAAACGTCAACACTTTTAAAAAACAGATTAAGTCACTTGGCTTTTCTTATGACTGGGATCGAGAAATTAACTCCACCGATGCCAGGTTTTATAAATGGACTCAATGGATATTTCTTCAGATTTATAACAAGGGGCTGGCATATCAGGATGATGCGCTGGTTAATTGGTGCCCTGAGCTTAAGACAGTTCTGGCTAACGAAGAAGTCATCGACGGCAAGTCAGAAAGAGGTGGCCATCCTGTTATTCGCCGGCCTATGCGCCAATGGA
>JAKSDL010000025.1 GCA_022360105.1 Pseudomonadota bacterium
AAGGATCGATACGGATACATGTCATGTCCCTGCAGACTCTCTTCTGACGACCTGGAAAACGACAAGGACATCATCTGTCCGTGTGTATATAGGAAACCAGACGTTGCCGAATTTGGCAGTTGTTATTGCAATCTCTACGTTTCAAAAGACTGGAATGAAGAGAAGATCCCCCATGAATACGTTCCGGAAAGACGCGCCCCGGAAAAATCCCTGTTTTAATCCCACTTTCCCGATCCGCTGACCAATCTCTCTTCCCGAAATCCAAAAACAAAGGGATACGTCCCTCATTTATTACCTTTACTTCTCAATATCACAAAACCGCTGCGAAGCAACACCACCCGTAAATCTAAGATCTAAAATCTACAATCTAAAATGTAGTGATCCGGATTCTAGTGTCACACAAAATCGTCGCAAGGCGACTCCTCATAAGCTAACGGCCAATCGCTAACCGCCAAAAGCCACATCTCTGATTGCCAATAACTCTTAACCGTCTCTATCTGCTAAATACTAATACCTAATCACAGTCCTCAAATCTAAAGGTAAAGTTGTATTGACATTTACCCGTTGAATTAATAATATCCATGCAAATAACAAAAAGTGGTTTTTGATATGCATGGATACATTTCAAGATTTACTGAAGAAAAAATAAAGACGGCACTTGCTCGTTCACCAGCAGTAGCTATATTAGGGCCGCGCCAATGTGGCAAATCCACAACGGCGAAGATGCTCTTGAAATCCTTCTCATCTGTTTATCTCGATCTTCAGGATCGTATTGACCGTAATAAACTCACAGAACCAGAGCTTTTTTTTGATCGGTATCGGGACAAGCTGATATGTTTGGATGAGATCCAACGAATGCCAGATTTTTTTTCTTTACTTCGCTCTGAGATAGACAAAGATAGAAGGCAGGGTCGATTTCTGATTCTTGGATCTGCTTCTCGCGACCTGATAAAGCAGTCCAGTGAATCTCTGGCTGGGCGTATTGCCTATATTGATCTAACGCCATTCCTATTGAATGAGGTCGTTGAAGCTAGTCTTTGGTCAGATGTCTGGCTTCGCGGAGGATTTCCAGAAAGTACGCTGGCTGCCGAAGAGAGTGATAGTTTCGATTGGCGAAGGGACTTCATTCGAACATTTATGGAAAGAGATATCCCAAACCTGGGATTTACAATTCCTGTTCCTGTAATTGAACGATTGTGGACGATTCTGGCTCATAATCATGGGCAGACGGCTAATTATGCCAAACTGGCTACTGCAGTGGATATTTCAATTCCTACATTGAAAAAGTACCTTGCTGTTTTGGAACAAACCTACATGATTCGCTTGCTCCAACCAGGGGAAACTAATTTAAAAAAGCGTCTTATTAAATCGCCCAAGATATACATACGAGATAGCGGAATTCTTCATGCCTTGTTGGATATTGAAACCTATGATTCCTTGCTGTCCCATCCAATCGCAGGTGCATCTTGGGAAGGATTTGTAATTGAAAACATTGTTGCAGAGCACGGTCGGTGGAAGCCATCCTTTATCAGGACTTCAAATGGGGCAGAAATAGATCTGATGTTGGAAAGAAGTGGTCATCGGCGGATCTTTGAGTGTAAGCTCTCAAAATCACCCAAACCTTCAAGAGGTTTTTATGAGTTGATAGAATCGCTAAAACCTGATTCATCTGGCATCGTTGCCCCTGTGGATGAATCCTATCAGATAAAAAAAGGGATTACAGTCAGCCCGCTATCTGACCTTGCAATCGAATAACAGTGACTTCAGCGATCTCGTTCCACTTCAATAAGAAATTGGTATAATATCACCTGATTTCTGATTTTCGGAGAGTTGTGTCCTGACCCCTTTTTAAATCTCCAATCAGAATTTCAACCTGTATGAGAGTACTTGGCGCAATACCGCAAACCTGACCCCACCTTTATATGAAAAAGACAAGCGACAAACAAGAGAAATTGAAGAATCAGATTGATGATGCAACGATCAAAGAAGCCCAGGAACAATTGTCAAAACGAATTGAAAGCATCAGGAGTGAGGCAGTTGAAAAAGATGATTCTGGTATTGAGTCGGTATATCTTTGCTTAAACTGCAATTGGGAAGGGAAGTCTGAGGGTAACGACAAAAAAGAGATCAATTGCCCAAAGTGCAACAAAAAAGCTTTCCTTGCCGGGATCAATGTTATAGTACCGGACGCCCTTACTATTCAAGATCCAATAACGGATGAGCAATTAGAAGAGATCAAAGAAACAGTCCAAATTCCGGATAATCAACACGTGTTGAATCAAGGAAAACAGGTTATCCGGGAGAACTGCCCAAAATGTACAGGAAAACTGGTTCCAGTTGAAAACCGCTCAA
>JAKSDL010000244.1 GCA_022360105.1 Pseudomonadota bacterium
CACATCGATTGATAGTGAAAACAGGCTTGTAATATCAAATCGTTACCTGAAAAATTATGCCAACTGCATTAACCAAAACAGCAACCATCATCGGAATAGATGCCCATATCATAGAAGTCGAGGCAGATGTGAGTATTGGGATGGGTGTGTTTAATATTGTAGGTCTGCCATATGAAAGGATTAAACAAAAAGTTTTTGTGTGTAAACTACGTCATGGTCCACGATTTCTTTGATCATTTTACTGAAAGTACATTTTTATCTGGTATTAGAAGCCTGTTGCAGAGAACGAACTTTGAAGAACCCAAAGACTATCTAAACTGCATGTACGTCGATGACAGGAATCATCGAAAAGTACTCAGGAGATCGTAGAAACCGGAAAGAATTATGAAACACTGCAGTTTTCATTAATCTTTCTTGTTTTCCAGCAGTTAGAAATAAAATGTTACGAAATTTTCAATTGAGTGAAAGCAACAAATAGTGAATAGGTTAAGAAAGCTCAGCATCGCCATAACTTTTTGAGAAAATAGTAAAATTTCGATTTTATAAAGTATGATTTTCCTTTTTTTGCCAGATTATCGAAACCGATCCCAGTATTATCAATCAGCTCTCCATGAGCCCACAGTTTTAATCTTCTTCCAGCTTCTATGATTTGGTTAATAATCAGGTCCGAACGTGTTTTTATTTTTATGTCTTCAACAGCTTCAATCACCGCATCAATGATGATATCTCCGTCTGTTGAAATATAAATGTCATCGGCTGCTGCGATCGCTCCTGCTATTATCAAGCTGCCATCAGCATGTATTTCCAGATCGTCTCCGGTTATCATTTCACCTTGTATGCTTATGTTTGAATCAGCTCTGATATCAATGTCATCATCCACTATAACACTAGCCATCATATTTACACATCCATCTGTTTTAATATCAAGATCATCACCTGCTATCATCTCTCCTTCGATCCTGACGTTTGATTCAGCGCAGATGTCGATGTCATCACCACAAGTGATCGTTGCTACAATATCTAGCTTTCTATCTGCTTGAATATCCAAATCGTCGCCAGCAATCAGTTTACCTTCAATTGAGATGTCTAAATCAGCCCTCAGATCGATATCATCTTCAACAATGACATTTGAAACAAATCTTAGCCGTCGATCAGTGTTCACGTATAAGTCGTCACCCACATTCATGTTACCTTGAATATAGATATCTGACTCTGCCCTGATATCAACATCGTCACTGGCAGTTATAGTCCCAGTGATATCCAAGCTTCCATCTGTATGAATTTCCAGGTCATCGCCAAGGATAATGTCACCATCGAGTCTCAGATCTGATTCTGCGCAAATGTCAACATCATATCCGGCCATGATATTAGCTATAATTAATAAACTTCGGCCTGTGCAAATTTTAATTTCGCCCCCAGCTATCATGTTATTGTCAATTCTAATATCTGATTTTGCATTGAGTTCTATATCTTTGTCGGTTCTGATTATAGCTGCGATATCTAGTTTTCTATTTGACCGTATTTCCAGATCGCCACCCGCAACAATTTCTCCTGCGATTTTTATATCGCCCTTAGATGAGATATCTATGTCATCTTTAGCTTTTATATTTGCAGCTGTATCCAAGCTTTTATGGGTATAAATGTCAAGATCATCGCCAACGATCAGGTAGCCCTCAATATTTAGGTCTGAGTAGGCTTTAACTTCCATATCATCATCTACTGTGATCGCTCCAACGATATGTAATCTGCGATCTGATCTTATTTCCAAGTCGTCACCGGCAATTACTATTCCGCTTAGATTGATGTTTGACCCCGAACTGACATCAATCTCATCACCAGCAAGCATGCTACCTTCGATATTGAAGCCTGTTTTGGCGCAAATATCAATTTCATCACCTGCTGTAACCGTCCCTATAATATTTAAGTGTCCATCTGTCCTTATATAAATGTCATCACCAGCGGATACTTCACCTTCGATTTTAATATTTGAATCTGCCCTAATTTCAATATCATCGCCAGCTATTAACCTCCCTGTCATATCCAGGCTTCTATCTGTTTGAATCTCGAGATCGTCACCAGCAATCATGCTGCCATTGATATTAAGATCTGATTCAGTACGGATTTCAAGATCATCACCTGCAGCGATCGTCCCAGTGAGATCTAAACCTCGATCCGTCCTTATTTCAAGGTCATCACCTGTAGTCATTTCGCATTCTAAGTTGATATCTGACTCTGTCCTGATTTTAATGTCATCATTAACTGTTGTTTTTGCGCTTAAATTCAGTCTTTTATCAGTATAGATATTGAGATCGTCACCAACAATCATCTCACCATCAATCTCAATATTTGAATCTGAATAGAGGTCAAAGTCATGCCCGACATGAGTGTTTCCGTCAATATTAATACCACCTTTCGATGCTATCAGTGCGTTGCGGCCAGACCTGAGAAATCCGCTGTCACCGTTATAAGCTTGCTCAAGGTCTACAGAACCTTTAGCTACCAACCTTAAGTTCCCTTTTGCTTCACCAGTATCCAAATAGTTGATATCGATATCACCTTTTGAAGAGTAAAGGTTAATATCTATTCCTGTTGACTCTAGCCTGGTAACTTTGATTGTCCCTTTGGCTCTTACGTCAACTTTTTTATCGATGGCAAAGAACAATTCAACATTACCGCAGGTATAGAGCCTTACAGTCTGATTACAGTATCGCTTAAACCATCTCTTTTTATTGTTCCAGGTATAGTCGTATAGTTTATTAAAATCGGTTTCCAGATTCAGGTTTCGATTCGTCTTGCTACCGATCTTTTCTTTAGCAACCAAAATTCCCAGATTTGCCCGAAGATCCACATTCGTGTCGTATTGATCTATTTCACGAATACTTCCACCCGCATTAATAGAGATTTGACCTATTGAAGAACCAGCTTCAGCATAATCGATCAAGACATCGCCGCCAATAGAGAAGAGACCTACATTATTCCAGATGGCGTCCCTTAATGATTGAATCCAAAGCGCCGTTATCGTTTCCTCTGCGATTACCCGAATAGCACCGTCTGCATTGATAAGGGAGTTCAAGACAATCTCATCAGCTTCATGGATTTCCAGATCACCAGTACCGCTAACAAAAACCGTTAACTCCTCAACCTGGGTTGAGATAGCAATACCGGTGTCCATGATAATCTTAAGGTGATCAGCAATAACCACGTTTTTGCTGTCAATAACGAGTTGCTGATCAGTTTCCAAATAGATGTCCCGGCTGGAATTTAAGGAACATTCAACACTAATATCACCGCCGGCTACAACACTGATGGAACCATCGTAGATATTCAGATTACTCAAGGTAATATCATCCGTTTCAAGAACAGTGATATCGCCGATGCCTTTGATCGTCGCATCCAGGTTATCTATTTCAGTGACAATATCAATGTCACCCTGGGCATCTGCAACAAGGCTGGATGATTTAATCAATTCTGTTGCGGAGATAATACCGCCGGAGATGAGGGTTACTTCGCCATCATCAGTCGCATCCAGATGATTGATCAGGATATTCTCACCTGCGTTGAGGTTTACAGAATTTCCAAATACGACCATGTTTTCGACAATTATGGTTCCCGTCGCTGTAATATCCGCCACTCCTTGCAGCACACTATTGATCGTTATATCCCCTACCAGGTTGACGATCATGTCATATGCATCAATGTTTAACCTTGATACATCAAATTCCAGATTCAGGTTAGGATCAGTCAGACTGCCAATAGCTTCGAAGACCTTTATGTAGGCTCCATAAGCAACAATATCCGCATCCGAATCATAGGTGTCCACTTCTCTCACGGAAGCGTTTTCGGCATTCAGATAAATCCAACCGTTATTTCTGCCGACCTTGATGAGATCAAGAAAGATGATATCGCTGATAGAAGCTATGTGGATGTCATTATCGACCGCATCTGTTTGGGATTCAACATACATGACGGTAATGCTTTTGCCAGCTGTGACACTAATTGCACCGTCATTGGCTTCCACATTAGCCAAGATAAGGTCATCTGTTTCCTGGATTTCTATATTTCCTG
>JAKSDL010000587.1 GCA_022360105.1 Pseudomonadota bacterium
AGGCGAGGTTTGGCACTATCTGAGATCAGTTCCAAGGTCTCGCTTCCCAGGAGCACTACCTACCGTCTCCTGGCTTCATTGCAGGGCAGGGGATACATTGAAAAAGATCCTGTCTCCAATCTATATCGATTGGGATTGGCATTTATCGAATTAAGCAGTAGTTTGTTACACAATCTGGAACTGAAGACTGAAGCGGAATCCTGCCTTAGAAGGCTCTCACAGCAGCTGGATACGACCATCTTTTTAGCTGTCCGGCAAGGGAGGGAAGTTGTCTATTACGACAAGGTGGAGAAGTATAGTGATATTCGCAGGTATCGCATTGTAGGGCAGAGGCGACCTCTTTATTGCACTTCCCTTGGCAAGGCATTGCTATCGGGTCTGGAGAGTCAAGAGATCAGGGAACTAATGGTGGATACGGAATTTAAGTCTTTTACGGCAAACACCATATCCAATGTAAATGATCTGGTAACAGACATTGAGTTGGTCAAAAAAAGAGGTTGGTCGTTGGATAATGAAGAGGATCAGGTAGGTATGATGTGTGTGGGAGCCCCGGTTTTCGATTATCGCCATTCGGTTATTGCTGCCGTCAGCGCTTCCTGGGAGTTAAACAAAGGCAAGGATTTGGATCTGGATAAAACTGCCTTGTTAGTTCTGCAAACTGCAACAGAGATTTCCAGAAGAATGGGAGGACCGGGCAGGGATTGGGAGCTGAATCAAACATCCGGCTCCCACAGGATTGATGACTAACTCAAGTTTCGCACCTGTTTTTGCAGGAGATGATTTATATGGTGTAAAACCACCATCCGCTGTTCAGTTAAAAGCATTTGGCTATTAGCGATCAGCTGCTAGCTTTGATACGACTCGCTTCGCTCCATTATTTTGAGTATTAATGTAAAGGTACCGAAGGTGCTCAGTTTAAAGCTAAAAGCTACCTGCCGGCAGCTAATAGCTTTTATGTATAAGTCATCTTCCTCAGTGAACTGCAGAGCCGCTGATAGAATAAAACAAGGGTGCGAAACTTGAGTGATTAATTAATTCCCGGTCTCCAACGCTGGTTATCCCGACCGTGGTATTCCCAAAGCACAACACGATCACTGCCTGTCGCATCCAGGGTCTTGTTGGTGTTCAACCTGGGGCGGAATACATTGCCGTTTTTGTCGAACTGCTGGTTCATGTTGCCTGCCTGGCAATCCCAAATCTGCAATTCGGTTCCATTGTTTGTCTGTCCTGCCGGCACGTCCAGGCATTTATTGCCAGGCAGCTTGCTCTTCAGGGTCCCTTTAATGGGATCAAAAAACCATTGCTGGGCCGCCGTTCCGTTACAGGTAAAGACCTGAACCTTGGTTCCGTTTGCGACAGCACCTCCCGTCACGTCCAGGCATTTTCCGCTACTCTTGGATCTGAAATCCACCCAGGTGTGAATCGCCCTGGTCGGTCTCAACTCCCATTCCTGCCAAACACCGGAATGACGTTCCCATTGTCCGACATTGCCACCTTGTACGGTATTGTAGGCATCCGCCACAATGTTATTGTCATGTTTGCTTGCCAGCTTGTTCACATCATAAGTCCAGCGCAAATTATCACTATCCACGCAGTCCCAGATGACAATTTCACCGCCGTTGTACGCCTGTCCCCTGTTATCCAGACATTTGCTGCGGTCAGCCCTGTTCTCAAACATCTGGTTCTGCTTGTTGTAAAACCACTGTTGATCGTAAGACCTGTCATCACAACCCCAAAGTTGCACATTGGCGCCGTTAACGAGATTATCGTCTCTGCCGTTAATATCCATGCACCTGCTGTCCTTACGATTGACTATTTTTACAAACAGTTCCAAAGGATTTACATAATCTGTATTAGTGTGCTGCAGCGCTCTCTCCCACATCTGCAGGTAAGCTTCTGCCGAGTTCATAATCGATTCGTACACCCTGGGAGAGGCTTGCTCCCGTATGTCCTGAACATGATCCGCAACCAACCCGTAGTGAGCAACGCCGTCCCGGTTAAGATCAAACGTCCTGTTACCGGAAATCTGCTTATAAAAAGTAAGACCATGTTCCGTAGTAAAGGGATAATTCAAAGGGTTGGTTTCCGCATCGTCACGTGGTGCCGGCTGGTCGCCCAAACCGCTCATGTCAGTTCCGAAACTGACACCTGGCAGATAGGGGGTTTGTTCCACAACATCCAGGTGTTCTTCGATCAACGGAGCGATCTTATGGGTATTGAAATTATAGGGAGCAGCAAATCCGCCAATGCGAATCAACCGTTTGGTGTTTTCATGTAAACCA
>JAKSDL010000326.1 GCA_022360105.1 Pseudomonadota bacterium
ATACTGGGTTTGATATTGATTAGTTCCACAGCAGGGTATGCATTTGCCAGGATGGAATTTAAGTTTAAAAACATCCTATTTATGTTGTTTTTATCAACTTTAATGGTACCTGTACAAGTAACACTTGTTCCCAGATTTGTTTTGTTTAAATGGATAGGTATTTATGATACCCACTTTTCATTAATATTGCCTTCCATGTTCAATGTAATAGGGATTTTCCTATACAGGCAATTTTTAATTTCAATACCCATGGAACTATCGGAATCAGCAAAAATAGATGGTGCTTCTCATTTTAGAATCTGGTCGCAGATCATGATGCCGCTTTCAAAATCTGCAATGATTTCTTTAGTGATACTGGGTTTTACTTGGACATGGAACGATTACATGAATCCACTGATTTTTTTGACATCTAAAAATCTTTATACAATACCTGTAGGTTTACAAGCTCTAATAGATGAAGAAGGAATCAATTTTAATTTGTTTATGGCAGGTGCAACATGTGCTATTGTTCCTGTGATGATTGTATTTTTTCTATGTCAGAAGTATTTTATAGAAGGCGTTGCAAGTAGCGCGATAAAGGGATGAAATTAAGAAATATCACCGATTTAATTAACAAAAATGGCAGGTTTACATTAAATACCAGGCTTGCGGTAGATACAACAGGTGATGCGATATCGCACATTAAAGCCAATGTAATTACGTAAAAGGAGAAAAGTAAATAATGAGTTTTGAAATGCGGCTAAAAAAAGGGGAAAAGGTATATGGACTATTTATCAGTTCTGCGCCTTGGGCGGGGTTTATTGAGCATATGAAACATAAAGGCTATGATTTTGTTGTGTTTGACACAGAACATGGAAACATTTCACACTTACAGTTACAGGATATGATGAGGGTTTGCAGGCTTATTGGTATACACGCTATTGTAAGGGTAACTGATAAGCAGTACCATTTGGTTTCAAGAGCTATGGATATGGGTACAGACTCAATAATGATGCCGAGAGTTGAAAATGTGGAGCAGGTCAAAGATTTAGTTAGTTGGGCAAAGTATCCACCATTAGGTGTTAGGGGTGCGGGTACATATACAGTTTCATTTGAACCTGACAGCAAAAAGTTTATAGAAGATGCAAACAGCAACGGTGTTATTATAATCCAAATAGAATCAGCAAACGGAATAGATAATCTTGATAATATCATTATAAACCCGCA
>JAKSDL010000059.1 GCA_022360105.1 Pseudomonadota bacterium
ATCGATATCGCTATCTGCGGGTTGAGAAAAGATCAGCTTTTTTGCTCCGCTGTTAATATGCGCCTGCGCTTTCTCCCGACAGGTAAAAGTACCGGTGCACTCCAGAACCACATCGATGCCCAACTCTTTCCAAGGCAGATTCTCGACCGATTTTTCGTGGAGGAATCTTATTTTAGCGCCATCAACCACCATATTCTCTCCTTCGGCCTCAATAGGTTTTTTAAACCTGCCAAATGTCGAATCATACTTGGTCAGATGAATCATGGTCGACAAATCCGCCAGTTCGTTTATTGCAACCAGCTCGATCTGCTCCTTGTAATAGTCATTTTCAAACAGAGACCTGAAAACGCAGCGCCCGATCCTGCCAAATCCATTTATGGCAACTTTTACTTTCATTTTCTTATCTTCTTGTAGCCGAATATTGAAACATTAAGCCTGTGTTTATCTAAATGTGCCTTTAATCTTTCCACGATCAATACCTGCAGAGAGGTGACAAATATCTCCCTCTACAACCATTAATAATATGCTACGGAGATAATCAGCAACGACAAAAATCAAATACGCTTTTACCCCCGTCAATCAAAATCGGAATCTTGCTTTTTCATCAAACAACAACTTTCTGATCAGTAATTATTGACCTCCTTCACCAGGCCCAGGATGACACACCATCCCAATTCTCTTAAATTATTGACATTGACCCCCGTGGGGTTTAAGCAACATATATTGACAATTCTGTGAGTAATTCTTGGCGCGAGGTATAAAAAAAAGACAGGACGAGGGTAGTTGCTTTGGGAAAAACGGGAACAACGCTCTTGTTCCCACAATCACTGATAAACCCTAGCTGTTATTTTTTCGCAGTAGTCGCCAGACCGGTAATATCAGTCACACAAAAGAAAGCATGTTTTTCGTCTTCTTCTTCGAAGTGAAATCGGTCGGGCATAGCAGGATCAAGAATCAACCTGAGTTGTGTATCAAAAAACCAACCTTCTTCTATTTGCAGTTGACGCGTCCAATGAGTTTGATTTTTCAGTGTGGTTCGTTTGGAAGGAAGAATATACTTAACGTATTCATGATAATCGGCTACATTTCCGCCATATTTGATGTCACAGGCCTGCTGGGCTTTTTCAAAGGTCAGGCTCACCGTATCATGACATAACACCTTGTCATGAAGTAAGGCTTGTTCTTCGGTTAGAGCGCAGTCACCCTGAAAATAGTCTTCTATTGTCAACGCCGTTTCAGTCGCCAGAATGCCATTACCTAAATAAGCCATTGGTGAGAGTTTAGGGTTTTGATTCTGGATAGGATGCCGACCGTATTTAACATATTGAATCTCATCATTGGTTTTGACGATGGCCTTAAACCTGTCAATCATCTCATTTCCCTTTTGCACTGCGTTTTTAGCTATTTGGGGATCAACATCAAAAAACAAGGCTCTTACCGTTTTGGATAATGCTGAATCCGGATAACTCCTGGCAATCATAAGGGTAATGCTGGAAATTATTGCATAAAGAACCAACAGAATAATCGCCACTCTTTTTGTCCACAACAGGTCTTTTTCTCGAGTGTTAAAAAACGCAATATGGCTCATTCCGGAACGACTATGTGTCTCCACATTTGTGTGTAATTTCTTCATCTATCTCTCCTAAAGCTCTTTAAGGGGTAAGAGCCATGGTATCAAGGTCAAAAAGGTGGCAAATATCCATTTAATTGAATAATAAATATCGGACAGCTGGAATTCTCCATCACCAAAAGTAGCCGGGCAGCTTGTGTGCACCGGAACCCAGATTTTTACCCCCATGATAGTGGAAAAGACCAGGGCGACCATCATCAACATCACGAATCGCAAATCATGGTCAAATGTCCAAAGTAGATAGGCAAGGGCGGAAGTCAATATATTCACGGCAATTCCCGGTTATGTTTGTTGTCCACTTTTGTGGTTGCAATACCGGACTTTGACATCACTTTGGAAAACCCTACCTTTCTCAGTTTCACCGCTTGTGAATGTATAATCATCAGATAATCCGACACGGTTTTTCCAAAAAGGGATTGAATCAGCAGACCCGCTATTAATGTGATTCCGAATATATAAAAGGTTGGTTCTTCCAGTTCATTCAGCTTGTCAGGCCAGATATAACTATATCCCAGTCGATGGCATTCGAAGCTTGCGCAGACCACCCCTATTGTTCGGCTAATAAATTTTGTATCGCTGGCTCCGTTTAAGGCAGACCAGCCGATAACAAACAACAATATGGCAGCACCGGCTATCACGGCAAAAAAATCTATTTCACCATCGGATTTCCCTTGCCGACTCAGCAAAATCAGATGGGAAATGAACATGCTGAGAACACAAAGAATCGCTAGTCGTTGCCAATGGGTCGGGTTTGCAAAAAACTGCTTGATTTTATTCATATCAAACCCCGCTTAACAGTAGTTGAATTTGATTTTTATTTGCATAACTTAAGACCGGCAAGGGATCTAACAATGTAAACCGATAGTTGGATACCAGGTGCGACATAATACCGGCTATTTCTTCCAAATGAATTTTCTTACCAATTTCATCTGCTTGAAAGTGCGAAGCAACATCCTTGTGGTTCTTGATAAGCTTTGGTTTTTTATATGATATACTTGGATAGGAGGCATAGGTTGTATAACTCATGCCTTTGTTTTCTGAAAACCGATAAAATGTCAGATCCGGACAGGAAAAAGAAAATGTGGCATAGCTCCAGATCAGACCTGCTCCGAAAAATGGGCTATCCGAAGCTGAATCACCCTTTTCAGTGCGTAAAGGAACATAATCCAACAAACTGGCAACAGCACATTTCACAGCTGAAAGCACCGGCAGATCCGGGGTGGTCGATTTAGTGATAAATCCCTGCTTCCCTGTCGACCCGTTGACCAATGGAATAAAAACATCCGATTGCAGATCCTTAACGGCCATGGCATCCACATTGGGAATCAGCTTACGACAAAACTCCTCCAGCCCGGAAAAGCGATTTCTTTTGTCAAACAGGCGCAACCGAAACATCTTAAGCCCATAAACCGTAAAAGCCTGAATCAATTGAGATGCGGATATTCCGGCCGCCATCAGTATACCGAGAAACAAGCCAAACTGCGACCCGGTATAACTGGAAAACTGCCTGTCTTCAATGAGCGGAAGTACACGAAGTGCGGTCATATCCGATATACTGATCGACAAGACATCATTTTCATGAAGACTGATCTCATGTTGCCCGGACACTGATTGCCCGATAACTAAATCAACGTATTGGCCAGGTTGGACTGTCAGAAATTCCACCTCCAAACGACCTTCGATATCAGTTTTGGTAATTCTCTGTACCTCACCATCAACAGTAGCTACAATATTTCTCACATCCGATCCGGACAATTCCGGAAGATGTAATATCCGCTTTTTGTTGGCTGGTACCTCAACATTGAAAATTGTCTTTTCCATATGATTAATCAAAAAAAGGTAACTATTCACCGCAAAGACACACGGGCCACAGGGAAAAACATGTGATGAAAGCAATATTCGATTTCCCAAATCAAAACCACCACCCTGTATGCATGGCATTGGCTCTG
>JAKSDL010000143.1 GCA_022360105.1 Pseudomonadota bacterium
GATTACTGCGACTACCGAAGCTGTCAATCCAACAGAAATCGTATTCCAGGCCGGTAAACTCAGGGAATCCAATCCTTTGTTCCAGAATTTCAAACTCCAGTCCTCCGGTAAAAAATCGGGAAATCGCCAGCGCCAGGTAACTGACCAGATATGCAGGATCAATACGGAAGTCAATGAGCAGATGACAATTTTCAGAATCAGCAGATTTCCGAGCGGTCTGGCAAACGTGACATGTGATTGGCGCGAACCACCGATCAGCCAAAAGGTCAGGAGCTTTTTTAAAATGTATTCAAGAAGGTAAATAAATCCGATTGTGCCAAGGACGAGCATCAGAATAAATGTCGCTCCTGCTGCCCCGAACAATCGACACGAAAGATCAGGATCGTTAAACCAACGAAAAATTTGAACGGCCAATGTCGGTGGAATGGTAGGTCCGACAATCTGGGCTATATCCACGACAGAAAGGGAATAAGCCAGGATGGCAAAGATGGAAAGACGGATCTTTGGATAAAGTTGGGGCATAATCACCTTAATCCAGACTTTACCTGTGTCGTACCCCAGGCTCCGTCCGACTGCCAGGGAATTCTTTACATCAATTCTGCTTAAGGCACTGATGGACATTAATACCAGGAAAGGGACCTCTTTGATGACCAGGGTAATCATCAGGCTGATGCCATAGCTATCCCTGATCAAACTCCAGTCAGGCGGTGAAGTGAAACCGGTCAGACCCGGAGATACTGCCCTGAAAATCCAACCACTGGGAGCCACCAGAAACAAAAATCCAATGGCAAACGCGGCATGGGGGACAGACAGCAGGGGGGCCAAGGACCTTTGCAACACCTTCCAGAATTTGCTGTTGTAGCTGGTAGCAAGGATTAAAAAGGTGATTGCAGTGACGAAAAGGGTAGATCCCAGTCCTGAAATTAGGGTCGCACGGATGGCGCCCGCTGATGCAGGATGGGCGAAAAAATCCACCCAGGGCTGCAAAGAAAGGGAATCAAAGCCGATTACCGGCAAGTAACCGAAAGCCGGCATCCAGGTGCCGAACAATCCGGTTACTATTGAAGATACAAAGAGGATAATAATTGAACCTGGAAACAGGTTCAGCCAAGCGCCTTTACGATAAGTCATTGGCAAGCTTACTTGTTATATCTACGCTGCCATTCCCTTTCCAGCGCCTGAACCCAACTGGCATCGGGCTCTAAGATTACCATTCCCAATTCTCTGGCAGTCAGTGTTGCCTTACCTAAAGGAATTTTTTTGAATGCTTGCTGATCTTTGGCCGGAAGCGAGTTAACATTCAGTACGGTAGGATCGCCCCATATGGCAGGAGTAGCCTTGCGCGACTGAGCTTCGGCGGACATCAGGAAATTGGCAAACACCATGGCCCCTTCCTTTGCATCAGAATTAAAAGGAATAGCCACAAAATGAGTATTTCCTATGGTACCGGTACCGTGAACATAGGTTCTGACACTTTCAGGCAGTTCGCCATTGGCTATGGCATTGCTGGCATCGTTGGGATTAAAGCTCATGGAGATAAAAATCTCACTGTCGTTGAGCAGTTGTTTCATCTGGGGTGCACCGCTTGTAAAAACACTGCCTTTTCTCCACATCACCGGATGTAATTGATCCAGAAATTTCCACAACGGCGCAGTGACTTTTTTAAAATCAGCTTTTTCCACAGAATCATAAAGTGGAGATTTATCACTGACCAGTTCCAGCAGGGCCTGCTTGACAAAGGTGGTTCCGTAAAAACTTGGCGGTGCCGGATAAGTGACCCTTCCGGGATTTTTCTTGGCGAACGCCAATAGCTCATTCATGTTGTTAGGATGAGATTTTACCTTGTCCCCGTCATACATAAAAATCAACTGGGCCATACCCCAGGGAGCTTCCATGTGATCCACAGCTGTGGTGAAATCATAGATCAACGTCGGTTTGTTTTCGATATCCAGGTATCGATAGTTAGGTAGCTTATGGGTGAATGGGCCGAATAACAACCCGTTGTTTTTCATCGCTTTGAAATTTTCCCCGTTTATCCACATCAGATCCACAGTTCCACCGGACTTTCGACCTGCCGATTTTTCCGCCAGAATTCTGCTGACCACATCTCCGATATCTGTCACTTTGACGTGTTTTATCGTAACGCCATACTTGCCTCGAACCTGTTTGGCAGCCCAGTCGATGTAGTCATTAATAGCTGCTGCCCCTCCCCAGGCATTAAAGTAAACTGTTTGCCCTTTGGCTTTTTTTTCAATGGTTTTCCACTCATCCGCATTAACGTTTACAGCTAATAATCCAAAAACTAACACAACGATTAGTTTGAATGCCTTCATTCGGGTCTCCTGTATTGGGAATTGGAAGCTTTTCAAAACGATGAACATCGAGTTGTCTCACTAGTGCCTGACCAAAAAAGTTGTTAAGCCATACGATTCAGATTTTATCAGGCGATTTTTTTGTTGCAAAGTCTGGTGCTTTCAGCCTTCAGCTATCAGAATTTATATGTTTCCGATGATTGAAGGTTGATTGCTGACCGCATGTCAATCCTTAAGATAAATCTATACAAATGCATCCAAAATCGGACAGGAAATTATAGGTTTTCCGTTCAGGTACTAATCAGCAAACTACCAGGTGCTTAATTGAGTATTTTAGACAAATCACGATCGTATGTCCAGCCAACTGCGCGTTGCAACCCATTATCAGGATCACAACCAATGTTGAGTTAACCAATGCAGATTGACAAGCCCCGGGACAAGTGTCATTTGAATAAAACGGATCGACGAAAAACTCCCGGAAAATACTTTTGCCTGGAGAATGAGACGTTAATTTGGTCCGTATATTGAAAACAATGATAGTGGCGCCTCAATAAACGATCAATATAACAGCAATAGCAACAGAGTAGGCGATAAAGCGTTTCATTGATGTTGTCCTGCCTTTGGGCATTGTTGTCTCATTGATACACATTTTGAGAATGCCATCGCAAGTGTTGTTTTCATGAAATTGTTAAAAATAATAGTTAGTTGATGGTTTCAAACCATGTATGTTTGTATTTGCAAATCCATAAACAAAGACAAAGTATTTGCAGAAATTCGCCAGGGGTGTACATCTTTAAAACAGCTGATGAATTCCCTTGGTATGGGTCGTGAATGTGGTAAGTGCATTCCAACCACAAAACGTATACTGCAATCGGAATTGCTCCGAACCGGCGAATCATTGCCAAAACAAGGAGACTAACATTTTATATCAAACAATCTGTCATGAATGGGTTTTGCAAAGCATGACAGTTCCTCAAACCTCAACAAAGGAGAACATATGAAGGGAGACCAAAAAGTTATCGATCACCTGAACCTGTTACTGAGCCTGGACTTAACTGCCATTGATTTGTACTTTGTTCAGTCGCGAATGTACGAAGACTGGGGTTTGTTGAAATTGAAGGATCATTTTATACACGAAATGGAAGAAGAGCAGATGCACGCATCACGGATGATTGAGCGTATTCTTTTTCTTGAAGGACTGCCAAGCTTAACGGAGCGGGCACCCTATCAGCTGTTTAGTGAAACTCCCAAAATCCTTCAGCAAAATCTGGATATGGAGATGAGGGTGCTGGTAGAGTTAAAAAACGGTATCGCTCTCTGTGAATCGCTGCAAGATTTCCAGTCACGTGATCTCTTGCAAGACCTGCTAAAAGATACCGAAGAAGATCATGTGTTCTGGTTGGAAACCAATTTAGGTCTTATTGAAAAGGTCGGTCTTGATAACTATCTTCAATCCATGATGTAAAAGCCCATGAAAACACAAGCTAATATTATACAGGAACTCAATCGAATCCTGGCCAATGAATTGGTAGCGATAAATCAGTTCTTTCTGCATGCCCGTATGTTCAAGAATTGGGGATTTGGATCCCTGAACAGCCATGTTTATAAACAATCCATCAAAGCCATGAAAGATGCGGACGAGCTAATTGAACGCGTTCTGTTTCTTGAAGGATTGCCTAATTTACAAAAACTGAATCGCTTGAACATTGGCGAAGATGTAAAAGAGATGCTTCAATCTGATCTCGAATTTCGCCTGCAAAGCCGCTCGGATTTGCAGAACGCAGTTGCCTTAATGGAGCAGGAACACGATTTCCTTTCCAGAGAACTGTTTTCAACGGTGCTCGAGCACTGCGAAGAGTATATAGACTGGCTGGAAACACAGATGGATCTGATTGAAAACACAGGCTTGCAGAACTATCTGCAAAGCCAAATGTCAGAAGAGTAGTTGGTAAGATTTTGATCGATTCTTAATTTTTATAAATATCCAGTTTTTCCAGGATTTCTGAGGGGTGATCGATAATGTGATCGGCGGTTGGGTTGTGGGTTTCCAGTTTCTCACGGGTGGCAAAGCCTGTTGTCACCGAAATCGTTTGCATTTGTCCTTCATTTCTTGTCTGACTGGCATTGTAAGCTGTCAGCACATCGCTGGGCTGATCCCCGATATAAACCGAATCCTGCATTCCCGCCCCCATGGTGTCCAGCGCTTCCAACAATAATGTGGGATCAGGCTTCAAAGGTGAGTTTTTATCCTTATCTATCCCAATCACCACATCGAACTGGTCGCTCAAATTGTGGTACTTCAGATTGTACTCCAAAATTTTCTGCATATTGGAGGAGACAATACCCAGTTTCATTTCGGGAGTGGCAGCCAGGTTTTTGATCACCGTTTCGATGCCGTTAATCAACGTAACAGGATGGGACGAATGATATGCGATATATTCGTTGTAGATTTTTGGTTGATCCTTGTCCCAATCAAATCCCAGGAATTTATAAAAATCGGGGAAGGGTTCCCTAAAATTGGCGATAAGTTCGCTTGAATTGTTTATCGGCAGCTGGATACCAAAAACAGACGCGGCGTGTTGGAACCACTTAAAAATAGTTTCAACGGAATCGGCTATTACGCCATCGAAGTCGAAAATTACGGTATTGATCATAACCTGAATTCCAAGTATCAATTTTCTTATGCTGTGTTATCAGCGACGAACTTTTAGATTCTCCGCTTTGAAGAGAAATGACAAGTTAATATTCTATACTACCCGGAACTTCAAGAAACTCGTTACCTGACGAAGGCTTAACAAATGACCTCGGATCAAGTCCCATAAGCGCTTGTTTAAGGCAAGATCTTGAATAAACGCTTATGGGATTTGATCCGGCATGACCCGATGCTTAAATCGGTGAGAAGATAAACACCCTGCTTTTATCATTTAAAAAGGAGAAACTATGCCCGAATTTGATCCAAACACCATAAAATCCGTATCCGGTTTATATGAAGAACATTATTGCAGCATCCCAAAATACCTGATTTTCACCATTCTGACCCTGGGATTGTTCAACTTGTATTGGAACTACAGGCAGATGAACGCCTGTAACGATTTGTTGGATGAGGATGATTTTAGTTTTGTGCTTTGGATTCTGTTTTCAATAATAACCTTCGGTCTTTATCACATTTATTATCAATTCAAGATGGGACGGGCTATTGTGAAGATTCAAAAAACCATGAATGAAGATGAATTCAATGTCCTGCCGTTGATCAGCGTGTTTGTGACCATATTTGGATTGTCCATTGTTGTGGATTGCATCCATCAACATGAAATCAATAAGATTGTAAATTAAGCAAATACCCGAATCCTCTCAATTATCTTTTCGATTCCGGGCAATCACCAGATTGGTAATTTCACGCTGGACAAAACCCGGGAGGTACTTGATCAGCAAGGTGGTGAATTTGGCCTTTAAACCGGGGACAACCAGAAACGAATTTCCTTTGATGGCTTTTAAGACGCCTTTGCCGGCCTGTTCTGCTGAAAGCAGCCCACTAATTTTTTTCAGGGCTTTGGTTTCCGGAGGGATGGTTTTGGCTTCTTCAACGACTAAGGGTGTTTCAACTTCAGGAGGGCATACCAGGGTCACTTCGATTCCATATCGCTTTAGATCCGGCTTGATGCTTTGGGCAAAACCAACCAGGGCAAATTTCGATGTTGCGTAAGCGGAATAACCGATCATTCCGCTTAACCCGGCCATTGAACTGACTATGACAATCTTGCCTCCCTTGGTTTTCATTTTCGGCAGGGCAGCAGCAATCACATTTCTTACACCATACAGATTTGTTTTGATAATTCGATCAAACAGATCATAGGATGTATCCTCAAAATAGCCACCAAAACCAATTCCGGCGTTGAGTACCAGCACATCCGGTATTCCGTTGTCCTCAATGATTTTGGGCAGATCTGTTTCAACTTTCCTGTTATCACCCACATCCAGGGAAACTGAATTCAGTTTTTGAGTACTGGTTGCACGCAAAGCATCTATTGCTTTCACTGCGCGATGCAATTTGTCTTTGTCCCTGCCAATTGCCACTACATGTGCACCTTGGGCAAAGACCTGTTTGGCGGTCTCCAGACCAATGCCGCTGGAGCCGCCTGTAATATAAACTGTTTTTTCTGAAAGAGTTTTCACGACTAGTTAAAAAGTTGAATGCCCGTTATCATCAGTCCAGATCGACTGCCGTTTTGCATTTATTACAACGTTTAGCGCCTCGAAATACCTTATGACCGCATTCAGGACAGTGGTAACGGGCTTCTTCGTCTGTCACCCATTTTTCGGTCCCGTGCTCTTTCCAGTAGGGTATGGCCCTGTTAATAACCTTCTTTCCCACAGGCATTGGAAAGTTGTCGATATGCTCACAGGGAAAATCATCACATTGATGGCACCCTTGGCACCCTTTTTCCTGCACACAATCGCGAATCTGACAATGGGTGCAAAAAATGGATGTTTTGCCGGAGAGACATCCCTCGCAATGGATATCTTTCTCCTCAAGATTTTCACTGCCGGGAATTTTCCCCTTATAAACACCAATTAGTTTATCAAAGAACTTTTTGTTATTGTCCCTGGTTGCATAATAAACACCGCAGACTCCGCAATACAATCCGCAGGAAGCTATAAAATTAGGATTCACTTCCATTTGATTCCTCCCTGTTGCAATTTCATGAAGCTGTTTGAAAACACTGCACCTGGATAATAGAGCTTTTAAGTTGATAAGTGAATCGGAATTCGCGGATTGTCATGGCATTTGGAATTTTCCATACCATGGATTGAGTATACTCAAAGCGGCATGTCGGCTTTATACAAAAGTAAATTCCGCTTCCCAGTCAAAAGTGCCCGAATCTTCATACCATTTTGGCCAATGATTGCACCAGTCAGGCATAGTGACATTTTTGATTCTTTCCATGGAGGGATGGTACGGTTTCAAATCCAGAACCGGTGTTCCATGATCCGCGTCGATATACGGTATCTGTATGATACCTTCCTGATTATTGACGGAAATGATAGCAGCCGTTGTTAATGCAATGGGATTGGGCCGGGCCGGAGACCTGGTTGCAAATATCCCTAACTGATCCGGGCCATTACGATACGGCTTTGCACAGGTCTTTACCTGCCGACCGTCTTTATCGTCCAGTTGATGAGCCCACCAGAAGATATTTACGAAGCCAAAATCATCCAGTCCCTCCAGGGCTGAAATGAATGGCTCGTCAATTTTGATTCCAAACTGACCTTGCGACGCTTCAATCTGTCCAATAGAAAATACTTCAAATTTTTGATTGCTCATTTTTATCCTTATCATAATTTATGTTGAGTTTTGGGATACACAGAATTCATCATTTGGAGATACGCTCAAGAATAAATTCTAATAATTTTTAGTGTAATCGGGCTGATGGAGAAATGATTTCCCTGGATTGCTTTTTGTTTTGCAATTCTTGCTTTTGCTTTTTTTGAAAATCCGGTCTGCCCTTTCTTTTTGATTTGCTGTCATTAATCTTGTTTATCCCCAACGAAAAATGGAACTATTTTCTGCTCTTGCTGCCTTGGCCGGCATCTGGTTTTTAGCTGTTACGCTGCCCGGACCTAATTTTATTGTCGTTTCCCAAATATCTCTTTCTGGTTCAAGAAAATCGGGATTGTATATCTCGTTAGGTGTGTCCACTGCTGCCTGTGTTTGGGCTGCATCCAGTTTGTTAGGTCTTAAGGCTGTGTTCGAGCATGCCAACTGGTTATACGACACCATTCGTCTTATCGGTGGAATCTACCTGGTTTATATGGGACTGAAACTTATTATCGATTCTTTTAGACAAATCAAGATGGATGAGATCTGCCAGATCTCTATACCCACCCGCTTTGCCGCCTATCGCAGGGGACTGTTCACCAGCTTCTCCAATCCAAAAACGGCAGCTTTTTTTGGGAGTATCTTTGTCACCACGTTCCCTCCCCAGGCACCTGTATGGGCATTTATTCTGACCTTGGGAATCGTCTTTACCATTTCCTTACTCTGGTATTCACTGGTCGCCGTGTTTTTTTCACTCTCACAAGTTCGCAAAGGCTATACAAAAGTTCGGAAAATTGCAGATCGGCTTACCGGTTCCCTGCTTCTATTCCTGGGATTCAGACTGGCTTTCTCTCGGTCATGAGTAGCCGCAAACCAAGCAACCAGGGCACCGTTTCCAAACCTTGCTATCTAATTGGAACAATTCTATGATGGAAATAGGCTTGATAAGCTACTGTCAGGCTTTGATTGTATTTTTAGGTCTGGCTATAGTAGCGATGCAACAAACCTGTAATCGTTGTTCGTTGAAGGCAATTGAATGATCAATTCCCTGTTTCCGGAGAAAAAAATGACAAAAAACGTTGGTGGTTTGGATCGCGGAATTAGACTGGTATTAGGACTGGTTGTAATTGGATTGGGAGTGTTTTACCAGAGCTGGTGGGGAGCAATCGGTGTTGTTCCTTTGCTGACCGCTGGAATTGGCTGGTGTCCTCCTTATGCCTTGTTGGGATTCAGTACTTGCAAGGCAAAGGAAGAAACCACTTAGATCAATAAAAGATCCCCGGTTCAGGGTTTTTTGATTTAGAAATCCATATCAGCGGGTTCAAAATATTCAACAGGATGGGCACATGCCGGACATTTAGGTGGCGGCTCGGTGCCCTCATGTATAAATCCGCATTTATCGCATTTCCATTTGATTGGCGTGTCACGCTTATAGACAGTGTCTGATTTAACCATTTCAAGCAGTTTTTTATATCGATTTCTGTGCTCCTCTTCAACCTTGGCTATTTGGTTAAAAAGATTGGCTGCCTTGTCATCCCCTTCTTCTTCAGCCTCTCTGGCAAATTTAGGATACATTTCGGAGGTTTCGTAGTCTTCTCCGTTGATAGCCTCTTCCAGGTTGGCTGCGGTATCGCCGATTCCGTTTAATAGTCTAAACAGATCTTTAGCGTGTTGCTGCTCATGATTGGCTTTTTCTTCGAAAATCTTGGCAATATAATGTAAACCTTCCTTCCTGGCAGCTTTTGCAAAATAGGTATATTTGTTTCTAGCCTGGGATTCACCAGCAAATGCAGCTTGCAGA
>JAKSDL010000585.1 GCA_022360105.1 Pseudomonadota bacterium
AGGTCTTTGTATTGTTTTGCTCATCGTTTATTTCAGATTCTCCGGATTGAGGCACTCCAGCTCCGGGAGCACAAAACGCCCGTCCTTGCGGATCAGCACATCATCAAAGTAGATCTCGCCGCCGCCGTACTCCGGTGTCTGGATCATGACCAGGTCCCAGTGGATGGCGGACGTGTTGCCATTGTCGGCCTCATCGTAGGCTTTGCCCGGTGTGAGATGAATGGAGCCACTGATCTTTTCATCAAAGAGCGTATCCTTCATGGCATCGGTGATATAGGGATTGACACCGATGGCAAACTCGCCTATGTAGCGGGCGCCTTCATCGGTATCCAGTATCTTGTTGACCCGCTCGCTGTCACTGGCCGTGGCTTCCACGATCTTGCCGTCCTTGAATGTGAAGCTGATGTTTTCATAGGTGGTGCCCATGTAGAGTGCCGGTGTGTTGTAGGTGATCTTACCATTGACCGAATCCTTTACAGGTGCGGTGAAAATCTCGCCATCGGGGATATTCATCTCGCCTGCACAGGGGATGGTGGCAATATCCTTGATGGAAAAAGTCAAGTCGGTGCCCTTGCCGGTGATACGGACCTTATCCGTCCTGTCCATCAGTGCCACCAACGGCTTCATGGCCTCGCCCATCTTGGTGTAGTCTAGATTGCACACATCAAAGTAGAAATCCTCAAAGCGCTCGGTGCTCATATTGGCCTGCTGAGACATCGAGGGCGATGGATAGCGGAGCACCACCCACTTGGTGTCGTTGACCCGGATCTTGCCGTGCACCTCTTGGTTGTAGCGTGTCATGTAGAGCTCCATCTTTTCCTTTGGTACATCGCTCAGCTGGGCTGAGTTGTCCCCGCCCCTGAGTCCGATGTAGCAGTCCATCTGCTTCATCAGCGCTCCATCAACGCCTGCCATGACGTCCATCACCGTCTCGTCGGCGTCCATCAGTACATTGCGCATTACGGCTAAGTTGCGCAGCCAAAGAAAGGGCTTGCCCCCGGCTGCATAGACTTCTTTGGTGAGTTGGTTTGCAATCTCATAATGGTCACCGAAGACTTCGATAAGCACTTTTTCGCCACTTTGGACCTTGCAGGAGTTGTTGATAAGATTATAGGCCAATTTTTTTAATCGTGGATCTAGCATACTTGCTCTCCTCATTTGTTTTATTTTCCATTATACTACTGTCTTTTGATGGGAGCAATTATTCATTGCACTAAGAGCATGCATAAATCCTGACGAATCATAGGGTATCGACCCCTGCATCTCACACTCATTTGGCTAATACCATACTATACAACAGCATATTTTCGTCCAAAAACGAGGAGGTAATCAAATGAACATATACGGGGCATACGACCCCTGTGCGAGGCGATATCAAGCAAACCCATACCACACGATGAATCATAACATGCCGAAAATGATGCCGGGCATGATGCCCGGAATGATGCCGAGGATGGAACCCATGCCCTATGCGCCCAACGACATGCACTGCCCCATGGGTACACGGCCCCATGTGGTGCGCACCGGCGACACACTCTACTCCCTAGCCATGAGCTATGAGACAACCATCGATGAAATCCTAAGCTACAATCCACAGATCACCGATCCCAGCCGCATCTATATGGGGCAGGTCATCTGCATGCCCTACAAGCAGGAATGCGACGGCGAACGCTACACGGTCATGCCCGGTGATACGCTCTATGGGATCGCCATGCAGCACAACATCAGCATCGAAGAAATCATGGCGGCCAACCCCCAGATCAACAACCCCAATCTC
>JAKSDL010000904.1 GCA_022360105.1 Pseudomonadota bacterium
GCCGTTTCGGAAAGCATTCTTTCTTTTATTTCTTTTTGTAAGCGTTTATTAAAAATGTACAAGATCACAGCGACAAATCCGACTGCCACCAATATCAGGAACATTATCCTGGCAAGCCACTTCAACCGGCGTGATTCTTTTGAGGAAACCGGCTGATAGATAAAACCTTCCATGTTATAATCCTTTGGGATCATATCAAATTGCATGAAGACATTGGCGATAGATGCCCACCGGCCCTTATTCATATGTCCAATTTCAACAAGGTCGGGAACGATCAGTTTTTTGATCGATTCTGCTTCGTAGCGCATGTGCTCAAGGCTTTTGCTGGAGTTGTATTTGGTTCTGATGATATGGATTAATTCTTCAGGATGTTGCAGGGCATAGTGCCATCCTTTG
The DNA here is from genome assembly GCA_022360105.1 of Pseudomonadota bacterium. Next base: position 397 of record JAKSDL010000904.1, read on the forward strand.
ATACTTGCAGCTTTAAACGCTTCAACCCGGTTGGGATTGTCGTTGATTTCCTTTTCAGACGTAAAGAAACAATCGCCATAAAAATCGATCCCATAACTGGCTGGTTTGATGACGGAATACGGCCTGTTTTCAAGCATCAGAAAATAGGGTTCGTTTGTGATGTAGGCACTGATGGCATCTAATTTAGAGTCAAAATAGTCGCTGTATGTAATCGGATAGTCCAAAATATTAATTTGGTTTAATGACACGCCTTCATTGCGGAACATGGCGTGCAATTCAATGTCCCTGGGGTGCAGGCTCATCTTGACCGTCCGGTTTACCAGGTCTTGAGGATTCGTTATCTCACCAACTCTTGAAGTGAGCAAAACAAGAGGTGAGTGTTGAAGAATTGCCGCCAGTACAACCAAAGGTTTGCCGTTGAGACGGTGCAGCAATATCTCACTGTTGGTCACCCCGTATTGTGCACGGTTCTCGATGACTTCCTCAACAGTATCAATGTTTAACCCCCCCTCCTTGATCTCCACATTGAGTCCTGCCTCTTTGTAGAATCCCATTTCTTTTGCCGCATAGTAACCGGCAAATTGGAATTGGTGCTTCCACCTTAACTGTAATACGATTGTGTCAGAATTGAATGAAGGTGATTGAGCGACTTCCACAGCGCTGACTTCAATGAAGCTGTTGGATAACAAACCAATCAAAACTAGTATTTGAAACAACTTTTTTAGATACATTTTAGGGTTTAGTTTTGACCTGCTTGATTCGCAAGCAAGTGATTTTATTCCGGCTTTGATTGCATTATCAGTTATCAGTTTGTGGAACAATTATTCAAGTTTGGAAGAGAATAAGGAAAACGGTTTATTAACACCCTGAAATGTATGTTTTTTAGACACAGTGGCATCTTCATATCACTGTCGAAGTTGATTGAAATCCAGTTCATGGAATTCAAGACGATAAAATATGAAACAGGATTGTCCCAGGAGTGTTTCAGAATTCAGAAAAGTCCACAAACGAGTGATAAAATTTATCGAGTCGCCTGTCATTAAGTCAAGAGAAGAAGCAAAGTTCAAAAAATTGACAAAACACTAAATTCACTCTTAATAATGGAGGAGCAAATCAGATCCAATGGGGCAGTGCAAATTCTGTTAGCAGACATTCATTTTAGAAATTGTCTGCAGTCTGTCATTTGTGGACATACCAAAAAGGAAGGTTGGTATGGTCACAGTTCATCTTTTTCAATCATGCAGAAATCAAAAAGGGAGAGCCATGGCTGTTATTCCTGTATTAGTAGGGGGGGTAATCCTTTCCGTCGCATTCCTTATCAAAGCGGAATTTCTTGAGCAAAGGAAGCAGGTCTATTTCTTCAAACCTATATCCACATCACTTATTATCGTCGTGATCATTTTGTCTTATTTTACAAATAGTCTCGACTATACCTATAAAACGATTATTCTTTTAGGGATGATCTTGAGTCTGGGCGGGGATATCGCTTTGATGTTTGATTCAGCCAAAGCATTTTTAGTAGGACTGGTGCTGTTTTTACTGGGGCATGTCGCTTATACTTTTGCGATCCTTGACTTTGGAGGATATGTGTTGTTTGGCGCCATGGAAACTTCAATCGTGGTTTTGATCAGTCTGGGCATTTTTATTCTGATTTACCCCGGCTTGGGAAGTATGAAGGTTCCAACCTTTTTCTATATACTGATAATTACCCTCATGGTGAATTGTGCCTTGCTGACTTTCTCAGTGGAAGCATTTAACCCAACCCAAGCGGGATATCTGGCTGTTGGAGCCTTATTGTTTTATGTATCCGATGTGATGCTGGCAATCAATAAATTCAGATTCCCATTTAAACTAAACAGAATCAGTCTGGCGTTTTATTTCTCCGGACAGCTGTTAATCGCATTAAGCACGCACTATACGTCTGCAGTTTAACTACGTTGAAGGGAAAGCCATAAAGCAAATCAGCTTGTCCCTGTTCTCACAGATGTTCTTTAGTCTTTGGCATCTGACCTCCAGCGGTTAACACCGCTGGCTTCTGCTGTTTATCCTTTCGGGATCTTGCTCACGGTGATAAATCCTTCACGATTCTCAATTGATGTCAGTTCCCAATACAGCCCTGGTATATTGAATCAGGTCGATGGCAAACTTCCCGTGAGCGAAAGGTATTTGCTTTTGTCATTGGGGGGCCCGAAATTCTTTGATGAAATCGATTAAAAAGGCAGGATTTTTGAAGAAAACAGACAGTTTAATGTTAGCTTACGAGTCTGGTTTTAGTATTTATTGAAAGTTTGCCGGGATTGGTTCTCATTGGTGACAAACCAAAGCTGATCGTTTGATGACTTGGGAAGTAAGCAGGATCATTACTAATAAACAGTTTCAAATAGCAGGAGATAGTCATGGATTCCCTAAAGGTTAACCACATAACAGGCTTGATAGGCAATACGCCGGTTGTCAGAATTAACTCCCTGAGCCGGCTCACGGGATGTGAAATTTTGGGAAAGTGTGAAAACATGAATCCCGGGGGGTCGATTAAAGATCGAGCTGCATTGCAGATGATAACTGACGCCATGGAATCAGGAAAACTAAAGCCCGGCATGACCATTGTTGAGGGAACGGCAGGAAATACGGGAATTGGGTTAGCCCTTGTCGGCAGATCCTTAGGGTATGATGTACTGGTTGTTATGCCTAAGGGACAAGCTTTTGAAAAGGAAAGACTTGTGACCCTGTACGGTGCAGAATTAAAACTGGTAGACCCCTGCCCTTTTTCCAACCCAAATCATTTTTATCATACAGCAAGACAGATCGCTGAAAATGAACCGGATAAATACTGGTGGGCAAATCAATTTGAGAATCTAAGTAATTTTCGAGCCCATTACAGTCATACAGGTCCTGAAATCTACAATCAAACCGGTGGTTATTTAGATTTTTTTGTATCCGTTTCAGGCACAGGCGGGACGATAGCAGGAGTGTCCAACTATCTGAAAGAGAAGATTTCCGGGATCAAGATACTTTTGGCTGATCCTGAGGGTTCCGGCTCCTGCTCTTATGTACATACCGGAAAATTTGAAAATGAAGGATCGTCTATTACCGAAGGTATTGGGATCATGAGGCTGGTTGAGAACTTCAAACAAGCAAAAATTGACAATGCCTTTACCCTACCTGACCAGGATATTGTTACCGTTGCCAATTATGTTAAAAGCAATGATAACATAGTGGTAGGCAGCAGTTCGGCATTGAATCTGGCGGGGGCATTAAAAACAGCTGTGGATGCAGGACCGGGAAAAAGAATATTGACTATGATTTGCGATAGCGGGGAGCGGGCATACTCCAAGCTTTATAATCCGGAATTTCTGCAATCAAAAGAGTTGGACCCGGAAAGCCTGGATATTGAAACCCTGGTTGAAAAATATCACCAAGGATAATCAAATGCTGCTCTAAGCAGCGCTAATTCATCAATCACCAGAGTTTAAGATAGCTTCTACAGTATCGGGTTCTGTCCCCTGGTGAGGGACCGGGTGCCTTTCATTTTCTCAACAGATTTCAGTCGATCCGGTTTTACAATAATAAACTCAAGTTTTGCCCCCTGGTTTTATTCTATCAGTGGCTCTGCAGTTCACTGAGGAAGATGACTTTTACATAAAAGCTATTCGCTACTGGTAGTTAGCTTTTAGCTTTTTCAGGGATTGTGACAATTTTGTGGGATCAAAGCTTCGATTTTGTCATTCAAAAGCAGGTTTCCCAATAATTTTCAAACGCCGAAATTAACTAAATTACTGTTATAAAACAGGTAAAAGAAATCGGAGCAGTTTGGCTCACAATTTGAAGATTAGGGAAACAATCTTATGAAAGGTTTAAGTTTTCAGTTTAACTTCCCATCAATCCGTAAAAAGCAACTCTTGATGACAGCGTTGTCAGAATTGATGGGAATTTATGTTTCAATATCGATTTCTTCCCCAACGATGTTGAAACAGCAACCACCGTGGAGAACCAGGCGGTGGATTTTGAAGTAACAAGCATTTAACTCCTTCCCGTTTAATTCCTGCCCCGGAAGTCAGGCACCGGGTCAGGAATTACGGTAAATCCTCTCCTAGTCTCTCACTACATTTATTTCAAAGCTCTTTTTTAGAGATACAACATCTGTTTGCTGAATCGAAGATTTTTCGAGAATAGTTGTCTCAGCCCATAAGACCCACAAAAACGGGAATTGACAGCACTTTTCTGTTTTGGCAGCCTCTGATGACAGATTGTTTCAAAACAGTAATTGTGCCTGCAAAGCAAACCAGCTGTTGATTTGATCTCTTTTCCTTTGTGCTACCCGAGTTGTAGCACTCTTAAAGATTATTGCCTGATTATTGCTACTAGGATACAGCAGGCCACAAATCGGCTTCAAGTCACTAAAATTTCCGTATTCCGCATCTTTCCTGGAATTCGGAAATTGATTCCTGCGGTATGACAGGAATTAAGCATTACGGTCACCAATCGAAAAAAGGCTATGGATTTAATTGCGCTGCAATCAATTACGATTGCAATGGTTATTGGGGTATCTTCTTACATTCTGTCCAGAAAACTCAGAATTCCGGCCATTCTGTTTTATCTCTTTTTTGGTCTTGTTGTCGGAAACATCGGACTACAATGGATAAAACCGGATTCTTTAGGGGGCGGCCTTCATATATTGTTGGAGATTGTGGTTGCCATAATTTTGTTTGAAGGGGGATTATCACTCTCTTCACACAGTTTTAAAGCGGAGTCTTCGGCAATTCGCAGAATTCTAATAGTGACTCTTCCGTTGACGGGCATTGGCGCTGCGTTGCTGGCACATTATACACTGGAGTTACCCTGGAACATTGCGATATTTTTTGGAGCCTTGATTGTGGTAACCGGTCCCACTGTTATTGGCTCAATTTTGAAAAGTGTATATTTAACCCGGCGATTAGAGACGTTGCTTAATTGGGAATCGATCTGGGGAGACGTTATTGGAGTTCTCTTAAGTGCTGTTGCGCTGGAAATGGTTGATTTGAATTTGTCCGATTCCTTTGTAAATGTATCGTTGATATTTTTGTTGAGAATTATTGGTGGAATAGTTATCGGTATTGCTTGCGGTTTTTTACTCACCTATGTTTTGGAATGGACGGCAAAACTACAGGATTCCACTTTGCTTGGTATTGCCAGTGTAACAGGGGCGATCGCCACATTCACCGTTGCCAATGCAATGCTCCATTCTTCAGGACCGTTGGCTGCAGCAATAGCAGGTTTTTATCTTTCAAATACCCGCAAAGCGTTTCTGCCGGAGGTCCGTCATTTTAAAGAACAGGTTTCCAGCCTTTTTATCAGCAGCACCTTTGTGCTGTTATCTGCTTATGTGAATCCGCTTCCTTTAATGGACAAGTGGTGGGCGATGTTGTTTGTAGCCGCTGTTTTGGGTGCCCTGGTCAGACCGCTCTCAATATTGATTGCCTTTGTTAAAACCAATGTCACTATTCGTGAACAGATATTTATTGGTATAATCGGACCCCGTGGAATTGTTGCTGTAGCCACCGCTTCTTATGCCACCCTGGTGGTGTCAGGGTATGATTATGAGATGTCAGTCGTTCTAAACCTCACCTTTGCCATTATCTTTTTTTCAGGCGTGTTGGCGACTGTGGCCTGCAGACCCTTGGCCAGCGCACTGGATGTGCGGATACCGGCTTCCAGAACCGGTCTATTGCTCGTTGGTATTAATCCCTTCAGTTCGGCATTGGCAGAACAGGCAAGTCAATTTGTTCCGGTATCCTTTTTGGAAACGGATCGAACAAAATGTCTGCTGGCCGACCATCTGGGCCTGGAAACTATTTGTACCGATTTGCTTGATGCTGAATTGTATGAAGAGGCTCTTGAAGACGGGTTTGCACGACTGCTGGCTACCACCAGGAATGATGCTTTAAATGAATTGATTGCCAGTAAAGCATCCGTTTATCTGGACTCTCAGAACGTATTTCAGGTTCCCTCCAACTCGGATGAAGAAACCATTCGCATGGTTGCGGGATCATCCCATAATGTTGCTTTTGATGAGGATTTTTCTATTATCGAAGCAGAAGAAGCGATCAAATCAAAAAAGGCGTGCATAAAAATCCTGGAACATGAGGATATCGGGAAGAGCAATGCCATTCCTCTTATTGAAATCGTTGATGAAGGAAAAGGATTAAGGATTATTTCACCTGAGGATCAGTTGAAAAACAAGGCGATGTGCCTCGTTAATGTCTAGTGCTTGCCCGAGGAATTCCAGAGCTTGTTAATCCAAATCTTTTAAACTTTCTTCTCTTTGTTGAGAAATGATATCGCCGTTATTGTAAGCCCGGATAAAAGCATTCAGGATTTTTACGTCAAATTGCTTGTTTTTGTTGTTTTTCAGTTCCTCATAAGCAATTTTATCCGATAATCCCTTGCGGTAGGGTCGGTTGGAGGTCATGGCATCCCAGGTATCCGCCACACAAATAATCCGGGCCAACAGCGGAATTTCCTCACCTTTCAGACCTGCCGGGTATCCCTTCCCGTCCACACGTTCATGGTGATGTTTCATTCCCGGAATTGCCGGGGTCAGCTGTTTAACATTGGCCAGGATATCGTGACCGTAAATGGTGTGTTTTTTCATTTTGGTGAACTCTTCATCAGTCAGTTTGCCGGGCTTGCGAAGTATGGCATCGTCAACTCCTATCTTCCCAATATCATGCAAAATCGCAGTGATTTCCAACAGCTCCATGGCATCATCATCGAGCTCAAGTTGTTTTGCAATGGCCAGACTGAAGTCCCTTACCCGTTTGGTGTGACCCCCGGTGTAGGGATCTCTTTTTTCGATGGCTGCTGCTAAGGCTTCTGCTGTTTCGAAGAACATTACCTTTTGCTCTTCGTACAATCGCGCGTTTTCCAATGCAATAGCCACCTGATCAGACAGGCTTTCCATCAACTTCAAGTCTGCCATATCCGGTTTTTTCCCTTTTTGTTTGTTCAGGGCTTGTAACACCCCAATTACCTTATCCTTTATTTTTACCGGAACGGTAATCATGTTTCGAGTAATGAATTCCGATCTTTCATCCACATGTTTTGCCCAGCGTGGATCTTCGCTGGTATCGGGAACCAGGTCGCTTATTCCCTTTTCCGCCACCCAGCCGGCCACTCCTTCACCCATCTGCAGACGAACTTCCTTCACGACTTCACCTTTTTCGCCCAGCGCTACTTCAAAGTATAGCTCGTTGCTTTCTTTATCTATCAAATATAGAGAACCGGTCTCACATTCCAAAAGCTCAACAACAGATTCCAGTGCTCTTCTCCGTACCAGTTTTTGATCCAGGCTGGAGTTAAGAATGGCGGAGAGTGTGGTAAGCTTTTCAAAATTCTGGGCCCTGAATCGCGCAGAATCCAGCAATCTTGCATTTTCCAAAGCTACTGCAACTTCGGAACTAAGGCTTTGCAAAAGGACTACATCTTCATCAAAAAACAGGTCGCCATCTTTTTTGTTGATGATTTCAATAACTCCCTTGGCCTGACCTTTAATTTGCAGTGGAACAGCCAGTAGATTAAATGTCTTGTATTGGACCGATTCAGCTATTCTGGAGCTCCAGGTGGAATCGTCTTTAACGTTCTGAGCGATGTAAGGCTGGTTGGTGGCAAGGGTTTTTCCTGCGATACCTTCGGTATGGGAAATGGTTAAGCCTTTTAATTTTTCCGAACTGGGACCTTTGACAATTACAAACTCAAGATTTTCTTCCTCTTCATCCAGCAATAGCAGGGCGGCCGATTCTGTTTTGGTTACTACCATGACCCAGTCCATTAACTGATCAAGAAAGATTTGCAATTCAAAATGTTTGCTGTTGATGAATTCAACAGCCTTGATCAGATTTACATGGCGTGATTGTTCCTCGTATCGCCGTTTTAAATCCTCATATTTCCGGGAAAGGACTTCCAATTCTCTGGAGATCTCCCCTGTTTTCATACTTTCAGCTGGTTTCTGAGAATTTTCTTTTTCCATAATTCCAACCCTGCCCGTCGCTTAAAACGGTCGTAATTAAAGGCGTTAGATGAAAGGATAGCATGTTTTTGTGCTGAAAAATGCAAGTTATCTGCCGCTATTGGCTTGGAACAGGCTGGTTGCAAAGGTTTTAGGAGTATTTATCCCCGGTTTGGGGAACCATAGTTTGTTTCTAACTCAAGTTTCGTACCCGCAATCGGTTTTTATTCAAGTTTCAGAGAGCTAACAGACATTTCGAAACGTCTCAAAAGTTATCAGCATCTGGCAGCTGGCAACTAGCTTTATTTTGAGCACCTGCGGCGTCATATTTGCTAAACAAAGTAGTGGAGCGAAGCGAGTCATTTAGTATCCCAGGCTTTCGTTTATCAGTATTACCGAAATATCTGTCAGCATGGGTTTTCTGTGCAAGATTACCGTGATTCTGCATAAACGCTGCGGTGAATTGCAGTCTGCACAGATACCGGTTTTACCTCAGGGAGTATCCATACCCAGGCTTTTTGCGCGCATGGGGGCTGCTATTTCATGAATTCTGTTTAACGCCGAATCAAGGTCTTTGGTTACCTTGTTCATACCAGCTACAATGATGACTTTTTGAGGTCCAAAGGACATCCCGTTTGTCCTGTTTCCGATACCATCCACATTTACAATTTCACCAGTCATTGCGATAGCATTGGCGCTGCAAAGGAAGCAGTCTGCCTGGGACTGCTTTTTTCTTATTTCCAAACTTTCCCCTGGTGAAAGATCAGGTACCCAGTGGTCATACAAGGTTTTTCCTGATTCTTTCAATTGATCAATAAACCCAAGAGATCTTGTAGTGTCCGAACCGGCAAACCCAAAACTTTTGTATTCCTTAGTCATCTCAATAAGCAATTCGTTTGATTCTGTTGAGTTATCTACCAGTTGGGCGTGAAATCCGTGTTTTTCAAGATTTTTTATTGTTTGTTCTCCTTTCTTTTTGCCAAGCCAGGTGCTGATGTTGTTTTTCATGTTAACTCCGTTTAGTCTAATCAAACCTTAATCTACGAATTGTAAAGGAATCCAGCCTAATACTGCTTTCTATTAACAGCAGGTAACTGTGTCAAGGGGGGCAGGTCAGCATAAGCGCTTATGGGGCAGATCAGAAGGGCGCAACTGCAAAAACCGGATGGCTTATCAATTCGACGGGTGAAAGGAATCAGTGCTGTTCCTACGGAATTCAATTGGTTTTTGGCTTCGAATCCCAGTGGTTAACACCGCCGGCTACTACTGTGCATCCCTTCGGGATTTTGCATGCAATTGGTTGATGGGCAATTCGTTACCAGTCAACCGGACTGATAACCTGTCAAATAACATTGAGGTCTACATGGGTAAGGTGAAGGTGAAGATTGAGCCACCTTCCGGATTGGGTTTCGCATAGATATGACCTTTGTGGTCGTTAATAATACTATGCGCTATGGAAAGCCCGAGACCGGTACCTTTGATGTTTTTCTGGGAGATTCTGGTATATTTTTTAAACAGGTCATCAAATCCATCCTCAGGAATCCCATAACCCCAATCGATAATGGAGAAATGCAATTCATGGTCGACAATATCAACTTCAATGCGGATATGACTTTTTTCAGGAGAGAATTTACAAGCGTTGGACACCAGATTGCGAATAACCTGCAACATTCGGTTTTTGTCCATTCTGGTTGAACAGTCACTCCCGGGTCGTTTGAAGTAACAGGTAATCTGTTTGGATTCCAGGATTAACTGGTATTCTTCCAAAACAACTTCTACAAGCTCCGAAAGATCGCAATTTTCAAATTCGTATCGCGTTTTGCCCGATTCCAGTTTAGAAAGGTCCAGCAAATCGTTTATCAGCAGCAATACTTTTTCGCTGACATCGTGAATTCGAGAAAAATAGCGTTTGATTAATTCATTTGTCTCCGTATCAATCTTTTGCATTCCCTGCTTGGCGTAGCTAAGAATGATATGCATCGGGTGGCGAATCTCATGACTGACATCAGCCAACAGGTCAGACTTGTTTTTGAGGATCTTTTCAATGGATTGTTTGTAGCGGGTGAATGATCGAACCAATTCCTGATACTCTGAAATCCCTTTTTCCCGTGTCGAAATAGTTTCATGTTGAGAATGGACGGGATTATCCGGCGACAGGTCAAGATGAAATATTTGATTAAAAAGGATGGTAACCAGGTCTTTAAACAATAAAATGCCAATAAATCTTCCACGATCGAAAACCTTGGCATGGGTGTATCCCTGTGCTTGCATTAATTCCGCAGCTTTATCAAATTCTGTGTCTTTTTCAATTTCCGGGCAGTCATCCAGACTTTGTTTTGCAGGCTGATTAGGCAGGGATTTTATCCGAAAAGTGGAGACGATTCCCAGGAAGACGTCTTGATCGTAAACCGCAAGATATGAATTTTTGACTATCAACTCATCCAAATCCGAAAGCATTACCTCGGGCGAAATTACCTCAAAATCAGTCCTGACGAGGTTTTCTATCTTCATGTTTTCAGTTTGCTGAGTTTAGATTGCCCGGCAGTCTTGCACCACAGGGGAAAGTTACTCCAAACCACGATCAATAAAGGGCTTATGCGAAGGTTTAATTAAGAGTCGGTTATATAGACGACGAAGGGCGGGGATTTTGCGGAGTGATAATCTATTTCTTAGCAGCAACTTATTAATTGGTTACTTGATTTTTTAGTAATATATGTTCGTTTTGTTTAGGGATCGGCAAAAGCGTGATCCCTAAAATTCATTTCACTTATCTGCACCTTGGCGGTACTTGCCAGTCGTGAGAACAAGGCCAGACATAATCTTGCTGTGTTTTAGGTTGGACCACTTTGAAAGATTTACCGATGGAACTGTTTAATGTCGAGGTGGAGCCAAAACTATTCGAAAACGCGATTGACATGAAAAAAAATACAAACATAAATACAAGTTTGATTTTCATACTGTTCTCCTTCATTAATTGAAAGTTTCTTGGTTTCTTACATCTGCTTTTTACGATCTAGTATTTTAGACGACAAGTGAACTTTTTTTTTAAAAAAA
>JAKSDL010000011.1 GCA_022360105.1 Pseudomonadota bacterium
CCTCTGCAACTTTTTCCCGGTTATACCTGTTACCGGTCATTAACAAATTTTTGAAGAGGTATCCAAAAGTTAAAATCGACTTGGTTTTATCGGATCAGATAGTTGACATCATCAGGGAGGGAATCGACCTTGCCATTCGGATTGCTCCCCTGAAAGACTCGTCGCTGATCACAAGGAAGATTGGTAACGGCAATAAAGCTCTTTGTGCCGGCAAGCAATATGTTCAGACTTGCGGTGCGCCAAAAAAACCTTCCGATCTAAAAAATCACAATTGTATTATCCTGGGAAATGATCACAACTGGACATTTCTAAAGGGGCGCAAGGAGTTTTCAGTGAAAGTTCGGGGTAATTTTCAAACCAACTACGGAGAGATGCTGTTTCAATCGGTGATGGCAGGCCTTGGAGTCTCTCAACTATCATTATGGTATGTGCACGAGCAGATAAAACAGGGCGATATTATTACTTTGCTGAACGACTATGAAATAAAAAACCAACCGGAAATTTACCTGATGTATCCGGATAAAAATCAACTCCCAAGAAAAACCAGGGTGTTTATTGACTTTGTGGTCGATGAACTCCGGTTGCCGTTTGAGTAAATTGCTTGCAGTGGAGGCTTAAGAGGTTTCTCCGGAGAACATGAGTGCTCAATTCAGGAAAACCTGATTATTTCCGTAATCAAATGGTAAAGCAACCCTACGCCAATGACATTTAGTCAGAACAATCGGGACTAGTTGTTGTCCTGAACGAATGTGAAGGACTTGTCGGAACCCCACAAGCGCTTGCAGAAGGCTGAAATCGTTGGTAATTCTTTAGCAGTTCATCGTTGATAATTAGTAATATTTTAGCCGATGTGCCTTAATCACCTGTTGGAGATTAACATTGTTTTTATCTTCCTAACCCAATGAATTTCATGGAAAAAATAAAAAGATACTTCTGCTTTGTAATCCTGAAAGGCTGTGATAAATTAGACGTAGGTCCCTGCGGCCCTGCACCATTTGTATCAATTTGTGATTGGGTTGAGTGATTTTTGTTATTTAAATAGGGATAACCAGGGATTTGATTGCATGATCACAAAGCGATGTGAATCAGCTTGGAGTCACCATGAAAACAAAGTTTTTAGTAATTGGGACTTTTCTCCTGGTAGCCTTTAACTTCAATGCCACTGCTGCCTCACTCAACGACAAACTGATCCATTCCATTGTTAAAATCAAATCTTATATTTCTTCCGAAGCTCGGACAGCCCAATCGTTAGGCACTGAACGCGAAGGTAGCGGCATAATCATCGATAAAACGGGGCACATTCTCACGGTCGGTTATTTAATTCTGGAAGCTGAAACTGTTGAAGTTACGTCTTCCGATGGAACCACAAGGCCGGCGATGATTATAGGCTACGATTATGACACAGGATTCGGATTGATTCGAGCGAAAAACGCCTCCGATGCCATACCCATGAACCTGGGAAAATCTTCAAAGATTCGACAGAATGATGTGGTTTTGGTGGCTGTTTTTCAAGACTATGAACCAGCTAAGGGAGCGTTTGTCATATCCAGGCAGGACTATGCGGGATATTGGGAATACCTGCTTGAAGATGCCATCTTTGTGTCGCCGCCAATGAATCAGTTTGGCGGTGCTGCTCTAATATCTAAAGACGGAGCGCTGGTTGGGGTTGGATCTCTTTTTACCCAGCTATCAGTAAAAGGTTTTGGAACAGTATCCTGCAATGTGTTTATTCCCATTGACAGGTTGATGCCGATTTTAACAGATCTTAAGCAAAACGGACGTTCCAGGGCCAAACCAAAACCCTGGCTGGGAATGTATGCAAATGAAGTGCAGGGACATGTAATTGTTTACAGGACAGCTAAAGGTGGTCCCGCGGAAAAAGCCGGACTCCAGCCTAATGATATTATCTTGAATGTGGGAAAAACCCGGATTGAAGGTCTCGCAGACTTCTATCGAAAGCTTTGGGCAACCGGTTCTGCCGGAGTTAACGTTAATCTAACCATTCTGAGAAAAACCAAGGTACAAACCTTGAAAGTTAAAACAGATGATAGAACACGTTTTTTTAGAACGCTTGGAGGTCGCCAGGTTCGACTAATGAGCCAGGTTCCTTCCCATGATGGCTGATAACTGAAGGGATGACGCCCGGCATGATCGGCGCAGGTGAAGCGAACGTTCGAGTTGATATTGATGCTAGCCGAGACATTCAGAAAGGGTAGCAACAATTGGCGCACCTTTCGTCACAATGACGGTGTGCTCGTATTGTGCAGAAAAATTCTCGGGA
>JAKSDL010000455.1 GCA_022360105.1 Pseudomonadota bacterium
ATTACTCAATTTGAAGAGCGGGCAAGCCGCTGGATAGCCACCTACAAACGTTTGGGTGAGATACAAGGAGCATACATCAGCCCGCTTGAAGCAAGATTAACGCTGAATGCAAAAAGTAAATTTGAAGATGTTCGTAAAGCTGCGGAGGCTCTGGCGAAAGAATGGGAGCTTGGGGAAATTCCCGCTCTTAAATTAGAGGATGCCATTTTCAAAAACCTCAATTCGTTAATTCTTTATGTAGATTGTCCAAACGAAATTTCCGGTGCTGCCTGTCAGATACCAGGAGTGAATACTATTTTGATCAATCGTAATGAACTGGAAGGCAGACGAAATTACACGTTAGCCCATGAATGTTTCCACTTGCTTACATGGGAACAAATGCCCCCTGAATACACAGATTCCGACTCTTCGGGAAACAATAAACATAAACGCATCGAACAACTCGCCAATATATTCTCTTCAACACTATTGATGCCCGAAGATACCTTAAGAACTTATTGGGAAGAATCCGAAAATAAAGATATACATCGTTGGTTAAATGATGCAGCAAGTAACCTCTTGGTAACAGCGCAGGCAGTTAAGTGGCGAATTGTAAACCTGGGCTGGTTTTCTCAAAAAGATTTAACAGGAATCGACGATAAAAAATTAATCTCAAACGGTCGTCCTGAAGACAAGCAAAGTAAACCACGGTTATTTTGTCTTGCTTTTGTTGTGAGAATACATACTGCTATTGAAAAGGGTCAACTGACCATTCGCAGGCTTGCGGAACTATTAGGCTTTCTTATAGATGATATTGCCGCACTGTTTACTTCTTACGAACTATCGGTCCCTTTTGAGATTTAGGGCGCTAAATGTGCAAAAAAGAAAAGTGCTGTTACTGGATACAATGATCATCATTGAGTCCATTCGCGTAAATTGCTGGAATGCACTTGTTGGGACTTATCAAGTTGAAACCGTTGAAACGGTCTATGACGAAGCACTTGCAGGCGACCCACTCCGGCCAGGTTATATTGAAGTATCCTCTAAAGCACTCCACAGTGGTATCCATAAGACCCATGCTGCGTCAATTGCTGAACGTATTAACTTTGCGCTGGAGTGTGAAAATGCAGATGCCCTCCATGCGGGAGAGCGGGATTTATTCGCGCACATGCATGGTCGTACGGATGATTGGATTACAAGCTGCGCTGACCGGGGAGCATTAAGAGCGGCACTAATAATGGGCTGGAAGGACAAAATTGTTTCTTTGGAAAACCTGATAAAAAACACAGGTGAGAATCCTAACCCCCAACTATTACAACATTATTCTGAAGCATGGTTATCTCAAGTAAGAACAGAGTACTTATTAAACAATATGAAATAGTCAGGAATTCGTTCATCCCCTCTCGAATCCAGATACAGTAAATTCAAAATTTCCGGTTTCCTTTATTTTGTTAATAACAGAGGCTTGATATCCAAAAGCGCATCTCGAAATAGTCCCCGATTTCTGAGAATAGCCAAATGTCCTGCATTTTCCAGAACAATCATTTTCTTTTCAGGAGCAGAGATAGAGTCGTAATACTGTCGAACCATTGAAGTCGGAGTCACCTTGTCCTCACTGCCCTGGATAAAATAAACCGGAATTTCAAAGTCCGTTCCATGTTCAGGAACAACCTCATCAAGCATCGGTTCCAGCATTAGTTTTTGCGAAAACGCAATTCCCTCCCGGACTGATTTATCAGTCAAAACAAACAATCTGAAAAAGGCCCAGATGGTAGCGAGTGTGTTACGACGACCGGGTTCCGACGGTGCTACGGCATCGAAGGCATTCGCCCATCGAATAGGGATGATATAGTCATTAACTCTGCTGTAAGGCGGTGGTCCCGCAGCCTCTAATTCCTTAACCGCTTGCTCATTCTCACTGTTCCGGGCCATATCGAGGATCGATGGATATTCCAGTTCCATCGCTTTCCTGAGACTGACGACCTGCCCGGTGCCGATATAGGCTGAAAACAGGTCCGGCCGCATCTGTGCCATGCGTACCCCCAAGATTGAACCCCAGGAATGTCCCATAATCACTATCCTTTCAACACCAAGATGTTGTTTTAGAAACCCGGCAACTTCCACCCCATCAGCAGCCATCCGCTCTATAGTCATTGTCGAGGCAATTGATGGACCGGTATAAGCGTAGGATTTGCCCTCTCCACGCTGGTCCCACATCACCACGGTAAAATCCTTTTCCAGGGGTACGTGGAAAAACGTTTGCGGAATGGTGGAATATCCCGGCCCACCGTTCAGCCACAAAATGACGGGGTTATTCCTGTCTTTACCTCTAATCTGAATCCATTGTTGCGTACCACCAATGGTTTCATACATCCCTTCGTTAATACCAACAGAAATATCAACTTCCATTACCTTGCTGTAACGATACGAGCAATAGGCCAGAAAGATGGCCGCCAGTACGAAGGATGACGAGAGGATGGCTAAAATTAAGAATTTTGACCTCTTTTTGATGACCATGATCTGCACCTGACCCAGGCGTTTCTTATAAACAAATTGAACAATTCTCGCCTCAGGGGCCAGACCTGGCTAATCAATCCTCAGGGCGCCAGCCTGACAATCTTCCAGGCGCCCTCTTCCCGGGTGTACAACAACCGGTCATGCAGGCGGCTTTCCCTGCCCTGCCAGAATTCGATACGCTCAGGTACGACCCGGTAGCCCACCCAGGTTGCGGGACGGGGCACGGACTCGCCCGAATACCGTTCCACCA
>JAKSDL010000448.1 GCA_022360105.1 Pseudomonadota bacterium
CTGAAGACTGAAGACTGAAGACTGAAGACTGAAGACTGAAGACTGAAGACTGAAGACTGAAGACTGAAGGTTCATAGTTAAAATAAATCCGTCAAGTATTTTATCTCTGTTCCTTGAAACAAAATACCTAATATTCCCCCCCTTCGGACTTCAGCCTTATATCTTAACCCTTCACTTAACTCCAAAGGTAAAGAAAACAGGAGATATAAACGATCGTTCCGGCAAAAGCAATCACCATTTTAGTCGTTGATAGCCCGGAAACACATTTGACGGCAACATAAAACGCGATCATGCTGAAAATGGAAAAAATCACTAGATAGATATCCAGCACCCAGTATCGGAGCCCTACTTGAAACAGTGCCACAACGGGTAGCAAAGGCCACAAGACAACACTCGCTATACCCAGGTTTAAATAAGGCAGCATGAATTGCGCGCATCCACCAATTCCTTTACAAAACACCCAGATGAATAACGCAGTGCCGCCGTGTATTAGAAATGCCAGCGATACTCCCACCAATATAACTGCCAATGGATTAAATACAACAGCATCGCCGCTTGTTGCCGCAAAATTCATCGATTTCGTTATCCAGGCTGAAGAAATCCCATAGATCAGGCCGGTAACGAAAACATTCAGCACGCAATATCTTAAGGACAGGTTCTTCTTCATCAGCTCGTGATACACCGATGCGTCCAATGCGATTAAACGGGACATATGCGATAAATAGCTCACGGACACTCCTCTGGATATTGCATGCATAATAACTTAACCATTTAGTGTTTTATCAATAGCGACGAGATACCAATTTGTCCATACTTTCGTAGGACGGGCTAATCGACGCCCATCAACTTTGTCTTGGGATTTGCAGGATGGGTAAGTATCAGTATAAAAAGGTGGGTAACAAGTTACCCACCCTACACTTCTCTCGTAATCACGTAATCGATCCGAAAGTGGATCAACTCCAGGGTTGCAGCCCCCAATAGAAAATTGCGAGGGAAACCACAACTGCCACTAAGGGCCACAATATGCCGTTGTAACGACTTTCCTCATACTCATCGCCCCATCCGTGTATGCGATCTATGATTTTTTTGTCTTCCAGGGTTGGTGCAAAAGTCGACAAGGCAGGAATTCTGTTAAAAATGATAGATAACAGAATAAACATGGCAAAAGAAAGCGGGATTGTCACCATACCACCGGACATTCCCAGTTTGGCCACCAGACCGCTTCCCACAACAATATCGGGTAAAACATGAGGTGAAATAATGATATATAAAACCCCACAAAATATCGATGATACCATGAGTGAGAGTTTGTTCGCTTCTTTCCACCACACGCCCAGTAGTATGCATGGAGTTGCCGTTGTTGCCAGCAGTCCGAATGCCCAGAGTATACTCGTCACCAGAAATTTTGGAGGTTGGAACGCCAATAAGATGGCAGCAATACCACCCATAGCCAGTGCCACATAGCCCCACCGGATCTTTTTCTGTTGTTCCATTTTTGGGGCAATGATTCCCAAAAGATCATTACCCACCAGCCCGGCAATTGCCATTAAATTACCACCAATGGTCGACAGTCCCGCAGCCAAAGCTCCTCCCATTACAAAGGCTGCTACCAGGGTGGGATTATAAAAAACATTCAGGATTAATATTGTTTGATCCGGCTTGCTGATCACTTTTCCAGTCGTAGCTGTAAAAAAGTTTCCTGCAAATCCCACTGTGTAAGTTGCTGAAAACAGGAGACCTAA
>JAKSDL010000163.1 GCA_022360105.1 Pseudomonadota bacterium
CTTTGATGGGAACTGTAAAAAATACTTTTGTACCTTCTTCATTCGTCTCAAAGTTTAAACTCTCATTATAAAACTCTTTCAACCTATGATTGATATTAATAAGGCTTACGCCATTGCCGTTAAGTATATTGCTTTCAACTCTATCACACCGGGTTATCTTTTCTATCTGCCAATCCTCTATGCCTTTTCCATTATCTTCAACACATATAAAAATACCTTCATCTGCTTTTTTTATGGTAAGCTTTGCCCTGCCAACCCTTTTATTTTTCAAAATACCATGTCTAATGGCATTTTCAACCAGTGGTTCTATAACAAGGGGAATAATTTTAAACGTAAGAACATCAGGTTCTATATCATATTCCATTTTTATCCTGTCACCAAATCTTTCTGTTTCAATTGTAACAAAGGATTCTACAAGCTTCAATTCACTTTCAATTGTAATATAGTCGGATCTATAATCAATGTTAAAAGAGTCTTTCAGGTACTTTGATAATTCTGTAAGAATTCTTCCCGCTCTGTGCCCATCCGTATAACAAAGGCTAATAATACTACTCATTGCATTAAATAGAAAATGGGGCTTTATTTGAGCCTGTAAAAAGGCTATTTCACTTCTTTGTGCTTTTTGGGTTGTTTTGTCTAGGCTGTAAAAGGCTTCAACCAATTTTGCAGACATTTCTTCATTTTTTTTGTAAGCTTCAGAGTAGCGGATAGATAATAAATATACAAGACTCAGACAATAAAAGGCCATGCATAAAAAACCGATAGTCGCATCCTTATGAATTCCAGAGGCATAAAGTGCATGAGCCATATGATATACAACGCTGGAAAACATGACTACAACAAAAATACTGTCGCCTTTTTGGCTATTTCCTCTTTTTTTTATTTTGAGATAAACATACAAAGTTCTAAAAGATACGCCACTTAGCACAATAAAGGAAGAGACAATGAGCGCTCTGGTAAATGCTAAAAATATACTTACAGGAAAGAGAATAATGACTAGAACATATGTCCCAAAAATAAAGACGATCATTTTATACAACTTATCCGGAATCACCTTTTGGAACTTATTTACCATTAATACCAAGAATATGAGTATTGAACATAACGCCACATACCTCAGTTTGAATGTCAATGTCATAGAAAGGTCCGGAAAAAGAATATAGAGTATTCGCTCACTTTTAAGAGAACCTTGTAAGGCCAAAGAAATACAGCAAAGAGCAAATGGTATAATGGCAGGTTCTATTTTCCTATAGACATCAATTGAGATATGTAAAATAATGTAAATCAAGCCTACCACAAGTAAAATGGTTATAATGACC
>JAKSDL010000901.1 GCA_022360105.1 Pseudomonadota bacterium
AATATTTTCGACATTGTAAATCACCTGGAATTCGGAAGAGATCTATACTCTCAAAGAGAAGATAGACTGAAACTGGCTCGGCTCTATCTTTTGGCAGGGAAAAAAGCCAACCAAACCGCTGCTTACAAGTCAGCATTTGATTTTCTTTCCAATGGGATAGATCTTCTGGACGAATCAAGCTGGGAGCACCAGTATGAGCTAACACTGCAATTTTATATTGAAGCAATTAATGCGGCCTATTTAAATAGGGAGATCAGAGAACTTGAACGTTTATCTGACATCGCAATGAATAATGCCAAAACAACTGAAGACAAATTTAAAATCGGTGAATCTAAAATAAACGCCTTACTCGCGCAAAATAAAAGAAAACGAGCTGTTTTAGTTGCTGTCGATTTATTGGGTGGTCTGTCGGTGAAATTGCCAACCCGAATGGTTTTAGTGCGCTCATTGCCAAAACTATTAAAGGTAAATTCTGTAATCAAAAAGATCGACGCATCCTATGTTGGCAATCTACCTGTTATGACAGATCAGGAAAAGTTAGGTGTCGTTAAAATACTTAGCCTGGTTTCAGCAGCTGCTTTTGAAGATACACCAGACCTGGTTTTACCTTTAGCAATTAACCATCTGCTAATCACACTGAAGTACGGAATTGCCCCGGATTCTGCGACTGGTTTTTTTGGTTATGGAATTGTATTGAGTTTCATCGGTAGAATTGATGATGCCGTAAGAATTGGGAATATCGGATTATCACTTGCCGAACGCTTTGAATCCCAAAAATCAAAATCGATTAATTTAGTAGTTTATGAACTTTTTGTTAGGCATTGGAAAAGCCATTGCAAAGATTCTATTGAACCTTATGTTCAGGCATTCAAAATTGCAATGGATGCAGGAAATATTGAATGGGCCGGGCATGCTCTTCACATGTATTGCCAGTACCTGTTTTTGACCGGAAAACAATTGGGATTGCTTGAAGGTGAAATAGATGATTCTTTGCGAATCCTAAAGAGAACTAAAAACAATTCTGATCTTATCTACACAACAATCTGGCAACAAACAGTATTAAACCTGAAGAATCTGGAAATTGATAGCGATTTACAAGGAACAGCTTTTAAAGATCTTGATGGTGTTCCTGCGCTTGTTCAAGAAGGACATGATGATCAGACTACTATTTTTCTGATACTGATAAACAGAATTTTCCTAAATTATACTTTGAGAAGGTTTGAACCAGCCCTTTCCAGTCTCAAGGCTATTTATAAGCACAAAAAAGTTGCAACAGGATTGGCATTGCTTCCCATACTCTGTTTTTATGATTCCTTGGTAAGGATAGCCAATTTAGAAAACGCTAGTGTTTTAACCAGAAAAAAAATTATCAAGAAGATCTATAAAAATCAGGTCAAATTGAAAAACTGGGCGACCTTTTCTCCTGAAAATCACCAGCACCGTTACCATATTATCGAGGCAGAACTTGCCCGATTGTTTCATAAATCTAAAGCAATAGGGCACTATTTCAAAGGAATTGAAGGCGCCAAAAAGAGCGGATACATCCAAGAAGAAGCACTTGCCAACGAGCTTGCTGGAAGATTTTATCAAGCTGAAGAGGAGGCCATCAGTGCTGAATATCATATAAGAGAGGCGATGTATCTATATGATCGATGGGGCGCCACCGCCAAATATAATCTACTGAAGCTTGAATTTCCGCACATTCAATTATCAACCTTAAACACTGGGACAATTAAAAAAGACGATATCATTACATCCACCATTTCAAGTTCTACAAATCCCCTATTAAGCGATTTCGATCTAGCTACCGTATTTAAGGCATCTCATGCAATTTCTGGAAGTATCCTGTTAGAAGATCTATTAAGAAGGCTAGTGAAAATTATGATGGAAAATGCCGGTGCGGAAAAAAGTCATTTGCTGTTGGAAAAGGAAAATACATGGTACATTGAAGCATCGGCATCTATGGATAGTGATACCATAGAAGTATTGAAATCCATTCCTATTGAAAACATATCCGATAAAAACGACACTTTGCTGCCAATCATTCTTATCAATTACGTTATCACCACAAGTGAATCAATTGTTTTAGATGATGCCTCCAAAGATAATCACTTCTCAAGGGATCCATACATTCAAAAGCACCAACCAAAATCAATCCTTTGTTTCCCAATAAAATATCAAGATGAATTAACCGGCATCTTATACCTGGAGAACAATCACACCTCTCATGCCTTTACACCGGAAAGAGTGGAATTACTGCAGATGCTTTCTTCCCAAATCGCGATTTCCCTGGAAAATGCGAATCTGTATAGAAAGCTGGATGTATATAGTCGTACATTGGAAGACAAAGTGACCCAGAGAACAACGGAACTGAAAGAGCAAAACGCACAATTGCAAATTGCCCGAGAGAAAGCCGATGAGGCCAACCAAGCCAAATCTGAATTTTTAGCAAACATGAGCCATGAACTAAGAACCCCCATGCATGCCATACTTGGTTACGCCAAACTCGGAAGAGATAAAGTCAAATCGATGACCAGAGAGAGGCTGACTTCTTACCTGGATGAAATCCTTCAAGCTGGCAATCGACTGCTAAAATTAATTGACGATTTGCTTGATCTATCAAAAATGAACGCAGGCAAAATGAATTATGAATTCCGAGAATACTCCCTTTACAACATCATTGTTTCCGTTCATCAGGAACTTAAAACTCTAATCGAAGACAAAAACCTTGACGTTGTTATCAAAAAAAATGGGCGTGATGATGTTTTAACGGTAGATCCGGATAAAATAGGACAAGTCGTTCGCAATTTGTTATCTAATGCCATCAAATTCTCTAAGAAAAATGGAAAAATAGAAGTAACTTTCAATGATTTAGGCGACAGCTTGAAATATTCTATTTCCGATGCAGGCGTTGGGATACCAGAGGATGAATTGGAAAACATCTTTGATATGTTTATTCAAAGCAGTAAAACGGTCACAGGTGCAGGAGGAACTGGCCTGGGATTATCAATATGCAAAGAGATTATCACTCATCACAACGGACTTATCTGGGCTGAAAACAACTCCAAAGGAGGAGCCGTGTTTAGTTTTACTCTTCCTAAAAAACAAAAAGAGGAGATAAAAAAGTCTTCTTAAATAATTACTCTACGATTAGATTTTCCATATAAGGGAAAAGAACCTTTAGAATCTGTGAAGCTGCGAATGTCATTTCGAGAAAGACTTTGAGCGAAAACAATTCTGAAAACATTTGTAAACTAATTACGTCTATTGCTTTCCAGAGTCAGTTAAATTCCTCCAAATATTTAGATGAAAGGTTAAGCATTAGATCAAATTTAAGATCGAACATTTGGCACCTCAAAAGGTAAACCTTGCGTATGCGTTCACTATACAAACTCTAATCCCACCGTTGAAAACTGCTGCGAAGCGTATGGCTGAGAGTCATCCTTTTCAGCCTTTCAATTCCTGCAGCTCGTCTTTTACACATCCTTTAATCTCAAAAATGCGATTTGTTGATTATACCTGTTAACATTCTTTCGTGAATCAGTTAGGCTTTCCGAACAAAAAACGCATGATAAAGTAATTAAATGCGTAGTGCAGGAAATAGTCACTCACGATATCACTAAAATGATGTTTTCCT
>JAKSDL010000526.1 GCA_022360105.1 Pseudomonadota bacterium
ACCAAAGACAAAAACAAAGCCGATAGAATTGTTCGTATGTTGCGACGTCAAAAATTCGATTCTTACCTGGCACAGGTAAATATTGAGGGACAAACCATCTATCGAGTTCGAGTGGGGAAAAAATCAAAAGCGGAAATTGAAAAGCTGGATCAGGATCTACAGAAGGTCATTGGCGGGATGGGAATGAAATCGAGAAAAATAAAACTTAATTAGGATTAAAGAGAGCTCATGTAATTGCGCCAGTTGATCATTTTTGCATTGAGCTGTTGGACATACATAGCTTCAAGTTTCCAATCCCCTGATTTGACAAGACTCTCCAAACGTCCCAATTTGTTTTTGTTAAGATATCTGTTAAACACAGATGGAGTAATCCCGTCTTTATCATTTTGAACAATATACATGAGGGCTTTTAGCAGGGAAGAGTCTTTGATTTTTTTCTGAATGCGGGAGATAAAAACGATACGTTCAATTTCAGGATTGGTGTCAATCCATTGCATGATAACCTGCAAATTTTGGTATTTGAAGAATCGCCTGCTTATTCCCCGGAACAGGGCGTCAATCCTGGCAGAGTCTTCCGAGCAACAAAGCTCGTTTGCCGTGATCTTTTTTGCCAGAATATAAACGATTTCAGGGTTTTCTTTAACTTTCTCCCTGAACACTGCAAAAAACTTGTCGCTTAAAATCCTCATCAGCGACATGGTCAATTTCTTTTCCAGGTCTTTGTCAGTAATTTTGTAGTTATTACAAATCCTTCCTGCCAGATACTGGAGAAAGCGCCCTTGGATCATGTTTGCCAAAAACTGGCTGTTGGATTCATCCAGCCGGGGCATTTCCTCCCCGTTGAACTGCTCAAGGCAGTTCAACATGGCTTTTGTATATGGATTTAAAGGTCCTGAAAGGGAATGTGCGTTTGTCATACTAACTGGTATTGCTCTGCGAGCTTCCTAAATAAGGGTAAAGACCTTCGAATCATGTCGGTATCAAAACAATAGGAAATTCTAAAATATCCCGCTGTTCCGAAAGCTGATCCGGGAACCATCAATAAGTTAAGCTCTTGAGCGGATTTTATAAACTCTCTGTCATCTTCTATCGGGCTTTTAGGAAAGAGATAAAATCCTCCGTCCGGCTTAACACAATCAAATCCGCAATTCGTCAAATGCTCGTGAAGGATATCCCTGTTGTCACGATAAGGTTGCAAATCGACCCTGGCTTTTCCCACCATGGGGACAACTCGCTGCCAGATCGCGGGAGCATTGACAAAACCTAGTATTCTTAATGCAATTACTGCTCCCTCCTGGATCATATTTCGGTCTTGATGTCTTGGGCTTATGGCGATGTAACCAATGCGTTCACCGGGGATTGCAAGGTCTTTGCTGTAGGAGGTAACTACGATGCTGTTATCATAAGAGTTAAAAATAGAGGGGACGTCGGTATCATAAGAAATATTCTTATATGGCTCATCTGAAATCAAACTGATTGGATTGCCGTATTCATTTGATTTTTCAGCCAGAAGCTGTCCGAGCGTGTCGAGCTCCTTTTTGGAATAAACAACTCCGGTCGGATTGTTCGGGGTGTTGATCAGAACAACTTTTACTTCGGGCGTAATCGCCTTGGCAAGCTCGTTAAAATCGATTCTGAATGAATCATCTGTTGCAACCCGCTTGATAGTTCCATTGTGATTGGCCACGTAAAAATCATACTCGACAAAATAGGGCTTTAATACTACCACTTCGTCACCCTGATTCAGCAATGTGCGGAAAATCACATTGAGCGCACCACCGGCTCCAACAGTCATAATAACATCGCTGGTCGTGAACTCTTCCCCGGTTTCATCGGTGATCATTCTGGCGATAAAATCTCTTGTCTCAGGGAAACCGGGATTAGGCATATACCGGTGAGTTCCCCTGATATCGCTTTGGATCAGCTCCAATAAAGCCTTTTTTACTTCTTCGGGTGGTTCGAACACAGGATTTCCAATACTGAAATCGAAAACATTTTCAGCACCATATAGTTTTATGCGCCTGGTTCCTTCTTCAAACATTTTCCGAATCATGGAGGAACTCTTCACCGCGGCTTCAATTTGTTTGGATATACCCATAACAATGTCCAGATAGAAAGGTCTGTCAAATTTTAAAATCTTATGAATTCAAAAGGTGCGTTCTACCTATCATTCCTAATTATCTATATACTCTTTCGTCAATACTTCTTTGAGATATTCGAACGCGTCGTTTACGCTGTCGAATAATTGAAACAGATCAAGATCAGATTCTTTGATCACCCCCCAGTTAACCAAGTGATCGAAGTTGACAAAGTTATTCCAGAATTCCGAGCCAAACAAAACAATAGGTACCTTTTTTTGAATCTTTTCTGTCTGAATGAGGGTGAGCATCTCAAACAACTCATCCATGGTTCCAAAACCACCCGGGAAAACAACTAGAGCTTTCGCCAGATAGGCGAACCAGAATTTGCGAATAAAGAAGTAGTGAAAAATGAAAGAAATCTTGTCTGTTTGATAAGAATTTGGCGCCTGTTCAAAAGGCAAACTGATATTCATGCCAATCGACTCGCCATTCGCCTCAGCGGCACCCTTGTTGGACGCTTCCATCATACCGGGACCTCCACCGGAGCAGATATAGAATCGATCCTTTTTATTCTTCATTCCCAAAGACCATTCCGTTAATTTCTTAGCCAGCGCCACGGAATCCTCATAGTATTTTGAGAGTTTCACCTGCATTTTTGCCTGTTGCAGTTCATTTTGCAGTGCTTGAAGATCAACTTCTGATTGTCTGGCTTTCTTCTCCAGTTTTATCAGGTTTTCTTGGGCAGTCTCCATGGATACTGATCTGGCCGAACCGAAAAATACAATCGTATGTTCAATCTCCTGCTCCTCATATCGCTGTTTTGGAGCAGTTAGTTCGCAGAGTATTCTGATTTGTCTTGCTTCCGGGCTGTTTAAAAAATCCTGATTCTTATAAGTTTTCGTATTTGAAAAATCAGCCGTGCTTTTCTTTTTATTGTTGTTGAACATAATTTTGTTTGTATGAAGATATGACTAGTTGTTTTAGAAACCTTTGTATTCCCCAAATTCGCTGGCTATGCTAGCAGATAGGATAGAACGTTAACTTCTTTTCTCTGCAAATTCAATTTTGTAGGAGATTGAGAGGACTAACGGTCATGAATCATGGGATTTGAAATACAATTTAATCGCTCAAACTTCAATGATACGCCTATTTGTTGCAATCAATCTACCAGATTGGTTAAAAAATGAACTGACCTTGCTCTGCTCTTTTGGAATAAAAGGAGTAAAATGGGTGGAAACGGATAATTTTCATCTCTCACTTAGATTCATCGGGGAGGTAACCCAGGAGGATTTTCAGGATATATCCGATGCTTTGTCGAAAATAAAAGTGAACCCATTTACCTTGACACTATCCGGACTTGGAACATTTCCGAATGAGAAATCCCCCAGAGTGATCTGGACCGGCGTTGATAAAAACGAAGAGCTAATCCGACTGCAAAAAAAAGTGGAAACCCAACTAAACAAACTTGGGTTAAAAGGAGACAAACGCAGGTACACACCGCACATTACCCTGGGCAGGGTAAAGTCGGAAAAGCTCGGCAGAATAGGCGATTTCCTGGTTCAGAATAACCTGTACAAATCAAAACCAATCGACGTGGAAGGTTTTCAACTATTTTCAAGCGTCCTGATGCCCAAAGGACCTATTTATAGGGTTGAAAATGACTATTCGTTTTAATACTGGAAACTAATTTTTTAACTACCCTTTGCTTTGCTATCAAAATATAGAAACATCTTATTGAAAGCGTAGCTTTCTCAGTACAGAAATATAAAATTTACAATCTAAAATGACTAAATCTATTGTTAGAAACCGCAAAGCCTGGCATGAGTATGAGATTTTGGAGAAGTTCGAAGCCGGAATTGCCCTGGTGGGAACCGAAGTTAAAAGTGTCAGACTGGGTAAGGTAAAAATAACAGAAGCTTATTGTAATATTGATGATAAGTTGCAGATGGATCTGCACGAAATGGAGATTAGCCCTTATACCTTTGGCAACATCCACAATCATAAAACGAAAAGAGCGCGTAAGCTATTGATGCATAAAAGGGAAATCAACCGCTTGCTTTCAAAAGTAAAAGAGAAAGGATTGACACTTATCCCGTTGAGTTTGTATTTCAAGAATGATAAGGTCAAAGTAGAAGTTGCGTTGGTTAAGGGGAAAAAACTCCATGATAAACGGGCGGCATTAAAAGATAAAGATGCTAAACGGGAAATCGATCGCGCAATCAAATACCAATAGATCCAACCTGTCATTCCGGCCTCAGATCCGGAATCCGGTCACTACATTTGTGGGGGTGTACAGGCTTTCGACCTGGATGAGGTATTAATAGTGTAAGCAAGTAGTGGTTTGTCGAAGGGCCACTATAAAAATCGACAAAATATTTTAATTGCTAACAATAGCGACTATTCTCTGAACTCTGCTGCAATCGCAGCTTAGTTTGAGCGTGATGCCCGCGATGCCTGATACCCGGGAAATCACGTCATTTTATCAGGCTCATCTCCCTGGTACCCCATTTACTAGGTAGAGAAATTTAATTGGGTAGCCGGGCTTGAGGTTGTCAGTAACCAAGACAGTTCCGGCGAGACATCAAAAACCTGACTAAACTTGTAGAAGCCTATTGATCCTATCTTTGGGACGCGGGTTCGATTCCCGCCACCTCCACCATTCTCCGAGGTAGCATTCCTCATAAAATCACTTCACAGTTAGATTCCACAAGCCTTTAACCGAGGGAGTTTAAGGTCTTCTCTTAATTTTTTGTTTTCTGATATTTTCTGTTGTTTTCTGATTTTTGATATTGCCCGGAACGTTTTGGAACTCGTTTGGAACGCTTTTTCAAAACCCTGAGTTCAGTAATATCAAGGTTTGGAAGGCAGCAAGTAAAAATATAAAATTGAGGAGAAAGACGATGGAAAAAGGTTTGCCATTTCTTTTGCTTGTTGCTGTTATCTCAGCTTCCCTTTTTATGATTGTTGAATCAGGGGAATACTATTCAAGATTTTATGATAATGATTATCAGGGGTACTGGGCTGCACTTCTGGTTGAGGGATTTCTTGCAATTGCGGCGGTGATGCACCTGGACAAACATAAGAAACTAAACTTTTGTATCAAGATTGCAATGATTCCACTTTTCCTGGTTGTTGTTGGCGGGGCTTCACTTAAAGTTGCGTCTCCGATTATGACTGAGCTTGCAAAAGCAAAAGCTCAAGAAAAACTAGTTATTCAATTGGACAAGATAAATGAGCAGTCTGAAGTTCACCTTGCCCTGCTTCAAGGACAAAAAACCAATACTGCGCTTGCAATCAAGCACCAGCGCCAAGTGTCAAACCAGCTAATAAGTGAACTGAAAGATAAACCATCTACACCAGTTTGGATGTTATGGATAGTTATTGGATTTTCAACGTTTTTGAGAATGTCTGTTCAGCTTGCTAATTTAGTGTTTGCACATGCCTTAGGTGAATTGTGGAAAAATCAAAAAGGAGCATTTAATTCGGATAACAAAGGCAAGCAGTCGATTACTCGAAAGTCAAACCTTCAGACAAAGCTTGAAAAAATATACCGATATTTGATTAAAAGCGGAGGCAAAGCAA
>JAKSDL010000152.1 GCA_022360105.1 Pseudomonadota bacterium
AACAAAAAACGATATCCCAAGATATATTGCATCCCTTCTGAAAAATGGAACAGAGGATGATTTCCTAATCATTGAAATCGGAAATCCTGAGGATTTTTTTCAATTTAAAAATTACCAAAACGAATTAGAGATTGATTTTCCATTAGTCACAGATAAGCAAAAATCTCTTGAATCAAGAGTCAGGCAGGCACTTAAGGATCAGAATCTAGTAGTAGTTGAAAACAAGGGTTCTGGAGATACAATATTTCTCGACAGCTATATTAAACAAACTAATTCAGATACTTCAAAGGTTGTACAGGAAGTATTCAAATCAGTTTTTGGTTTAAACGAAAATACAAAACTTGTCTTCCGTTGGACCAGCTTTGCATTAGTCGAAAGCTAACAAGGGTTTGCAGTGGACCGCCATCTAGCCTTCGATGAGGTCAAATATCCAAATTCCTGGCAAAACCTTTGTGAACACAAAAACCTTGCAGGGCGGCCACTGAAACCCGGCGTTAGAAATAAAAAAGAAATCAAAAACGTGACATGAAGATTAAGCTAAATAAACTGGTACTGCTTTTAATGACAACTTCAATGGGCTTAGCAGCTACTTTTTTGTTTGGAGAGGGCGAAGTATGGCAATTATTGTTAATTTTTGGATATCCAATTATTTTATCAAGTTCGTGTTACATGTACTTGAGCCAAAACTCAAAGGACAAACTTTTAATTAAAGGTTTTTTACTAATATGGTTAGCAAGTCTGTATATGGCCTTCCTAACCATATTAAAAGAAATAAAGTACTTCTTAGGACCGTCTGGAGGAGTTGATTCGGTGGTCGGCAATTTATTTCAATTCATTTGCTTGGCATATTTTTATTTGTCGTTAATTTCGTTTCTTCTCTTCACTTTTATCTACTATTTCATTCGTTTTGATAAAAAGAAGTGAGAAGTTAATTAAAATAAGCTTTTGATTTCCAAGAAATATGACAAGCTATTTAAGTCAGTTATTTCTAACAAGGGTTTGCAGTGGACCGCCAGCTGGCCTTCGATGGGGTCAAATATCCAAATTCCTGGTAAATCCTTATTAAACACAAAAACCTTGCAAAGCGGCCACTGAAACCCGGTGTTACAATTCTTTGAGAACACTATGAAAAATCCAATAATACCTACTGAGTTTGCACATTATTATGACAAATGGCATTTTTCACCAGGTGTGGAAAGCAATGGATTGGTATTTTTCTCAGGTGTCACTGCCTCAAGAAAAGATAAGGAGATCAGTACAAATGCTGAAGAACAATTCCATGATGTTTTCTTCAAATTAAAGGTCTATCTTCATGCAGCAGATTTGTCATTTGATGACATTTTGGAAATGACAACATACCATATTGATCTTAAAAAACATTTTAATACGTTCTCAAAGGTTAAAGACCAATATATTAAGAAACCTTTTCCAGCTTGGACTGCTGTTGGAGTATCAGAGCTTATCGCAGACAATGCACTAGTAGAAATTCGAGTCATTGCAAAAAAGAAATTATAACAAGGGTTTGCAGTGGACGGCCATGCTGCCTTCGATGAAGTCACATATCCAAATTCCTGGCAAATCCTTTGTTAACACTAAAACCTTGCAGGCGGCCACTGAAACCCGGCGTTAGCAATTAGTAAAAATGATAAGAAAAGCCAACATATTTGATGCAAAAGACCTTTTCCGGATAATGCTAGATTCAACAATAAAAGGTTGTTCAAAACATTATCCAAAGGAAATCATCGATATTTGGCATCTGGGTAGGACTGAAGAAGCAATGGGAGAAGTTATTAATGATCAAAAAGTTTATGTGAAAATAGACAATTCAAATGCTTGCGGATTTGTTCATTTTGATGAATCAGAAATCATTGGTTTATTTATTAATCCAATGTTTTATAAGCAAGGTTGTGGTCGTGAATTATTTGAATTTAGTTTGAATCAAATAAAAAATAGACCAATTGAAGTTTACTCAACACTTAATGCAATTGGATTCTATGAAAGGATGGGTTGTATAAGAAACAGTCCATGTTTGGTTCGAAGGCACGAAAGAGATATTTACGTTGAACACATGAGGTATTGCTAACAAGTGTATGCAGTGGGCCGCTATGCTGCCTTCGATGGGGTCAAATATCCAAATTCCTGGCAAATCCTTCGCGAACACAAAAACCTTGCAGGGCGGCCACTGAAACCTGCTGGAAGTAACTATTTAAATAGTTCGGAGTGAGAGCCTGTCCTTTCCAAGACAAGTTCCGAATCTGATATTCGGTAGATCAGAATCCAATCAGGCTCTATGTGGCAATCACGATGACCTTTCCAATTTCCAGAAAGTTGATGGTCATGATATCGAGGATCAAGTTTCTTGCTTTGCTGGAGCTCGGCAATAACAGCAGTCAATTTATCAATGTTTTTGTTTTGCTTTTTTAGTCGTTTATAGTCTTTTTTGAATTGTGTCGTGTATCTGATTTTCAATTGTCAAGCTCTTCCATTAATTCAGTCACGGAGTTTACAGAATGTAATTCTTTGCCTTCATCAGATTTTCTGAGGGTTTCAGCAGTTAGTTCGTTTGGAATCTTAATATCAAAAGGGATTCCTTTTTGTAACGTCACTTGGGTTAAATAAATGGAAATTGCTTCAGACATTGTTATGTTAAGTTTGTTAAGTATGGCCTGAGCATTCTTTTTAACTTCAGGATCTATCCTAGCCTGGATTGTTGCAGTTCTAGCCATTTGAGCCTCCTTGTTGTATTGACAAATTACATACATTAAGTATACAAAAGCGGCAAAAAGTATCAATAAAAAAAGATTTCTTTTTAAATATCAGCTAACAAGGGTTTGCAGTGGATCGCCATGCTACTTTCGATGAAGTCACATATCCAAATTCCTGGCAAATCCTTCGTGAACACCAAACCCTTGCAGGGCAGCCACTGAAACCCGGCGTTGTGTGCCTAGGAATGCAGATCGTTTGGGGAAAGCAGCTGTTTGAAATGTCGAATTGTTAGGATATGAATTTGATTGTCAGTGATTTTATAAATCACGCGGTAGTTTCCGATGATAAGTTCTTTGTATTGCTCATTTTTTAGCTCAGGTACCTCTCGTCCACTGTCCGGATATAAAGCGAGATTTTCCACTTTATCCAAAACTGATTCAACCCAATTCAGGGCCGCTCCAGGTTTATCTTGGGCAATATAGTCAGAGATATCAGTGAGTTTTTGTTGAGCAAGGGGAGACCAGATAATTTTCATTGCTTGAGCTTAGCCAGTATTTGTTTTTTCACTTGACCATGCGAGACTCCTTGATCATTTGATATTTGAGATTCAGCCAGTCTAACATCCTGCAAAAGCTCAAGCTTTTCAATTAAAGATTCATATTCGTCGACATCCAAAAGAACAGCGGAACTTTTACCATGTTGGGTTATGACAATTGGTCTTTTGGTGTCATGCACTTGCTTTATGCATGCAGTTGCATTTGCTCTGAATTCAGAAAGTGGCTTAATATCTTGATTCAGGTTTATTCGTGCCATAGTAACCTCTTTTTTGTATTAATAAATGTACAATTAAAAATACAAAATATTGCTCAGGATGTCAATTGCAGTCACACAACAAGGGTTTGCAGTGGACCGCCATCTAGCCTTCGATGAAGTCAAATATCAAAATTCATGGCAAATCCTTCGTTAACACAAAAACCTTGCAGGACGGCCACTGAAACCCGGCGTTAGCCACCGATCCACGAGTAATATAATCCGTTTGAGTTTATGATATCACTTTGGTACTATTAAGTTATGCCAAGAAAAATTAAACAATTAATCAAAGAACTTGAAAAGGCTGGCTTTGTTA
>JAKSDL010000354.1 GCA_022360105.1 Pseudomonadota bacterium
ACTGAATAAATACGGATGTTAAGAAATTTAATGGTTATTAATCAGGCAGAGTGCTTTATATAAAATAAGAGTAGAATTAAATTATAAGAAAAAGTATTGGAATTAGTAAGAATACATATTGGTACTGGCAGTGTCTAGTACGGGATATAAAGAGGTAAGAGATTATCTGGAATATGGAGGTTTTTTGTGAATCAGGTTATTGAATTTTCAAGACACTATGAGAAAAAAATGAACTTTGATGTAGTAGTTTGTGGAGGAGGACCTGCAGGAATAGGTGCGGCACTTTCTGCTGCAAGAAATGGAAGCAATGTAGCAATCATTGAGAAGGGAAGCTTTCTTGGAGGAGCAGCTACCGTTAATTTGGTGAATACCTTTGCATATGGTTTTCATGATAAAGTAAGATATATTATAGGTGGAATTTACAAAGAAATTGAAGATAGACTAAAGGAAAGGGATGCAATAATACTCAATAAAAGAAAGGGATGGCAGCCGGTAAATACTGAAAAATACAAGTGCTTGCTTGATGACATGTTTTCTGAGGCAGGTGTAAAAGTGTTTTTCCATTCATTGGTGACTGATGTTGTAAAGAACAGTAATAGAATTGATTCGGTAATTGTGTCCGGTAAACAGGGAAGCTTTGCTATTGGAGGTAAAGTATTTATTGATGCAACAGGAGATGCAGATGTATCTTACCATGCCGGTGTAAAGTGTAAGAAGGGCAGGGAAAATGACGGATTGGTACAGCCCATGACATTGATGTATATGATGGGGGGAGTTGATTTTAAAAAGGCAGGCGAACTTCAATCCAGAGGTTATTGGGAGGATGATGAAGGTAGAAATTATTTGAATGCAACAGGTTTTTGTCAATGGGTTAAAAAAGCCAGAGAAAACGGAGAGCTTTCAATTCCACGCATAGATGTACCCTCCATATTTACAATACCCTGGCTGGAAGGAGTGGTAGGTGTTAATTTTGGAAGAGTACAGGGAAAAAACCCACTTCATGTTGAGGATATATCAGAGGCAGAAATAGAAGGAAGAAAGCAAGTAGAAGATGGGATAAATTTCTTGACGAAATATATTCCCGGATTTGAAAATGCGTACTTGTTGTGCACAGCTTCTGAGATAGGTGTGAGAGATACAAGAAGGATAGTAGGGCTATATAGTTTAACTGAAAATGATGTAAAAAATCAAAAGCAGTTTGAGGATGTTGTTGTCCAATCATGTTATATGATTGATATACACCAGCCTGACAGTGAGGATACTTTATTGTATAAACTGCCTAAAGGAACACATTATGACATACCTTACAGGTGTTTGGTTCCAAAGAGTATAAAAAACCTATATGCTACAGGAAGGTGTATTTCCGCAAGCTATAATGCATTGGGGTCAACAAGAGTGCAGCCGGTTTGTATGGCTTTGGGACAGGCCGCAGGAGCGGCAGCATCTATTTGCGCAAGAGAAAATATAGCGAATGATAATATGGATATCAATAAGATACAAGGGCTTTTAACAAGGCAAGGTGCAATACTAAAATAATGGATATAATTCTTTGAGCAATGTTTTTAAGCATCTTCATCTTCTGCAATTTCTTCTTGCTGAAATTGGCTAAATTCAGCAAGAAGATAACGTGGGACATTATTTTTAAGTATAACGACTACACCATTTTTATCAACTTTGCGAGCTACCTTTGAAAAATTCTGATTAGCTTTCAGTAATCAAAACAAGACTCTTTGTATTAATTTTCATAAGGAAACACCTCCACAAACAGTACACCGAGATTTTAGGATGAATACAATCTATTTA
>JAKSDL010000430.1 GCA_022360105.1 Pseudomonadota bacterium
TCGACCATTAAAAAGGTAAAAATATTTCAGGACGCCATGCAGGTAATGATGGGTGTTTTTAATGAAATCCGCAGCCGGGGATTTGAAATCAAGTACCTTAACCTGGGCGGCGGACTGGGAATCGATTATGAACGGAATGCTGATATTCCAAGTCAGAGCGATCTGATTGATTCCATTCGTGGTGATTTGTTAAGCGATATGGTACTGATACTGGAACCCGGCAGATCAATCGTTGGTGACGCTGCCATTCTCGTGAACCGGGTGACAGGAGTTAAATCCAATGGCAGTAAACATTTTATTGTCGTGGATGGGAGTATGGCTGAGCTGATCAGGCCAAGCCTTTACGATGCCTATCACCATATAGGATTCATTGAACCCGTGTCCGGGGAAGCCAAATCCTTCGATATTGTCGGCCCTATCTGCGAATCAAGCGACTTCCTGGGCAAAGACAGGGAGCTTCCCACACCGCATGAATCAGCCGGATTGGTTGTATACGATGCCGGTGCCTACAGCTATATCATGAGTTCCAACTACAACCTGAAAATGAGGCCCGCCGAATACCTGGTGGACGGAAAACAGTTGACACGTATCAGAAGGGCTGAAACCATGGACGACTACATGCGACTGTTCGAAAACGACCCTGTCGCTATCTAGCATGTGATTACCATTCTGTAAGAAGGTTGTCTTTGAAAGCTTTCAGTCTTAAATTCCATTTACTTTGCTATAGCCTGTTGTTGATCGCAGGCACTCTTTTGTTTCGAACCACGGATTTGGACTTTTGGTTCAGTGATCTCTGGTACTTTAGCGAAGACAGTTGGGTAGGCATTGATCATCCTTTCTGGGGACCTGTCTACAAATATCTTACGGGTCCCAACATCATCACTCTTTACCTGGGGCTGGTGACACTCGTTTATGCCCATTACATAGCCAGAAATAACAAACTTAAATGGTCGGCAACGTGTGTGGTTATTGCTATCATCATTGGTCCCGGAATCTTGGTCAATGGCACCCTGAAACCACTTATGGGAAGGCCTAGGCCCTATGTTATAGAAAGGTACCAGGGTGAAGAAAAATTTGTACCGGTTTTGCAAAAAAGTAATGTTGCGAAAAGTTTTCCTTCAGGCCATGCAGCTTCAGGTTTTGTTTTAACTATTTTATTCTACGTCTTTTATCAGGATCGCAGAAAGCTTGCCTGGTTGTTTTGGTTTGGCGGCATAGGATTGGGAACCTTGTTAAGCATTGGAAGAATTGCGCAAGGGGGACATTTTGCATCTGATAATTTTTGGGCATTTGGTCTTACTCAAATCACCAATTGTGTGGTTTATTTTAAACTGCAGCCTTTGATCAACCGGCCACCCGGCCCCGAAACACAATCTCTGAAAAAGTCCACGTTAAAAAACAAAGCAGTATTCACCACACTGTCTCTATCTGTCACCGCATTGTTCCTGGTTGGATATTTGATTAATTTCCCTTTTACCTTCCACAAAACAAGCTACAGTTCCATTCCCAACCATATCAATCAGATAGATATCAATGCAAATCTTGAAGATGAGAGAATTGTATTGTTTGAAAGGCAGGACAGGGTAATTGGAATCGACCATTTGGCGTTTGCAAATGGCTTTCCGTGGTCTGACGTCAGTGCTCATACTTCAGTCGAGACTGAAGGCAACACGTTGACTTACTCCATTAGAATTGATGAAACAGGGTTTTTTCGTGACTATAAAGGCAGAATTAAAATTTTCCTCCCCAAAAACCTTCCCGTCAGTTTTAGTAAGATGAGAGGATCAATTTCCGAAGATCTTCGTGGGCAAAAGAAGTAGCATTTAGGATTGACCTTCATCTTCAATCAGAAACCGGTTCAAGGTTTGATTTCGCCATTGACTGAAGATGATCATTAATTGGGCATCATCGTATTCATTTTCCGGGAAAATATCGAAGTATTTTGAATACCGTTTCTCAGGCAAATCCTTTACCTTCGTTCTCGCAACCTCAAGTGCCTCACTCTCCAAACAGGATTGCTTGACTGCCAGATCGAGATATTTCAAATGCATATCAAACCGCTTGTCAGATTCCGGCACGGTCTCCCTGGCTGCCAGTGGGAAAGAAAAAAAAGTTTCCAAACTGACCTTTGGAGCTCCTTCTTCAAAACCAATGGGAACAACCTCCTGAAACAGGGGATTACCTTGCGAATGATCGTCAGGTCTTGCTTTTGTATCTTTCTCCGTGGAAACACCTGGTCGATTTGATTTTGAATCGTCTAATACTGGTAGTTGAGAAGCTTTTTTGTCCGGTTCCTTCCCATTTTCGGAAATGTTTATCTCCTGTTCCCCCACGGTCGGAGACATTTGCTCGACATGTAGTTGGGCCTGGTTGCGAATTTCTTTCGAGTGCTTTTGGACATCTTCTTCAGTGATAGCCGCCTTAGTCCCCACGTCTTCGATAACAGGCTTGATTTTTTCCGAGTAACCCGCAACCTTGTTTTGATCCATGGACGTATTACACAAAGAACCAGAGGCAATCTTCGCAAGGTAGTTCAAATAATTCTGTACTTTGTCAAAGGTCAACGCACCTTCTTTTCGTACCTTTTGATAATGTTGTTTCATGAACGTTTCCAAATAACGGCTCACCTGGTCCCGGGTCAATCTTTTCGATGGTTTGCGACTTCGCAATCTTTTCCACAGCATATTACGCCGCGATGATCCTGGTGTCAGAAGAATTCCGCTATCCTTGCGATTGTTTTGTTTGTTCATATTTCCCATAGCATACTGAATCTTATCTGGTTATACCGGGACTTGAGCCGGCACATTACCTTCACTGGAGATCTTTGTCTGAAGTAGATGTCGAAGCTTGGCAATTGCATCCAATATAAACCTGGACTGGATATCATTTACATTGAATTCTGTTTGAATTGAACTGATCTGTTTAAGTCTGGCCAAATTTGAATTGGCTTCATCCACCAAGGTTGTGAGATTTTGTTCAACAATGTTAGAGATTTGTAGTGCCAGGTCGAGTGCTTCATTGGTTAAGGCAGTTTTATCCGTTTTAGTCAATTTGTCTAAATGAATGACACCGCTTTCTCTGGTCAGTTCGTATGCACCTTCAGGTATTTCAATGTGCAATTCAGCCAGCAGCGACTCAATTTCACATTTAATACTAAGAAAAACCGATTTGGGAGGAGGTAGTTTGATGTTTTCTTCCAATTCATCTGCAAACACTTTGGAAACTATTTCACTCTGCACGAAGCGCCAAAGAGTGTAAGCCTTGTTGCCCTGTTCTTCAGGATTCAGTTTGGAAAAATCTCTTTTTGTCTGTTTTATAATTTCATTGTACACCTGTCGGGAAAGCTTCTCCGAACTCATAGACGCCTGTTTTTCCAGGGCAATTCCAAGAATATCGTAGACCAGTTTTAAGATTCTGCTGTATTTGGTTTGTTGCAAGCGATTTTCATTGCTTTCAAATTCACGGACTTTTTTTTCAACAACAACGACTTCAACTACCTGCGAATATTTTTTGATAAATGTGTCCCGCAATTCAGAGATAATGGATATGCTTTCAAGGTTTTTAAAGATCATCCATTGCAGCAAGGGAAGGTACTCCGACTCAAACTGATCCGGCATGGGCTCGCTATTAATAATCCAGGGAATCCTTTTCTTGGGAATGACCATGACCAGGCACAGATCATCAAGCGGCTGCTCGGGGATCTTTTTGGGCATTTTCAGAATCCATTCATCCTTCTGTTCCTCGGAACCTTCCTCGATCGCCTGATGCCAAGCATTACCGCCAATCAATGTCCCCGGCTTTACCGGTCCGAAATCCTTGTCACCTTTTTGCAGGCTAATTCCTTCCGAGATAGGAATCCAATAATGGGTCGTCAATTGGGTTTCCGGAATGATATCTTCGGAATTGCCCTGGCAAAGGTAGAACAGCTCCTGAAGTCCCTTTTCCGTGAACCCGACCGGCTCCAGATTCATTTGTGATATGATTTGCCTGAACGCCTTGGTCAGGTTCCTTTTTAACGGTTCTGATGCACTGGTCTTGATGATATCGCCAATCATCGGAACCTTGCCTTCCGCAAATCGTATAACCCCGGCGTATGTGTATGTGTGACCCACTATCCGGCTATTATATGATTTAAATCCTTGATTGATAATTGCAATGCGTTGATCGAGGGCTTTTTTTGCCTCTAGTTGTTCATCTGTCACTTCCTGTTTTGTTTTTGACAGTTTTTTCACCTTTTCAAGCAGGTGTTTCATTTTGGAGACAGATTCGTTGAACTCATTCTCACAGGCTGCAGAAAGTTGAGCAGTTTGCTGAGCTACTTGCGCCAATACCCGATTTGGATTTTTAAGTACAAACATCTCACTCAGTGTCTTTAAGTAAGAGCTAAGATCGAACTCATTTTTGTCTTTGTCTTTACTGAAGAAATTTTGGGCTTTAAGTTTGTCTGCTTCGTACTTTTCCTCATGGGGAAGTACCTTTTTAAACATGAAGTTGCGCTGAATGGAGACCAGCAGAGTGTGCATCCGCATCTGGTATATTCCGGGATTAAACAATTCCACATCGCCAAGGTTGATGGGCAGTTGGTTGTTAGGCAAGACTTTGACCAGCAGTTCACTCAGGGTTTCCAGCCAGCGCCGCCAGATCGTTTGCTTTTGATAGGCAAAAGCCTGGTCAGAGCCTCTATAATTTTTACGTGGAAAGCGCTTATCGAGTATGGTTGTCAAGATATTGACCAGTGTTTTGGTTGTATACGAGACGTTATTTGGCCAGGGGAAACCGTGAACAGCTTTTAGATACTGAATCACAACCTGCCACACTTTGGGCTCCCAGGTGTTCTCCTCTTTTTTGTTTAAAGAATTGCTGATCAATTGAATATTTAATAGCTTCAGCTGTTTGTTGACTTCATCCCAAAGTTGTTTTTGCACCTCACTATACTTAAACAAGCGATTTTGTATCTCAAGAAACAGATTGTAATAGATCTTCCTTTCCTGCTTAAAACTGTCGTCTTCAATTTTGCCCAGCTTGAAATCACGTAAAAACAACCCCATCGGAATTTTTAAAACCAAGGCCTGGCCTTCGTCAGCG
This sequence comes from Pseudomonadota bacterium, assembly GCA_022360105.1. The sequence goes on from JAKSDL010000430.1 coordinate 5,086, forward strand.
ATCCTGATGGTCGCATTGCGTGTGGCATGTCTGTCTATAATTGCCTTGTCACCAAACAGAACCGGTGCCTCCATTTGTACAATTACCTTATCAAACACAACCACGTCAGCTATATGATTGCAAAGAAGAAACAGATCTTTGCCCCGTTCCCCTTGCCTGATTATTTGAAAGTCGGGATCGAAGAAGCCAAACTCCAGATCTTGAAGAAGCCGTTTGCCAAGAATATCCAAACAGACTTTGGAAAGCGGATAGGATTTGAGCAAGGCGTCTGAGGCCATGAGAGCATCGGCTCCAAACTCCGATATCTTGTAATACTTGTTGATTTGGTGACTCATAGCCTGTTTAATTTGTTAACAGAGTTTTCTTGCCATGATATCACCGTCCTGTACCTATTACCACAATAAAAAACAAACAGGCTTTTCCATAAATCAGGCCGATCGTAATTGTTGGATAACGATAAGAAAAAAAAGGAAAAATATCCTCTTACTTGACGATTGTAGTAAGGACACTTAAAGTTTTACATTCGTTATTGTGGATAAAGTCTTGTTTTTTTTCATCAGTAACGATATTAATAGCGGCGTACAAGATCCTTTAACTTGTCTAGAATGGCACATATTGCCTGACGGAGACCTGATTGTCGGAAACAGCAAGAACAACGTCCTGTTTTCGGCAAAATCAGTTTTACCACAAACTTTAATTTCCATGGACGTAACAAGTTTTCTTGAACAGCATGTCAATCAGATTGACACCGTAATCCAGACGACCTGTAGAAAGAAAAACATCAATGGCGAACAGGCTAAGGATTTCAGGTCTTATGTTTATGAAAAGCTGTTGGAAAATGATGCAAAAAGGTTAAGGGACTTTCATGGAAATTACAAAACCTCATGGACCGGATACCTGTCCATCGTTGTTACCCGGTTGGCCATCGACTTTATTAAAAAGAACTGGGGTCGTTGGGAGAATTCATCTGCTGCCAGAATGCTGGGGGATGCAGCGATGAAGCTGGAAACCATGATCTACCGCGACAAACTCTCTTTCAGCGAGGCCGCTGAAATGATGCTAGAATCAATGCAACATGTCTTGATGCATCGTTTGGCTTCCGGGGAATTCAAAATCCTCCAAAAAGAACTGCCGGATATAACCGTTAAGAAGCTGGAAAGTTTGGTAAAAAATACCGTCTATTCAAAAAACGGATTTGAAGCCGTTCTCACTGAATCATTATCAGAAGTTGAGAACCGATATGTTCCATACATACTGGAAAAAACGGAATTGAGACTAACCCGGGAACTGCTGGAGGAATGGGACCTTGCATTTCAAGGGCGCATGCCGGCACGCAGACCCGTTGCCACTTTCTTGAGTCCCCAAAAGGACCAGGAAGAACCAGGTTTGGATTTAATTGCCAATATTCCGGATGAAACCGGGCAAGACCCCTTGGAAAGTTTGCTGGATGAAGAACTCGAAACTCAACTGACCTCCTTTATTAATAACCTTTTAGACAGTCTTTCAGATGAAGATTGGACGATTATCACCTTATTTTTGATCGACAATCTGCGAATTTCAGAGATTGCACGCATGTTGGGTAGCGATGACTCAGAATCGTTGACAAAGAACAGCAAAAAGACTCCTGTTTCATCAAAGAGTTGGAAGCATGTGAATAAACGGATTTCATTTTTTATGAAAAAACTGAAACAAAAAGTAGACTCCCTCAGGGTCGATAAGGAAGACCAAGAAACTGTGTCAGAGTTCTGTCTTTACCTGATTTCAAAAAAAATACAGAAAAAGTAACGTAGCCGTCGTCCTGAAAAATAAAGCGAATCATAACTGTAAGCATATCTGATTTCTACGATTTTCGTATTTAATTGCCGTCCAAGTCGAATGAAAAAAGTAAAAAGAAATCCCCCGGGACCAAACGAGCCTGAATCATGCCCTGCTCCAGGCATGTTGTCGGCTTTTATAGAAGGGCACCTCTCCCAAGAAGGAAGGCGCATAGTCTTCAGCCATTTAAGACAATGCGAGGACTGTTATTTGATTGTGGCTGATTCGGTTAAGCTGGTTCGTGATCTACCTGACGGTATTCGAGAATCTGACATTATCTACACGCCATCCGAGCCTCTGACCAACCCGCCAAAACGCAGGGTTCCCGTAATCATGAAACGATTTGGCAAACTGCAAAACGTAGCTTTGGTTTCACCAGTTGCTGCCATCTTTTTGTTTACGGTTTTGTTTAAAGGTGGGCCCGAATGGGGATCCGATGAAGTATTCAATGCTTTAAAAAACGTCAACGATTTTACGGAAATCAGTCGCTCTTTGCCGGTTGAAGAATTCAAACCGTTAACACTTGGATTTAATCATGGTCTCTCAGATCAAAAACTGGCCTTTAAAACCGGTAGTTTGCTGGGACAGCTTGAAATCAGCCGTATTGCAGGAGACAATGAAAAGAGCCGTCACTATTCCGTCAAACTGGTATCACTTTTGGATCGATCCGAATTTACCAACAAACTTAACCAACAAGATCCGCAAGACATACAAACCCAGGTGGACCTGGTAGAGAACCATTTTTTGAACTCCCCCGTCGATTTCTTCTTCAAACTTGGGCTTTTTGTAGAATCCGGCAAGGCTTATTCCATGGTTAACAAATCGGAATTATTCGATAAGGATTATTTACAAGCCCTCATCAACCATCCTCAATTTGAGTCATTACCCCCCGGTGTCTCCCGCAGATTCAGAGAGATAGAGAGTTTGCTAAACAAAAATTCGGTTGCACGAAACAACGAAATCATATACAAACTCTTACAAGATATACAACAAATTTTATCTTAGGCGGCAACCTATCTCTCTTGTATATCATAATTAAAACTCCTTCCAAATTAGTAAGTTAGACTAGTTGGGAATAATCGGAATGGGTCAGTCTCATTTAAAACAGCAGCGAACTGCTTACTATCCGTTATTATTAGTTGCATTTTGCCTCATTCCTCTTGTCCTTCCGGCAGCTACAAATAACAGGGGCAGTAGTTCATTTTATATTGAAGAGTACGGCATATTGACCCCGGCTCACAGCGAAAAAGTTGAGCAAGCCTATATCGTATTTAACCGATTAAAAAGGGCCAATTCATCCAACAATCAATCCCATTACAAGCTAATCATACTTCCCAGAACTGCTGCCAACTGGGAGAACTGGGCAATGAGTCTGGCAGACGGCACCATAGTTTTGGTAGAGAACCTGCTGGATGTATGCTTTGACGAGTCGGATCAGATCTCGGAAAAAGGCAAGGCACGTCTTGCCTTCATTCTTGCTCATGAAATGGCTCATCTGAACGAAAAACATCATACCTATCTGAAGCATGGTTATTCTTTGCAATTTCAAAACAATGTCAGACCCATTTCCTCGGAAAACCTGAGACAAATAGAAGCCAATGCGGATTACTCCGGTTTGATATTGATGACAATGGCGGAATATCAACCCAGGTTTCTGATGGACCAATCCAATTTCTTCCTGGAATATATCAAATCGGTTCGCTCGAACTTCAGCTTTGAAAGTCACGATGAACCCGTGACAAGAATGAGCGTCCTCAGAAACAATCTTCAACCGCTCATCAACGAACTACCTTTGTTTGCCAACGGCGTTAAGTTCTTTGAAAAACGCGAATATAAAAAAGCGATCGAAAACTTTCAACAATTTGCAGCCCTTTTTCCCGGCAGGGAAGTCTACAACAACATTGGGCTTGCCTATTATCAACTGGCCTTGCAGGATCTGGCACTTTATGATTCGAAAAACCTGTATCGCTTCATGCTGTCCACCAAAGTCGACAGACATACCCTGGCAATCAATCTTGTTCCCGGAGACAAAGGAGCCCCAAAAGGGGTTCAAAACCGGTTCAAGCAGCATTTGAAAAAAGCTGAAACAAACCTGGGGCTTGCCATCAGCAAAGATCCGGATTACCTGCCTGCAAAGATCAACCTGTCTTCTGTTCTGATAACTGCCCAAAAATCCCGACCTGCTCTTGAACTCTTGCAAGAGGTATTGCGAAGGAAACCCGCCGATACTGAAGCGTTAAACAACAAGGCAATTGCTCTTTACATCGCCTCTCCGGAAGGAAACGCAAGGCGTGCCATCTCTATTCTGGATATGGTTGGGGAAGATCGTTTTGGCAACTCCCAACGATATTCCCGATACAACAGAGCGCGTATCAGGGCAGAACAACTGGATTGCTATGCCCCGGGAACCATTCCAAATGACGACGAATGTCTGCTGCTGGCAAAGAAATCATGGTCCCCATTCCTAAATGAAGAGCATGAAGGTGTATACAATCAGCGTATTAAGCTCGAACTGGGTGAAAACAATCGAAAATCGGATGACTTGAACGAAAACAGACGGATTGCCCTGGTCATCGGCAATAGCTCCTATGCAAATTCACCGCTGTTGAATCCTGTTAATGATGCTGCCGCCATGAGAAACACCCTGGAGAGACTGGGGTTTGAAGTTCACTTGGGACTGGATTTAAACCGTCTGGATTTGCTGCGCCTTATCGATCGTTTTGGCAAAAGGCTGACAGCGGATAGCACAGGATTGGTATATTATTCCGGTCATGGTTTACAGGTAAGCGGAGAAAACCTTTTACTTCCCATCGGACTTGAAGTCCAGTCGCTGGACAACCTGGTTTCCCTCCAGGAAAAAGGCAGGGTGCTCAGGGATATTTCCGTGAGTCTGAATGTCATACTCGAAAAGCTGGCGGAAGCAGGAAATGTCCAAAATATCGTGATTGTCGATGCCTGCAGGGATAATCCGATTCCCGGACTTAGTGAGGAGTTTCAAGGGTTTGCTGAAATGACCGCACCACCCCGAACCTATATAGCGTATGCCACGTCCCCCGGAAAAATCGCCTGGGACGGACTGGATGGCGATAACAGTATTTTCACCAGATCATTGTTAAGACATATTGGCAGCGCTAACACAGATATCCATGAACTGTTTCAAGCTGTTCGCAAAGATGTGGCAGACAAAACCGGGGACTACCAGATAACCTGGGATGTTTCCACCCTGGATGATGCTTATTATTTCAATCCGGCAAAACCTCAAGACTGGACCTGGCATATCACCGCAGGAGCGGTCGCACTGCTTGCTGCATGGCAATCAAAAGCAGAAGCCAGGAACTATCGAAACCTCTCCAGTGAAAACGATCTGCTTATCGAAAAATACGGAGCTTCCATCAACCTGGCCGAATACCTTGATATTCGGGAATTGTATCACGTGAACCAGGAGAAGATGAAGACCCATAAAAGGAATTATCAGGCATTGGATTTAATCACTGCACTTGCAGTAGCTTGGGGAGTATATTTATTCATGTATGAGACCTACGATGAAGGGATTTACGACATGGAAAAAGGCTCCCTGGATACCAATTTTGTCTGGGTTCCAAACCATCAACAAAATACCTACGGATTTTCAGTTCAATGGCGCTGGTAGAAGTGTACAAAAAATATACATCGCTGGGAAAATTTGTAGCCGCAGCCAGTCTATTGCTCTTTGCTGCCTGTGGATCACTGGATAATGCCGATTTATCGGGAAACGCAGATAGCAAGGAATTAAGGGACAGTAAA
>JAKSDL010000140.1 GCA_022360105.1 Pseudomonadota bacterium
ATGATGACTCTCAAAAATGGATTGTGAAGAAACTGGCAAACGGACACTTCACCATACAAGAGAAAACGAATCTCCACTTTTTAAGCAACGATTTCTACATTCAGAAGACCGTTGCCGATGGTAGCGGAAATGTGGAGTGGATCGCAACCCCTCAACCTGAAAACTCTAACTAGGTTCGTCATATTTAACTTGCCGCAGGTCCGAAAAACTCTTTCTGAAATGCTTAGCAACGATTCAGGAGAATTGTCGGATCTGCACAATGCGGGTTAATAGGATTATATCCGCGGTGAGCGCTTTGGCTGTTTTGATGAACAAAAGGAAGGCTAAACCAAACCTTAAAATGTGTGTTATTTATTATATTTCAATTCCAGAAGGTCTTCCGGTAAATAGGAATTCTCCAGTTCTCTGTACTCCTTCACATTAATAAATTCCATGTAGTCATCAAATGAACTGATCCAATGAGTCTGCCCGGCCAGAATTCCCTCAGGAGCCTCTTTTAATGCTTTGAAGAATTGGGTCATGCCGATATGAGCCGACAAGATGGAAGCAACGGGAAGGGATATCCTGCCCACGCCTATTTTTGCCAATTCGGGAATCGGGATGAGTTCGGTTTTCACACCGGTAACGGCTTCCATCAGGTTGACCGAGAGCGGTCCTTGCAGTTCCTTGACAGCTTTTTCAATATCCGATCGGGTTTTGATACCATCAATGAACGCCACATCCGCACCTGCATCCAGGTACAGGTTAGCCCGTCGAATGGCTTCATCCAAGCCTGAGACAGCGTATGCATCCGTTCTGGCATTGACAACGAAATCCTTATCCATACTGTCGCGCACATCCAGGCAGGCTTTCACTTTTCCGATCATCTCTTCCGCGGAGATAACGGCTTTTCCTGACATATGACCGCAGCGTTTCGGGAATATCTGGTCCTCAATGTTCATTCCGGCGACACCGTCCCTTATCAGTCGTTCCGTGCTCCTTGCCGCGTTGATGGCGTTTCCGCCTCCCGTATCCAGATCCGCCATCACCGGAATGTTAACCGCCTGGGCAATGTTTGCCGTTATGTCCAGAACATCTTTAAACTGTACCAGTCCCACATCCGGTTTACCAAGGAACGAACCTGAAACGCCAAAACCTGAAATCTGGACAGCTTCAAACCCTGCGTTTTCGATGACTTTAGCGGATAATGCATCGTGAGCTCCCGGAACCACAAGGGCTCGTCGTTCCATAATTGCTTTTTTCAATTGTGTCGTTTTTTTCATTGTGATCCTTCAAAACAAGTTATTTGATGGTTGACGAAAAAGGAGATACTACTTATTTGATCCACGGTCCGGTCCGTAATCTGTCTGATGGTTGTTGTTCTCCGCATGATCATTGCTGAACCGGTTAATCCAAAACATACTTGCGGTTTGTTTTTAGATAGTTCACCAAGCCGCCTTGTTTGAGGACATCCATCATGACCTTGGGCAGTTTTGTTCCCTGATGGCTGGTGTGTTTAGTCAGGTTTTTCACTTGACCCGCTTGCAGGTCCACTTCAACGGTATCACCGGTTTCAATATCGTGTTCGGGAACTTCCATCAGAGGAAGGCCTATGTTGATGGCGTTGCGGAAGAAAATTCTGGCAAAATACCTGGCGATGACAACCGAAACTCCCGAGGCTTTAATGGCTAAAGGAGCCTGTTCACGTGACGAACCGCAACCAAAATTCTCCCCGCCGACGATGATATCGCCCTTTTTCATGCGTTGGCGGAATTCCGGGTCCAGATCTTCCAGAACATGCTGTGACAGCGATTGAATGTCTAAGGTTTTGGTGTATTTCCCCGGGATAATCCGATCCGTGTCTACATTATCTCCATAAACGTGGGCAAGTCCCTTGATTGTTTCTGACATGTTTCCTGTTTCTTTTTTAATGAAAACCCGGGCTGCAGAAGCCGGGTATCCAAGAGCATTAACCGGTTGCTTTATGCATCCTGATCACCAGGGTCCGCTATTTCTCCGATGATGACGGATGCCGCCACCAAAGCCGGTGATGCCAGGTAGATTTTGGCAGCAGGGTTCCCCATGCGACCGGGAAAATTCCTGTTTGCGGTGGAAATAACTGTTTCATCGTTACCGGGCACACCATTGTGTGTTCCCACACAGGGGCCGCAACCTGACGGAAGAAAGGTAGCACCGGCTTCCGTCAGGATTTCGACCAACCCTTTTCGGGTCGCTTCCAGGAACACGTTTCTGGATGCGGGTGCGATGATTAGCCTCACACCCGGCGCTACCCGTTTTCCCTTAAGGATTTCCGCAGCTTTTTCCAGGTCTGTTAATCGCCCGTTGACGCAGCTTCCGATAAAACCGTAATTGATTTTCGTGCCAACAACCTGGCTAGCATCGCAGACGTTGTCCGGTGAATGGGGCCGGCTGATTTGTGGAACCAGCTTATCAGCGTCAACCTGAATGGTTTGGGTGTAGTGTGCTCCTTCATCGGGAAGAAGAAGACTCACATCTGTTTCTTCGGGCCGGACCAATCCCTGTGGATTGATTAACCCGACTTTTGCGCCCATTTCTATCGCCATATTGGCGATGGTCATCCTGGCTTCCAGGTCCAGGTCCAGTATTGCCTCACCATGAAACTCGATTGCCTGGTAGGTTGC
>JAKSDL010000886.1 GCA_022360105.1 Pseudomonadota bacterium
AATTGCTTCCCACAATATTTTTGATCTGGCCTATGGGAGATTCATGGCTGATACCTGTGGTGCAGCAGGATATACAGATTTAGAAATGTACTATTCAGTTGCAAGCCACTTACAGGCTGCCATCAGAGAGGATACGGAAAACCTGGTTCTATATGTACCTGTTGCCAACAAAAAGGAATTTATCAATTCAGTCGGTTATTTGATCAGGCGACTGGATGAAAACACAGCCAAAGATAATTTTTTGAGACATGCCATCGGTCTGACCACGGACTCAAGGGATTGGAACGCCCTGCAAGACCTGTTTTTGGAATCTTGTCGGATTAAAACAGGGATTACGGCGCAGTCCTCTTGCAAACAGGACAGAAATTCCGACATAAAAGGCGAAAGGACGGGCACATACCACCTGGGGAAATTTGATAATGAACCCTTAACTGACTGGTCCCTGGCTGCAAACAGAACCTGGGCCATGAAAATCAGAAATAAATGGCAAGGTCCTCAACCCCACTTTCCGATTAAAACCCCTGTTGTTATTGGAGAAAGAGACATTGAACAATGCAGCAAACAGAAGACTTGCTGCGACCCCTCCCTTTATCCGGAGAAAGTTGTAGTCAGCGAAGCATGTCTGGCAAGTCCGGATCTTGTCGACAGAGCCGTGGAAATCGCCCGTTCCGATCCTGATAAATGGAGGGAAAAAACATTAAATGAAAGACATGCAATCCTTTCAAACGTAGCCTTAAACATCCGAAAGATGAGAGCTGATTTGATTGGAGCCACAGCAGCCACAACCGGCCGGATTTTTAAGGAAATTGACATTGAGGTTTCCCGGGCGATTGATTATGTCGAATACTATCCACATTCGGTAAAGCCTTTCATAGAGCCTAGATATTTAGACGCCAGGGGGAAGGGCGTCGGAGTTGTCATTACTCCACAATCCAGTCCCATTGCCTCTCCTTGTGATGGCATTTCCGCGACATTGGCAACGGGCAACACAGTGATACTCAAACCATCAACAGGAGCGATTACCCCTGCCTGGTTATTGTGTCAATGTTTCTGGAAGGCCGGAATATCAAAAAACACCTTGCAATTGCTTCCCGGCGATCGATCTGAAGTTGGCCAAAAACTGGCGACCCACCCCGATGTTGATTTTGTGATTCTAAACGGACGCAGGCAATCTGCCAGAAACCTTTTGGAAGCAAATCCCCGCATAGATCTTTACGCTCAGACCAGCGGCAAGAATAGCATCATTGTTACTGCCGTATCGGATAAATCCCAGGCTATTCGCAATATTATCGAATCAGCCTTTGGAGACTGCGGGCAAAAAAACTCAGCCATCTCCCTACTCATTCTTGAGAAAGAGGTATTTAATGATTCGGAATTTAAAAACCTTTTAGTGGACGCAACGGAGTCATTGAATTCCGGTTCCTGCTGGGATGTTAAAAACAGAATGGGCCCGCTATCCGCACCTGCCGGGGGAGATTTACTACGCGCCCTCACCCGGCTGGAACCTGGTGAAAATTGGGCCTTAAAACCAACATTGTCAAAAGAAAATGACCTGCTTTGGACTCCCGGGATCAAGTGGAATGTTAAACCAGGATCTTTTACGCATCTTACTGAATTTTTTGGTCCGATTCTGGGTGTTATGAAAGCAAACAGTTTTCAAAAGGCAATCGAACTGGCAAATCAAACGGGTTATGGAACGACAGCCGGGTTGGAGTGTCTCGACAAACTAAAACAGCAACACTGGAAAAAGCAGATCAAGGCAGGCAATCTTTTTATCAATGGTCAGACAATCAACTCATTTGTACTCCGGCAACCCTTCGGAGGGTGGGGGCATTCCGTGACAGGACGGGGTGCAAAGAGTGGCGGTCCAAATTATGTCACTCAATTTATGACCTTTGAAGAGAAGGGGTCGCCAGCCGAAGTTGCCACGCAATACGATCGACGTTTGATCAGATTGGCTAAAAACTGGATCAGAAAATCGGATCGTTCCGAATTCAAGGAGTTTCAAACCGATATTCAGAAATCAGTAAGAGCCATGAACAGTTATTTGTATCATGCTCGTCATGAATTTCGAGTGGAAAAAGACTTTTTTCATTTAAGGGGACAGGACAATATCATTCGCTATGCACCCATTGGAAAAGTTGCTATCAGGGTTCATCCGGATGACAGTCTGTTTGAAATTCTTGCCAGGGTCGCTGCAGCCCAGACAGCCAAATGTAAGGTTTTAGTGAGTGTTCCCGAAGGTTTGGAAGGCAAAACAATCTCTTTTTTGAGAAAAAGGGAGAGGAGAGAGTTTCTAAGAAAAATTAAAATCATTTCCCAAAGCGATGATCAACTCATCGACTCAATGGATACGATAGACCGAATCAGATATGCCGATCCTCGCAGGGTTCCATCAAAAGTCAATGAAGCCTCTGCTCAAAAAGGTTTTTTCATCGCTGCTGATCCTGTTTTAATGGAAGGACGTATCGAACTTTTGCATTATTATAGAAGTCAAAGTGTCTGCAATAATTACCATAGGTACGGAAACCTGGGAACAAGGGCTTTTGATCAGAGCATGAACTCCATGTGAACTGTACCATCTATAAATCACTCATCTCCATTTATTGATGATAAAACCAATAACTAATTGTTTATTTTAGCTAAAACCAGACGAAAGCTCCATATATATTCCTAGAAAATCCTTTTTCTATAGATTTATCTGATTCCCATTTCATATATACTTTTGATATTTAATTGCTTATAGTTTGCTTTTTCAAATAATCGATGGTTGCCCTAAAAAAATAGGAAATACTCTTGACAACAAATCAACCTTTTTTTTGAGTCAATAAAATTTTTTCGATCTTTTTTTGATTTGCAATGCCCGATTGAATTCTTTAGAATCTTAGTAAATTATTGTTTTAATACTAAATAACGGATGATTTGCCATTGCCGATTTAACATCCGGAATCAGTATCTGGTGTAAAAACCAAATCAAAAAAATAATTTTCCTACTTTTTATTCGTGATTTGTATTATACTGTAACCAAAATTATATACGATCCATTTTTGTAACTATTCACCACGAAGACACGAAGTTCACGAATTTTACAACACTCTCTGATTTTTGTGCTTAATGCCCTTTCAAATAAAAAACTTCGTGTCCTCCGTGTCTTCGTGGTGAATAAATACCCATTTTTTGGTTAAGGTTTTGCTTTATTCGATCAATCGGAATCCTTTCCGATTCTTTCTTACTTCGCTGCCTCGGGTGAAATTTATCGCCTATCGCCCGGTTTCTCAGCATTTGGAAGCATGAACGCCTTCAAAGGGGAGCTAACATGAAAGACATACTTAACGATCTGATTAATAAATCCAATGAAAAAGCAGCTTTAAAGCAAGAGATTCTGAGCTTTGAAGACTACCTGGAGCTGGTGACCCAAGAGCCCTGGATAACCCGGGATTCCACCCAGTTGCTGCATGACATGATGCTCAGCGAAGGCGTTGAGCACATGATGATTGCAGGAAAACCGGTGAAACATACCTATGAGTTTTTCGAGTCTGCTAAGATGATTGGCGACTATGTGGTGTTCGGTCAGCAAAAAGCAAAAGAAAACCTGGTGGAAAAAATCCACAATGCCAGCCGCGGCATGGAAGCCTCAAAAAGACTGTGGATTTTATTGGGCCCCCCCGGCTCTGCCAAGTCTAGATCGATGGATGGTATCAAAACAGCCCTTAAGCGATATTCCTCTTCAGAAGCCGGTAAGACTTTTTATCTCCTGCTGCCTACCATCGATGATCGTTTGAAGGAAAAAGCCCTCTTCAAGGAAGGTGAAATCTATTATCTGCCATCGCCTTTATTTGAGCCGCCATTACTGGTGATTCCTACGGAAATCAGGGAAGAGTTCTGTAAGAAGATGACCAAATCCCTGGAAAAGAAAACCATTTCCAAATGGCTGAAAAATCATCCCCATTATGACAACGAATTCACTATTAGCATCAACGGCCTGATTTCTCCATATACAGACTATGTGTTGCAACAGTTTATGGAAGATAAAAATTTGGATTTCAATGGTCTAATACCCTATCTGAAAGTCCAGAGAATGGTATTTGATGCCAGAACCAAAACCGGAATCGGTTCGTACACTCCACGGGACGAGAAAAGTCAGGAAGCGGGTTCATTGGTTGGAAATATCGATTACAGCCTGCTGCCAAGATTTGGTAGTGAATCCCATCCCTTGGTACACGATTATAAAGGTGAACTCTGTGCCGGAGCGAACGGTTTTGTGGAAATTCACGAAATTTTAAAACTTTCGGACAAGTTCCTGTATGAATTGCTCTTTGCCACCCAGGACAGATTTTTCAAACCGGAGGGACAGGCGCCCATTCCATTCAACGGAGTGATTATAGGCCATACCAACTTCCATGAATACAATATGTTCATGGGAAATCCCACTTTTGAAGCATTGAGATCCAGGACCACTTTTATTGAAATGCCTCTTTCCGTGAATTACAAACAGGAAGAGCAGATTTATGCCTACAGTTACTCCAATGAAAACAGAAACTGGCACAAAGACAAAAAGCACCAGGCCCACATTGCCCCGCACAGTTTGTCGTTTTTGAGCTTGGTGGCCGTGATGTCCCGCTTGTATGCTTCCAAGCAAAACGAGAATCTCTCGCTGCTGCAGAAAGCCTTAATTTATGCCGGAAGGGCGGATAGCGGTGTTGATAATAATATGGCCAAAATGATTCTGGAAGAATTTGAATATATTAAACCTTCGGAAGGGACATTCGGCTTGGATCCCAGGTTCATTCAAAACATTATTGAATACACGGATCACTTTCAGATCAGTGAATACGCAGCCAACATCAACCAGCTGTCAACAGAAACAGGCGATCACGCCTTGTTGACATCAGTCGCTTTACAAAATCCCTGTGTGACTCCGCTGGATCTTTATGTACGACTGGAAAGCGCCCTCAAGGAAATGTTTGCCACCGAAAAAACCAAGCTGAGCCATTATGTGGAAAAGATCACACCACTGGCCAAAAACTGGATATTCGGTCAAATTGCCAGTGATGTTTACAGTGCGATATTAAGAGATGATTCGGTAATTGAAACCACCTGGAAGAAATATACGGACCATGTTCGTGCTTATGCTCACCGGGCCAAGGTCAAACATGACGTGACCCAGATGGATGTGCAGCCCGATGAAAAGTTCATGCAGTCCATAGAACAATACTTGGGCATTCCGGATCGCGAAGTGTTTCGAAAAGAACTGAGTGATGCAATTGCCAGTGTGAGTTATTCCGTCTTATTAAAAGATGAACCATCCTACCAGAATGCCATTAAAAAATATGTGTTTGAGAATGAATTCAAAGCCAGTGAAAATATGAAACTGCTCGGTTGGATTCGTAGCGGAACCAGCGCCGCTAACGTCAATATTAAGGAACAGGAGCACCTGAACGAAACTATCAAATATCTAATTGAAACAGAGGGGTACTGCGGAAAATGTGCTTTCCAAGCACTGACCATCACCGCCAACGCTTCCAGCATTGTAGCTTAATGCTTGATAATTAAAGCCAAATGATTTTTTTAACTTAACCATAAAATCACTATGCAGGAAGACAGAATATCCTCAAACGAATCGGAAGGCGCTTTCAACGACTTTATTGAGGACAAAGTCGAAGATGCCATCGAGGACATCGTCAACGAAGGTGATCTGGATACTCTTGGCGATCGGGGAAGCGAGATTATCATTGAGATGGATGATATTGTTCCCCCGACGTTTGTCTATGGAGACGAAGGCTCCGGCGCTGGGAAGGGCGGACAGGGTCCGGGAAAGGAAGGGGGTAAAATTGTGTTTAATATCCCTTTCAACAGGTTCATGGAATTGCTGGCTGACAAACTGCGTCTGCCAAATTTGAAAAAAGAGGGAAAAGGCAAGATCAAGGAAGTTTCCTACGAATTTAAAACCTTTGGTCCGACGGGGGTGATTCTGGATAAGAAACGAACCTTCAAAAGGGCGCTCAGATCGAGCATTGGCATGGGCAAATACGATCCTGCCGAAGGAAAATACAATGTAGATTTCATGCGGCGTGATCGGCGTTATAAAATTCCTATCAGGGTGGAAAACCCCAAATACAAAGCCGTGGTCTTTTATATGGGTGATATTTCCTATTCCACCCACGGGCAAAGGTTGGAGATGGAAAAACGCCTGGTGAATTTCATCAAGAACTGGTTGGACTATAATTATGGTGTGCAAAATGTAGAACACCGGTTTTTTGTGCACGATGTCAAGGCATACGAAGTGCAGGAGCAGGAGTTTTACAGGGTCGGTAATATAGGTGGCACCAGGGCTTATATCGTATTCGATTTAATCTACCAGATTGCTTTTAATGAATACGACATCAGCTCCACCAACTTTTATGGATTCTATTTTGGTGATGGCGAGGTTTTTGGCAGCGATTCCAAGGATATTTCCAAGATCCTCAAGGAATCAATTGTCCCCGTTTTCAATCGCATTGGCGTAGTCGAAGTGCTGCCTTCCCAATGGAGCAAGTTGATTTTAGATCTTTCCAAGGATTTCACCAAGGACAGGATTGTTCGACTCAGCAAGATCCATCGCAAGGCGGATACCATTAACGCTATTAAAGCCCTGTTTCAGGAAAACTAAGGACGTTTTCGATTTGAGATTTCAGATTTACGTTTCGAGAAAGCTTCGCTTTCTGTTTTAGAAGTTATACCTAACAACAAAAGCAGCCGCTATGAAATTAATCTCGACAGATAAAGAATTAAGTCACCTGGAAAGTCGTGTAATATACTTTGCCGAGCAGATGGGACGTACCCTTCCGGAAATCAGGTTTTTCATACTCGACGGACTTGAATTCGCTTCCCTGCTGGAAAAACATGTTTATCCCACCAGTCCCGTCAACATCTGGGAAGGCAAACGAATGGTTACCAAGAAGTTTCGCATCGAATCGGGGCAGGAATCCAGTCTTTATTATGAAGTCGTACAAACAGGTAATCCCAGCTATGCCTACTTAAACAACACCAACTCGGCTATGATGCAGGCTTCGGTAATGGCTCATGTGGTAGGTCACTGTGAGTTTTCCGAATTAAATGTGTTGCGAGACTCCAATCCGGATCGCACCGAATATGTCATGTACCTGGTAAAAAAGGTAAATTCCGGCCAGCGCCAGATGGGTGAAAAAAACTACATGACCTATTGGAACGCCTGTGAGTCTGTTATCCCGCTGATTTCTCCCCATTCCCAATTCAATTTGGATCATTCCGTAGAGGATGATGTACGTCCTCAAAAGGAATATGCGGGTGTGGAGGCAGAAGAAGCTGAACAGAAAGATTACCTGCGACCGTTTTCCCACACCATGGATTCGCTGTTGAAATCCAAAGATTTCGAAAATGCCTGGGAGGTGGACAAACAGAAAAAAACACAGCAGGAGCAGATCAGCCGCACCGGATACCGTATCTACAGACCCTGTCAGGATATACTTGGATTTCTGCGTAACTATGCGCCAACCAGTGGAGCTGAGCAGGCTATTTTGGATTACATGTATGTGTCCCACTCCACGCATGATTTTGTGATTCGAACCCAGATAATGAACGAAGGCTGGGCCATGTACTGGGAAAAAAAGATCATGCTGGAACTGTTCGCAGAAAAGGCTGTAAAAGGCATTATCGATTATGCCAAAGTCTTTTCCGGTGTCTGCGCACCCCGTCCTTTTTTCATGAGAAATCCTTACCATTTGGGATATCATCTTTGGAATCACATCGAAGAACTCTATAAAAAAGGCAAGGTCTCCCTGGACTACATGGAAGAGATGGATGTTGATACCCGCGAGAAGTGGGATAAAGAAACAAATATGGATCCCCTGGAAGCCATGGGTCACCTGGTTAAAACCGTTACGGATTACGAGTTTCTGCGACGGTTTTTGACGGAGGATCTTATCTATGAATTTCATTTGAACCGCATCTTTAAACAACACGCCGATTACTATGGCGTTAACAAGGATGCCATTGTCAAGGAAAACGATTATTTTATCTGGCTTGATCCAAGGTCCGTTAAACAGGAGATGCTCTCCTTCTTTACCCATTTCCAGCGACCGCGGATTTACATCATCGACACCGATTTTATTGATGGCGGTCTCCTGCTGTTCCATCGAAATGATGGCAGGGCGCTTCGAAAAGCCTGGATAGAACCGACTCTTAAAAATATCAACTATATTTGGAAAAGTGCTGCGTCCCTGATTTCCGGAGAGAAAATTTACACGTACTCCAACCGCAAGTTTGAAGAAAAAGCGGTAAAAGAGATTACTTTTGAGGAAATCATGGAGAAAATGGATCGCAATAAAAAACCGTTTACTTACTAACCGACTAAGTGACCTGAGGTATCAAACCGGGATAAGTTATGGAAACATTGGATCTAAAAGAACTATTAAATTACCAGCGGAAAAAAAGCATACGATTTTCAGAGTTTATCGAAGGTGTTGTCAACAGCCCCAACGATTTTCTCCAAACATCCGCGTCCCTTATCAAAAGCGCCATCGAATACTTTGGATTTGAAATTGTTGTCAGGAGTGGTGAGCCCATTATCAGCTATAACATCTTCAAAGACCTGTTTTCAACCGGTATCAACGCCGTCTTTGGACAGGAACACTGCATTAAGCATGTGGTGAATGTCATCACCTCCTTTGACAACGAAGCAGGCTCCAACAGGGGAATTGTGCTGGTCGGTCCTCCGGCTTCCGGAAAGACAAACATTGTAGACCTGATTATTCGGGCTCTGGAAGAATACACCAAGGAAAAAACGGTGAGGTTGTACAGTTTTAATTTCATGTTTTCCAATTCCCAGGGCCGTTCGTTTGAAGTTCGCTCCCAGTTTCGGCACAACCCTGTGTTGCTGATTCCCGTGACCATGCAAAACCCGGATGGCAATATCATTCAACCCCGCCAGATCCTGTTTGATTATATCAAGGAAAAGCACCAGGGTTCCAGTGATGATAAGATTCCCAGTTTTTATTTCAATGCCACCCTGGATAAACGAACCCTGGATATCCTGGAAGGATTGATGCAGAATCCCATCAATAAAGACTTGTCCCTGTACGAGGTATTGGAAAAATATGTGTATGTGGAGGAAATCGAATTTTCCACCGCACAGGCCAAGGGAATTTCCAATATCGATGACACCAGCCAGCTCAAAGCTCGTGTAAACCAGGTTTTGATGGACAATAAGAACACAACGATCCTCAACAAGCACCTCCCCGGTAAAATGCTTTACAACTACAGCGGCGCCATTGTGGATTCCAACCGCGGAATCCTGCATATTCATGATGCGTTTGGTTTACACGACGGGGCTCATGAGAAAGACTACAAACCGTTGTTGATGTTACTGGGTAGCGGAAAAGTTGCCATCGAATCCACCCAGGCTTCGGTGGATAACTCCGTGGTCATCACAACAAACATTGAAGAAATGAAGAATCTCGATCGACAATTGGATGCTTCCAAATTGTTGGATCGAATCGAGCGGATTCCGGTTAACTATCTATTGGACGCCAACTCGGAAATGGATATTCTCAAGCGGGACATGTCGAACATGAGGGAAGAGTACGATGTGGACCCCAACCTGCTCAGAATTGCCGCCTATTATGCCGTCATGACCCGATTGCTCCCTCCGATGCGGAAATCGTTTCCGGATCAGTGGAGTGAGGAAAAGAAAAAACTGTATCGCTCAATTACTCCTGAACAGAAATTGTTGATTTATTGTTCCCAAAACGAAGATCCCATCCGCACTATTCGTCAGCTGCCTCACTGGCATCCATTCAGAAATGAAATGCTGCGGCTGGGATTGAGCCGCTACAATGTGGAATCCTTCTCGGACCTGATTATCACACACCCTAACGCAATTAATTTGCAAGACACCGAGCTTTTCACCAACGAAGAGCTTAAGTTAATTGACGACGAGTTTATGCGTCACCTTTGGAACGAACACTTTCCTGAAGAAGGTAAAAGTGGGATTTCCGTGCGGCAATTACAAAACATCATGCGCAATACCATCTCCAATTCTGATGGTCGCAAAATCCACGTAGGTATTTTTCTCAAGCAACTCACCCAGATGATTTCCGAAGGACCCGACTTGCACCATTGGTTGCTGATCGATGAGAAGTACAAAAAAGACAAACCTGTGATTCCTTTTAGAATGATTGGGTATGCTTCCATTGAAACGGGTGCGGGAGATTACGGAGATTATAAAGGTCTGGTGGAAGTTGTCCGCAAACTCTATTTCTCCATTTTGAAGAAAGAGCTCACGATTTGTACAGTAGACAGAAATCCGGAGCAAATTGAACATGATTTGAGAAAGTACATTCAATACGCCGTTCTCAACAGCGCCGTTCAAAATAAGGCATTTGCGCATGTAATGGTCCCCAAATACTCTTTTATAGATCCCCAAACCGGTCAGAAGACAGACAAACCGGATATCGAATACATGAAGAGTATCGAAAAAATCCTGGCTCCAGGCCGCAGTTTTAACCTGATACGCAAAGAAATTTCTCAAAAATTTCTGGATTTTCAATCTTCAGGGGAGATTGTTCTGGAAGAAGGTAAAAATATTATATCCTCCCGCAAAGATGCCTTGCTGCAGTGTTTTGGCAAAGAATACTCGGTGTTGATCTCTCATCGAAAAGTAGATGGTGAAATTAATCCCGAGCAATTGAAAAACGCCTTCTTTCACAAAAAGAACGACCCCAAGCGTTTACCACAATATCCGCCTAAAATTAAGGAGTTTATGAAAGGTATTATCCACAACATGCATGAATTTTACTCCTACTCTCCGGAAATTGCTTTGGATACGGTTGTATTTGCCTTGCGGAAAAATATCATCAAGTTTGAAGAGATTTTAAGTTAGGTTAATTTCATTCCGGTTGACTTTTTGATTTCAACCTTTTAGGTTGAGATTCCATCAAACGATTGAATCGTTCTGTGCAAACTGTTTAAATCCCTCAGTTGTTGCGGAACAAGCCAATTCAATTCGAAACAAAAGACCGGGTTTTGGAAATCACAGGGAGGTCGGCAGGCGAAAAGGAGAGCGTTTGCCGGGTTGGGCACTCAGGATATCTCTAAAATCCGGTCACAAGGCCTCACTCTTGTGACCAGACTTCTTCTACCTGTTTCACCAAAGCCTGAATAAGTGGATCATCTACTCGTTTACGATGGCAGGCAAAGGAAAGATCAATTTCTGCGACCGGCTGATCCCGTATTGCAATGGTACCTGCCTGTTCTCCAATGACCGCTTCGTTTTCAATCATCAGTGTTACTCCAACGCCTGAGGAGGCGAGAGTTTTCATAGCAGATTCCTGATCAGAGATCACCGCCTTTTGCGGTTCAACCTTTTGTTCATTAAAGATCGATTCCGTGATATCGGAAAAGTAGCAATGTTCCGGTGCCCAAATCCAGGGGAGGTTGCAGAGCTGTTTTAAATCCCAGGATTTCATTCGTTCCTCCCACGCTGCCGGACCAGCCAGAAGCAGGTTAAACCTGGTTAATTTGAAAGCCTTTATTTCCGGGGCATCTATTTTGCCATAAACAAATCCGGTATCCAATTGTTCGGTTTTAATGTCATGTAACACCTGCCAGGATGTTTTCTGCAAAAGATGCAATTCAAGACCGGGGAAATTGGATTTGACGCTGGAGAAAAGATCGCTGATCTTCAGGTATTTGGGATCTATATTCAAGCCCAGTGTTACAATGCCTGCCACTTCGTCTCTCAATTGACCGGCCTGGATACGAATTTCATTTTCCAACTGAAGCGTTTGCCTTGCCTTTTCTTGCAGAAGTTCACCCGCCTTGGTCAACTGCATTCCTTTTGGCATTCTTTTGAACAAAGGTAGCCCGAGCTCTTCTTCAAGAGCCTTAATGTGAGCGCTAACAGCCGGTTGACTGGTATGGAGTCTTTCAGCAGCCCTGGTCAGATGGCCTTCTTCAGCAACAGCAACAAAGGTTCTGAGTTGATACAATTCCACAGTTCCTCTCAATAATACGGTTTAATCCAAGAATCTCACGCCTTAGCAGATATAAGTCCATTGTAGTACGAACGTGAGTGGACATCAAATCCTATGGGTAAGTCTTGAAAGTGTCAATCAGGATTTCTGAAGACGGATATTTCCATTTACAATTGGATTATTTCGGGAAGAATTAACTATGCTTAAATTCTGTGATTGAAGTTCTTGCTTGAAATATTACTTTTGAAACAAAAACAAAGGGGAATAGATATGAGCAGTCTGCAATACTTTGATGATGTGGCTACCCAATGGGATAAAATGAGAACTGATTTTTTCTCAGAAGCAGTCAGAATTAAAGCAATCCAAACCGCCAATGTAAAACCGGGCCATATTGCTGCCGATATTGGTGCTGGAACCGGATTTATCACCGAAGGTCTGATTAAATATGGGGTTCAAGTGATGGCAATCGATCAATCACAGAAGATGCTGAATGTATTACAGCAGAAATTTGGGTCAAGGGGAAACATCTCAATCCATCAGGGAGAGTCTCAAAATCTGCCTTTGGAAGATCAATCGGTTGATTTTGCATTTGCCAATATGTACCTGCATCATGTTGAAAATCCTCCATTGTCCATTAAAGAAATCAATCGGATTTTAAAACCAGGTGGAAAATTAATAATAACCGATCTGGACTTGCATGATTTTGATTTTTTATTGAAGGAGCATAACGACAGGTGGCCTGGTTTTGAACGAGAATCCATAAAAGAGTGGCTGTTAAATGCAGGATTCACTGCTGTGAATGTTGATTGTGTCAATCAACGTTGCAAGGCTTCATCTTCGGGAGGCTTGAAACATGCTGATATCTCGATTTTCATAGCTTCCGGAGTTAAATAAATAAATGGCTAAGAATATCAACATCGGATTGTTTGGTTTTGGAACCGTGGGTAGAGGGGTTTACGATCTGATAGAAAGGAATCGGTCTGACCTGGAGAAAAAACTTGGAAAACAGATATCCATTGCAAAAGTAGCTGTTGCTCATCCAGAGATTGATAGAGGTTCCGAGTTTTCCCAGGATTTGTTTACAGATGACTACCTTTCAATAGTGAACCATGATTCTGTAAATTTCCTGATCGAACTCACCGGAAATCCTTCAGCTGCTGCGGAAATATTGGAGAATGGTTTTGCAAACGGGAAACCGGTGGTCACAGCCAACAAAGAACTACTGGCACATGACGGCCCAAAATTTTACAGATTAGCTAAGAATTCCGGGATTCCATTTGGATTTGAAGCAGCCGTTTGTTCAGGCACTCCGGTAATTAACTGGCTGACAAAAGGATATTCCGGAGACCAGGTCACATCGATCACCGGTATCTTAAACAGCACCAGTAATTATATACTTAGTGAAATGGAAAAAGGGGTTTCCTTTCAACAGGCCTTATATGAAGCCCAACAGGCAGGCTATGCGGAGTCGGATGCCAGTAAGGATATACAAGGCCTGGATACAGCTCATAAACTTGCCATTTTGGTCCACAACGTTTTGGATGAATCCTTTAGCTTTTCGGACCTGAAAATCGAAGGTATCGATCAGCTCACATCTGAAGACATTCAGGCCTCAATTAGACAAA
>JAKSDL010000814.1 GCA_022360105.1 Pseudomonadota bacterium
CAAGTTTTTGGATCACTATAGTGAAAGAGCTGCCGGAGGTGTTGGATATTGTACGACCGAACAAGTGTGCATAGATCCTGCTGGCAGAGCCGAACCGCATATGCCTTGTATCTTCGATGATTCCTATATTGAAGGGTATGAACAACTTGCCGAGCGTATCCATTCTGTTGATGGACGCGTATTCGTTCAGTTAAATCACGCCGGCAGGCAGACTAAGTCAAGCATAACAGGTATACAACCGATTGCTCCCTCTCCAATTGCATGTCCTGTTTTAAGAGAAACCCCCAGGCAATTGGAAGCGATTGAAATAAAAGAGCTGGTGTCAGCTTTTGCCATGGCTGCCAAAAGGGTGCAGGAAGCAGGGTGCGATGGAGTTGAGTTCCATATGGCACATGGATATCTGGTCTGTCAGTTTTTGTCCGGGTACTCCAACCATAGAACGGATCAATACGGCGGCTGCCTGGAGAATCGTTGTCGATTTGCTATGGAGATTGTTCAGGCTACCAGAGAAAAGGTGGGTCCTCACTTTCCTATTGTGTGCCGTATTAGCGCCAATGAAATGGTGGAAGGCGGAATCAACGAAGAGGAGGCGGTAGTCATCGCCCGCAATTTGGAATCAGCCGGAGCAGATGCGATCCATGTTTCAGCATGCAATTACCAGTCTTTTGCGTTTAACATGCCTTGCTATTTCCTTTCCGAATCCTGTTTTGTGCATCTGGCTGACATAGTGAGGCAGGCAGTAGCCATACCGGTAATTGCAGTTGGGAGAATCCGAACGATTCAAAAGGCTGAGGAAATTATCCAATCAAATAAAGCTGACTTGGTAGCCATGGGAAGAGCGTTAATTGCAGATCCCAAATTACCTGAAAAGGGGATGCAGCGAAAATCAGATGAGATACGCCCCTGCCTTTCCTGTAATCGCTGTGTTGAAAGCATGTTGCAGGGCAACCTGGAATGCTCTGTCAATCCCAGGCAGGGTAAGCACCAAACTCAGACGGAAAAGACAACAACAGAAAGGAAACGTGTGTTGATTGTGGGTGGCGGTCCAGCCGGAATGGAAGCGGCCATCACCCTGGCGGAGAAAGGTCACAATGTTTTATTATCAGAACGCAATTCCTTCCTGGGCGGGCAATTGAGATATGCAGCCGAAATTCCAGGGAAAGAAGTATTAAAAGACCTGATCAAATATTATGAACGATCTTTACCAAATCTGGGGATTAGGGTTGAACTGGACAATGTCTGCACGTTGGAAACAGTGAAAGAGCTTCAACCTGAACTAATTGTTTTTGCTAACGGTCCGGGAGCAGTAATATCGGGTCCATGGGAAAATGCTGACAATGTGCTTACGTTTGAGCAAGCGTATGAAAACGCGGAGCAAGTCGCACAGAAGATCGCTGTTTTGGGTGGTGGTCCGCAAGGGGCCGAAATTGCCCTGTATTTTGAGGCCATGAACAAGGAAATCACCATCATCGAAAAACGGAAAAAAATAGGCATGGGTTTGCCAAGTTCGGTGCGCTTTCATCTCGATAAAAAAATCAACGAGGGCAATATCAACGTTCTTACCAAAGCGGAAATTCTGGCAATTCAAAACGGAGCCATCAAACTCAGGATTAAGAAAGCTGAGCAAGAGTTAACTGATATCGGATCGATAATTGTTGCAACAGGTAGAAAGTCGAATGAACTGCTTTATAACAAAGCTAAAGCGATCAATAAGTCTTGTATTATCATTGGAGATGCCAAAAAACCACGAGGCATTAAAGAAGCTATAGCAGAAGGTGCTCATTCAGTGCAAAATTTCTGAGAAACCTCTTTCACCATACAGCAATCAAACATTCAAACCTAAGAGGGAGCATGGAACACCTGGTAATAAACAAGCATAAAATTGAAACAACGCCTGAAAAGGCATTTCAAGCTATTCTAGATTGTAAAATGTGGCCGGAATTTGTTCCTGGTGTTGAGCTTGTCGAGGTACTGGACGAGAAAGGCAACAAGATGACGCGTCGCCTGCATACCAGGATCAACGGGAAGATCAATAAAATGAAAACAGAATGTGAGATCTTTCCCGAGCAACACAAGATGCTTTACAAGCAAGTCGAAAGGCCGTGGCCTATCTCTTCGAACATGGGTGAGTGGTATATTGAAAAGGTTGATGAAAAGACCATTGAGATGTTTTTGACTCATAGGTTCAAGGTTAAATACTCGATTATAGGAGATTTAATTGGGATGTTTATTATCAAACCTCTGTTTATCTA
Organism: Pseudomonadota bacterium; assembly: GCA_022360105.1. The sequence goes on from JAKSDL010000814.1 coordinate 2,253, forward strand.
CAGTCACAATAAAAAAGTGCTGAAGGCCTTTGCAAAACGTCTGCAAGTGAGTAATTAGCCATGTATTCCGTGACAAATAGAAGAAAGGTCCCTTACCCACTGGAGAAGGTGTTTCAAACGATAAAAGAGTTTCCTTCGCTATCAACCCTTTTGCCGGATCACCAAAAAGTCAAAGAACTGGAACGAAAAAAGGGTGTGGTCTACATAGAACGAACGGTACCTATGCAATTCGGAGTTTTTTCCGATCAGGGCAAACCGTATAGTTTTAGATCTTCATTTGAAGTGGATGAGGAAAATAAAAAGATTTATTTCCAAGAGCTCGATCCGGTAAAGCCGGTTATAGAAATGAAGGGGTGGTGGGAATTCATAGAACAAGATCAAGGTGTGGAAATCTCACTGAACCACCAATATGATCTAGATGTTTTTTTTGTAGTAAAACCATTCATAGCAGCATTGGTGGGGAAAGTGTTCATTCGAAAAAATGCACAAAAAGAATTGATGTTGATGGAGCATCTTATTGCAAACAACTAGGGTTATTCGCAATCAATGTTTGGTTAAAATTATGGAATTACAAAAATTTATCAAATCGATAGAAAAGGAAG
>JAKSDL010000499.1 GCA_022360105.1 Pseudomonadota bacterium
ATCCGGTGATTGCCATGGATACATTCCATATTATTCCCAGAACGATCTATACCTATGTCTTTGTCTATTTATCGTTTACTGTGGTTCTTTACAGCTTTTTGTGGAGACGGTTTTTGAAAAACCTGAGGGCTCCGCAGTCAGATGCAGATAAACCTGAGATCGATTTGGGCTTTGTTTTGCAAACTCTCTCTGAAAGGGAGCGCGAAATAATAGACTATTTGATCAAAGGTTCCAGCAATAAACAAATCGCCGCAGAACTATTCATCTCTCTGTCTACCGTTAAGACCCATGTTTACAGGATTTACAAAAAACTGGGCATCAAAAACCGGGTGGAGTTGATCGCTCGATGTACAACAGTTCCTACCGATAAAAGCTAATTCCTTCCCGGGGAAGCATGGTCACTGGATTTTGCCGCTTTGTCAGCAACGGCGGTAATAAAAATGGAAATCCGGTTTTTCCTGTTTGATTCACTAGCTCATGATATCACTGTTGGTAGGTCTGTCAGAGGATTGCGCCGAAAGATTCTAAAAAGCAAGAGTCAATGCATTCCCAACCGGGTCTGACAGGATTTGTCAGGACGGAAAAATAGGGAAGCTGGCATTTTAGTAAAAAAACTGTTTAACCCTGCAAATCAACTGAGGCAGCGGCAGGTCAGTTGGGAAGATAAAATCAGTTGCGGGTAGATGAATATGGATTCAGTGTTTTTTATTGAAAGTAAGCACCAACAGCACAATGAATCCAATAACTCCTACCAGGTTTAACTTCATTGTAACTTGTGAAACCAGCAAAACGAGTGTCAAAGTGCTTCCAATAAGGATGGAAAGCTGGGTCAGATGCCTGATAATAATCCGGTTTTTATTATTGATCTTATCAACGGATGACAGATAAACACCAAATCTTCCAAGCTCCCAGGACGTAATCGCAGAAAAACAGCCAAAAACGATCCAAATAAAAGAACCGTTGTTCATGACTATTGCTATTGCTATCGACATGGAGAAAAGCAGCAGATAATCAGATAGTTGCTGCCAACGTTTAAAAAGGATCACGCTCCAGATCAGTCCTATTGACAAGGGAATCCAAAAGAGATCGCTCATATCGGATTGTAGAGCCCCGATTGTTGTGAGCAAGGTGTTTACCGCCACAAAGAAGAATGATAAATAGGTGATCATTGCCAGTACCTTGCAAGAAAAAATTCAAGCATCGATTCGATTGGAAGGTCCAACGGCCAATTTAACACCGGAATCCCGCTTTCGCTCAAACGATTTATCTGCATCTTTCGTTCAATGCCGGCCGCTCTTAAAGCCAACGAGTCGGCTGGTATGTTTTCAGAGTGTTTGATTTTGATACCAATTTCATCGGGACTGATCACCACAACCTGATGTCGATGTCCTTTTAGGGTAAACAACATGTGCAGATCGGTTCCCAGCAAGGGACTGATAACAATGATAAAAGACCTGGGTGTCAAAAATCTGGTGGGCAAACCGGTCAGTTTTGTGTCCCAGGTAGATCGGCTGTTGGTTTTAAACGCCAACGCTCTCACGATCCTTTCCTTTTGCAGTTTGCCGCTTCCGGGAAACACCCAGTTGTGAAAATTGCCAAATACGAATAAACCCAGTCGGTTCCCGGCATCCAGGAGCGATAATCCCAGTAAGGCCGCAGCTTCCAGGGAATGATTAAGATCCACTGTATTGATGGCATTCGATTTGGATTGTCCGTGAGTGTCCAGGAGTAGGAGGACATTTGCTACCCTTTCCTGCTCAAATTCCTGAATAAAGAGTGACCTGGGATGCCGGGCACTGGCACTGGCGCTCACATAGCGTAATGGATCACCTGGCTGATATTCTCTAATACCAAATACCTCCAAGCCTTCACCTCCCTGTCGGGAGAGATTGATACCAGCTTGTTTTCTCACCCGATGGGGTCTTAAAGCAAGACCCTTCAAGGAGCTTGTCAGGGGAAGAATGATAATTTGAGTCTTGCATGTAAGGTGGGTTGTTTGGGCATTGATTCCCAGAAATCCGGGAACAACCAGTTCAATGTCTTTTAATTCATAAGTACCACATTCGCCGCTTAGCACCATTTCTAATTCTATCGATTGTCCTTCTCCTAGGGGGGCTATAATGGCGGATGTGCCTTTTACCTTCCTGAGTCCTTTTGGGAGCAATAGCCCGGTTTTGATTTCCTTGACCGAAAGCCCGCAATTACGGAGTGTGCAGCGGATAGAAATCGACTCTCCCTTATGAATACGATATATTTCCTGATCCCACTCTGCCTGTATTTTGACTGTTGTCGGAGGAAACACCAGGCTCAGTCCGTAAAGCAGTATCAAAGGAATTGATAACAGCAAAACCTCTCCATGTCGGTTGGTGATTCCAATGATCAGTACCAGGTTGATCAGGATAAACAGCAGGGGTAAAGCACCGGTTTGCAGTGCTCCAAGATGTAAGAATTTTCTAATGAATCCGATGTTAATCATTCCGGGATTGATGGGGTTTGGACATCATTTAAAGATTTTTGAATCAGATCGATTATTTAAATTTAATACTGTCTCTACTCTTCGGGTTGTTGGAGTTTGTAAGAGCTCACCTGAAACATTTGATTAAGATTGTTTGGAAGGCAATCCAAATGGTAGGGGGGCACTACACCGCCGCCGACAAGCTTTTGTAATGCTAAACCGGAACAATCTTAAATAAACGTAATTTATAGGCAAAAAAACATTGAACACGTTTTGTTCATTCTCCCAATCCAATCTTCCGGCGGCCACACAAGGCCCAATGTCATTTAATTAAAAAAATCGGGACTGGTTGTCATTCTGAACGAACGTGAAGGATCTGTCAGAGTCCGAAAGATCCTTCACGTTCGTTCGGAATGACATCTTGGCTAGTTACCCTTAACTTAATGACATTGACGTAAGGCCCTCTGGCATTCGTTACGAGAAATAATCAGAATTTAGCTTTCACAAGACATTTATTGGACTTTTTCACAACGTTCACTGGTTATTTCAGGTTGATGGCTTATAAGTTACCCATCCTCCAAACTTTAGGTATTTGCGAATTATGGCTCCCTGATTGCCGGCACCGGAACCCTGTTACAAATCGAATCGATGATTTTGGTCGGGGCATGCTGGTTCATCCACAAGGCCGGGGCTAGCATTAAGCGATGGGCTAACACAGGTTTGGCGAAGGCTTTCACATCATCAGGCAAGATATAATCCCTTCCATCCAAGGCAGCCCAGGCTTTTGTCAGCTTTAACAATGCCAGTGATCCCCTGGGGCTGGCACCAACAGAAATGTCCTTGTACTCCCTTGTAGCGCCGACAATCTGAACAATGTAATTCTCAACATCCGGATGCATGTAGATCTCTTCTATCTGCTTTCTGATCTTAAGCAAATCCTCGGCATTTATCATGCGTTGCGTGCTCATTTGGTCATCCTTCCTTTGCTGACGTCGATGAAGAATTTCCTGCTCCTCTTTAGGATTGGGATAACCGATCGATAACTTAACTAAAAAACGATCCAACTGGGCTTCAGGCAGTGGGAAGGTGCCTTCATAGTCGATTGGATTTTGTGTGGCAATGACGATGAACGGATCAGGCAATGGCAAGGTTTCTCCCTCTATGGTCACCTGTTTTTCCTGCATGGCCTCCAAAAGGGCTGATTGCGTCTTTGGGGATGCCCTGTTGATCTCATCTGCCAGTACAATATTGCTGAAGATCGGTCCCTTGCGTAAATCGAACCTGTTTTCGGCTCGATTGTAAATATTGCTTCCGGTAATATCGCTTGGCAGCAAGTCCGGTGTAAACTGAATTCGCTTAAAATCCAGCCCGAGGGCTGTTGCATAGCAATTGGCTATTAGGGTTTTGGCCAGACCGGGATAATCTTCAAGTAAGATATGTCCATCTGCCAGTATGGCTGTAAGGATTTGCTTTAAAACCTGCTGTTTCCCGACGATGACCTTTTCCAGCTCACTTAAGACGGATAAAGCCCGGTTACTGATATCTTCAAAAATCTCTTTCATATAATCTCTCTAAATGCCTAATAACTTCCTCCGGATCGATCTCCAGCGGAAATGCAGATCGGTTCATTGAAAAGATCGATCCTGTTTCTATGGATGAATAGGGGTTACTTCCTGCTAACAGGTATCTTTGGATTTTTGAAGGAAAATCCAATTCACCTTGTTGCATAAGGTTTTTGAACTGCCGCTGGTTTATCCCGTATCGCTCATAATAAACGGTGGCGTACAATCCAAAAAGGCTTTCTGCCAATGTCCATTTGGCATAGTCGTCTCTTTTCTTCAAAGCCTTGCGGAATATTTCAGACCATTTGGTGATAGTGTTGTGGGGAAGACTGGTTGGTTTTGGCCCGGAATCGTGATCAATCGCTTTAAATTCCCTGGCGATGCGAAAACTCAATACGATAAATACAACCATGGAAAATAAAGCCCAGAGTAATTTCTGGTCAAAAGCTTTCACAGTCAACCAGAAACGCCATACCAGGTATGCCAGATTGTCGCCCATTCTAAGGGTCCAATCCTGTTTGTAAAGTAATAAAAGCAGGATACCGATAAACCCTGTTAAGAAGATCAAATTCCTACGGTTCATCTTTTCCTCGGTATTGGTCGATAATCTTGCCAAGACAGGAGAGAGCCCGATCGGTTTGTTCTGATGTAAAATCGGAATTGCTGTACCTGGCTTTTTCAAAAAGCCCTGTTAACTGAGATATGTGTTCCGATTCAAACCCGAGATTCGTGAGGTTTTGACTAAATTCCTGAGGCGTCATGGATTCTTTTTTGCTGACATCGCGGTTCTCAACCAGGATGTTGCACATGCGGGCATAACATTGAATGATTGTTTCTTTGGGAGACATGCCTGCATGAATTTCCGCTACCGTTTTTTTTACTTCAACAATCATTTTTCCAGGCAGAATCGCATTATCTGCTGTCTTGCCAAAGACCAGGGTAATGAGTTTGACGCAGCCCAGCAGGAGACCCGACAACATCAAAATAAACAAAACCAGAAACAGGTGAGAATAATAATTCCTGAACTCAGGGTCACGATAAACTTCCGGATCTCTAAAACTGCTGTCTGAGAGGAGATCGACAGTTGTATGGTTGAGGAAATCAAGTCCCAGAATTATCAGGAAAACCAATAGGAGCAAGATAACCAAAACAAACAGGTATCGTTTCCAACCTTTATCTTTGATAGGTGCCCATTCCAGTCGCTTTAATATTCCATACACAAAATATATGACCGGCACATAAAGCAGGTAAATAAACCAAAAAGGCGGATTAAAGTCCTGAACATTTTTTAGAAGCGGCTTTTCCTGAATTTGCCCAGCAATCTTTTCCTCACTGGAAAAAACAGCTTTTTTACCCGGTCTTAATTCAAGCTGATCGATACTGGCGGCCAATAGGACGATAACCATCAATGATATCGCTAAAGCCGGGATAGGTTGATAGCTTTTAATGATACTTCCTCGTTCTGTTTGTTGCTATTTGGAATTACGCATGCCATTCATTCCGGTTTGTGAAATTTGACTGACAGAAATAAGTATTTTGTCAGTCCGTTGATTTCTATAGCAACAAAGGAATTTAAAAAAAAACAATTATCCTGATGCTCACCATCTTTTTAATCCGGACTCCCCATCTCCAAAATACGATGAACCCTGACTGTCAAGCCTTGAGCAGCTTCAAAAATTAACCTTGAATTCGCCATTCCATTGTGTGAATATCCCAAAAAAATGTCTCTAAACTCCTGAACTTTCAGCTCTGATCAGCAAGTTGGAAAACTGAAGATCTCCAAAGAAAACAAAAAACGCTGAACCAACCCAAATCAAGGAGAACCCCATGCCCGAAAACTGGAAACCTGAAAGCCAACTAGCTAAAATTGTTAATAATGCAGGATTTTATTACGATCCGGCTCAAGATATTATCTATTCCACCATGGATCCCTGGCAGAGAAAATTCGGTTATGCCTATAGCTATGATGTTGCAGCTCCCGTAGCCATTAGTGCTGTCATCGATTGTGAACCATTCTTTTTTGAATACGATAAAAAACATTGGATGATCGAACTATGGAAGGGGCAATACGGATTTGAAACCGGTGCTGAGATAGGGGTTTATGTCAGCAGGGAAGACCGTCCTCTGTTGGATTCCACTTTAGGCAACAGACCGCATGATCCCGAAAACAGCAGATTTTTTGATTGTGCCGCCAATAACGAGCGTCTGGAGATGGCTTTTGCACTGAACCATAAAGGCCAAAAGCTCTTTGAAAGAGGACCGGACAAACACTGGTGGTTGACAGGATTTCGATGGGGAATGCTGGCAGAGCCGGAGGACCTGACCCTGGATGTCGGTTTGACGTTCCCGGATGCCACAATGAGGGCAGCTTTTGTAACAGCGGTGGAAAAGCAGGGATACCAGGGAATAAGTATTGACGGAGATAAAGTCAGTTTCACTTTCGACAAACCCAAGACTCACCAACCCCGCACCGATCCGAAGTGCTCCATCATAGTAAGTGCAGCACGTGAAACTAACGAGAAAATGGTCGCTCAATTCAAAAAACTGGATCTTGAGAATCATGATCCCAACCAGTTGCCGGATGAGTTTGCGGAATACTTTATCTCTCAAGGTCCTGAAAACTTCAAGAACCATGTCATCAAGGCTATGCAGGATGTTGAAGACGATCTGGACGACGCAATTAAAGCCATTGAGAGTTTTTATAAACAGATAACCAGCCCTTTCAGCAGAATTTGGAACACGTTGTTGCGATGGTTTAAACAACTTTTTGGTTAAATGGATCCATATCATTTTACATGAAGGCAAACCACAATTCTAAAATTCAAGGAGTGTTTTATTATGGCAAAGACACAACGGTACTTCCTCAGCGATATTCATCTCAGTTCACAAAACCTGTATGATGGCGGGTATGCCTGGTTTAAAAAGCCCAAGCATCAAACCAGGTTAATCAATTTTATCGATCAATATATCCTGGGTAACAGCAAGGTTAAAGATGTCATTTTATTGGGCGATATTTTTGATACCTGGGTTTGTCCTGCAGATACCAAGCCTCCCACTTATGATGAGATATTTGATGCCAACAGGGAAATTCTAACCAAGTTCAATGAAATCACCGCCAACGGTATCGAACTGTTTTATGTGAACGGTAACCATGATTATGATTTGACGGAATCGGAAATCAAAAAAGTCATTCCCAAAGCGCATCTGATAAAAAAATACAGCACCAGTTTATTAAGGGCGGAACACGGCAATAGGTTTGATGAGATTTTTAACAATCCGGACTATTTCTGTGATCCCGCTTTTGGTCTGCCGATCGGCTATATCATGAGTCGATTGGTTGCTTCCATTACCACAACAGGCTATAGTCTGTTCGATTTACCAACCTATTTGGATGACATTGTGGAGGCTGCAGGAACAGATCAGAATATTTTTGAATCGATTATTGAAGGACTTGCAGAAAGAGCCGGACTTGGTGAAAGTGGAGGAATCGTGATGCCTAACGGATCCAAGTTGACTATTGAAAATGCAAAGGCCCGCTATAAAAAACTTGAGCAAAAGTACAGCTTTTCCGATTTTATCCGGGAGCTTTGGGATCGCTCATCTTTGGGATGGCAGGCAGACCGGATGTGTATCAAGGAAGATTTAAAAATTGTTGTCTTTGGTCATTCGCATAAGGCCACCATTGATAAGGATTTTTTTCTCACCAAAGACAGAATTTATGCCAATACCGGCTCCTGGTGCCTGGAAAATGCCTATAGTGTTATGGTGGAAAAAGGTAAATCCTTCAAAGTCACCTTGTTGAAAATTGATCCTGAAGGTAAGGTTGTCCAGAAAACAAGTGAAACTGTTTAACCCGGATTGCAACTCTCGAATACCAGTGGATATTAAATTTTACTATAGTCGTGGTTCCAACTGCAGCGAACGGGTGAAATGGGTTTTAGACCATAAACAGATCACTTATCATCAAATAGACGCTGATGAGCTATATGGGTCTGAAAAATATTTCGAAATCAACCCATTCGGGCGAGTCCCATCGATGATTATCGATGGGATGGTACTCAATGAATCCATGGTAATGGTGGAATTTTTGGAAGAAAACTTCAGGACCAATCCATTATTACCAAAAAATCCTATATTAAAAGCTGAAATCAGACAGATTTGTGAGATTGTTAATTCCACGATTCATCCCATGCAAAACTCCAAGGTGGTGGAGTTCTTTAAACCAGGTTTGGACAAAAAGGTTAAAACAGAAATAAGAGCGCAATGGGTTGGGAAAGGTTTGAAAACTTTGACATCTTACTTATGGAAACAAAGCAAGTTCGCAGCGGGAACTCAATTTTCTCTGGCTGATATTTTTGTCACCGTCATTTATAACAAAGGAATCAGTTTAGGCCTGAACAGAATCGATTACCCCAAGTTTGAATCCCATTGGATGTGCCTGTTGAGCGATCCATCAATTAGTTACTATTGCCCGATCAAACAATAAATCTTTGAATAGAGCATTGGTGTTTCAAAAAGAACGTAAAAAAATCAGGTATTTGTTATCCTGTATTATGTTTTGTTGGGTGTTCTCTTTGGTAGGACCTCACCTTTCAGCAGATACAAAAATCCCTTCCAGCAGTCGCTCCAGAAAAGCCATAGCTAAAGTCACACCCGGTTTGAAAGGTGCTTTATCCCAGAAAAATTTGAATTTGGGTGATCCCATTTTCATTCGTATTTTCAAATTCCCACCGGAACTGGAGCTTTGGATCAAATCGGAAACTGCCTTCAAGCTTTTCAAACGTTACAAAATTTGTACATACGGGGCAAATGGATTGGGACCGAAAACCAAACAGGGTGACGGCAAAGCACCTGAAGGATTCTATTTTGTCATACCCCAACGTCTCAACCCAACCAGCAATTTTCACCTGTCTTTTAACCTGGGCTACCCGAACCGGTATGACCGGGTTCATAAACGGACTGGCAGTGCCCTAATGGTACATGGTAGCTGCGTATCAATTGGCTGTTATGCGATGACGGATAGGTCGATTGAAGAAATCTATACCCTGGCTGACGCGGCCTTTAGAAACGGACAGGAATTCTTCAGGGTTCATATTTTTCCCTTTCATTTGACAGATAAGAATCTGAACAAACATGCAGGTTCGATATGGATCGATTTCTGGAAAAACCTGAAACCGGGATTTGAATATTTTGAAACCCACAAAGTTCCTCCCAATGTAACTGTTTCAAAAGGCAAATATGTTTTTAATTAATCATTCTAAATGTCCTCATTCAGCAAACGGGCGTTCAATTAAGACCGAATCATCTCTATTTCCGAGGGCCACCCTACCGTTTGTAATCTGCTTCGATCAAGATTTTGACAACATGTCCAAAAACTCTTTCAAATAGAGTTGAACTCCCATTGACACCTTTCATACAAACATAGAGAGTTTTATAAAGGTCTGTGATTGAATAAACCAAAAAAGACTCAAGTCCTATCCAAACTCATAATTCTCTAACCAGAACCAAATCCAAGGAGGCCTCCGTGGAAATTATTGAAATTCTCGAAGCAAAAGAAGACAGCATCATAATGAGCCATCTGAGTGAATCAATCGCTCAACATAAGGTAACTTCAATATGCGATTACGGGTGTGGCGACGGAAGACTTCTTGGCAAGTTACATGAGAGATTTCCGGATTTGGTAAATCTGGCAGGGATAGATAGCTGGTCGGATGAGACGTGCATCCGGGAAAAGCCTGTCGAAGGAACAATAGAATACATAGACAATACCTCGGAGGAATTTATCGGTTTCCTGCATAAGAGTAGTTTTGATCTGGTATTTTCGACCTTTGCCCTCCATCATTTTCAGTTCCCGATGCAGGAATTGAAGCGTATGGAAGCATTGTTGGCTCCAGGCGGGGAGCTGATCTTAATCGATATGTATCGCGATTATCGCGATGTAGAAAGCATCGTTGATAATGTCAGTTTTTACAATAACCAGATGTTGATCAGTTCGCTAAAAGGTCTCTTTCACAGAATTCCTTACACCAGAGAAGAGGTTGCCGATCTTTTGCTGGCGTTGGATGTTGTTCTTGTCGATCAGAGCATCGCAGATCTGGATCTGACCGAAGAAGAAGTAAAGCTGTTTAAATCTGAAATGCCAAAACGAAGGGAAACATCTGCACGGGAACAGCGACTCAAAGATCAACAAAGTGGATTAAATCCGGTGTTTCTGGATGTTCAGGAAAGAATTCATCAGATGGTAGCGGAGTTGTGTCAAAAATATGAAACCAAACCCGATGATTTGTTGATTACCAGGGCCAGAAAGGTTCTATAAACTGTCGTAAAAAAC
>JAKSDL010000850.1 GCA_022360105.1 Pseudomonadota bacterium
CACCGCAATGATCGATTTGGGAAAACGTGTTGAGAAACGACTGATAACATGCATCTCTTGCAATCTCCGTAATAACTGGTAGAAGCCGGAATTAAAGTTGCTTAGGTTGTCAACTCTTCCCAGGCCGAATGATTCACAATGCCATATGGTTTTAAGTTATCTGCCAGCTGAATTCCAAAATCACTTTTCTGAACTTTGAAATTCCTAATCTTACTGATTAACAAGATACTTAATTCCATACCCAGGCGGTAATGACGAAAGACTTTAATATCCCAATCCTTTAAAACCTCTGATTGAGAAAGAAGAGGCTTTACATACCGCGATAAGATCTTGTTTATGTCCTGATCAAAACAACGAATGTTTATCACCTCCAAATGCGCCACAATAAACTCCTATGCAGTAGAAACCAAAATTCAATTCATTGACTGGAAAGAATGGGAAGTTAATTTGACTGCATGATAGCTGGAAGTATGCCATTATTTTAAAATATTGATTTTATTGTGTATTTAAAATATGGGGTTGAATTTTCACTAAATTTCGTTAAAAACTATTACGATATGTAGTGAATTAATAAAATGCACGATATTTAGTAAAAAACAGAAAAATGAAGCATTTATTCACCACGAAGACACGAAGTTTTTCATTTAAAGGCTTTTGAGCACAGGAATCGGAGAGCGTTGTGAAATCAGTCTTGAAATCTCATACATCGTTGATTGATATTTCCTGCACAGAGCATCCTCAGAAATCTGAAAAAAAACCTTTACTGCTGACAGATTCTATCTAATTTCTTTTCTTTGCTTCGTGTCTTCGTGGTGAACAATTACAAAATGAAAAAGATATCAAAAGAGAAGTTTTTCATCGAAGCGACCAGCCGGTTTTGCAGCAGCCTGGATATTACTGTCTCTTTGGCACGGTTAAGAGAGTATTTAAAATCTGTGATGCCAGTGGATCATTTAGCCCTGGATGTTTATGAACCGGAACTAAAATCGGTCCGTTCCGTTGCCGTCGCTATGGAGGGAGAATCGATCTGGCTGGATGATATAATCCCCGTGCATGACGGAGCAGCACAATTTATCGAAGAAAATGTAAAAAACAAACCTATTGTTATTAATGATGTGGCTTCTCATGAAAACCTCGGTCCGATGCTTGATTTCGTTCCCAAAAAAATAGAACCCTGGCACGACAGCAAAGTCTCGTTTATTGGTCTGCCGCTAACAATAGAAGGAAAATGGATAGGAAACTTTGCTGTCATTGCTGTTGGTTTGAACCAATTTAACCAGAATTACGCCAACCTGCTGGCTCCTCTGACGGAACCATTTGCCCTGGTAATGTCCAATTGCCTCCAATACAAGGAAATCCTGAGGCTGCGGGACATGCTGGCCGATGAAAACCGCTACCTGCAACAGGAGTTAAGGGAGGTGGCGGGGGATGTGATCGGCAAGAATTTTGGACTCAAAGATGTGATGGAAATGGTGACGCAAACTGCCCCCAAGGACAATCCTGTCTTACTGTTTGGGGAGACCGGTACGGGAAAGGAAGTGATCGCCAATGCTATTCATTATTCATCGCCCCGGAGAAATGGCCCTTTTATCAAAGTGAATTGTGGTGCAATTCCGGATAATCTGATCGACAGCGAGCTCTTTGGTCACGAAAAAGGAGCGTTTACAGGTGCCGTAGAGCAAAAGCGAGGACGTTTTGAAAGGGCTAACGGAGGGACCATATTTCTCGACGAAATAGGTGAACTGCCCCCTGCTGCCCAGGTTCGCCTGTTGAGAGTCATTCAACATAAGGAAATTGAGCGTGTTGGAGGCAATGAAACGATTCCGGTAGATATTCGAATAATTGCAGCCACCCATAGGGACTTAATCCAAATGTCTGCCCAGAATAAATTTCGGGAAGATTTGTTGTACCGTCTGAATGTATTTCCTATTCTTATTCCTCCCTTAAGACAACGCAGAGTGGATATTCCGGAATTGGTTGACTATTTTGTGGAACGCAAATCGAAAGATTCCAAACTTAAAGAGATACCTAGGCTTGCACCAGGCAGCATGGAAAGGATGTTGGCATATGACTGGCCTGGCAATGTCAGAGAACTGGAAAATGTAGTGGAACGCGCTCTGATTCGATACAATGGGGGACTGATTACTTTTGACGAGCTTGTTTTTTCCCATTCCCCATCCCAACCTCAAATATCCCAGACAGAGCAAGAAATCCAGCCGCTGAACTCAGTTATCGCACAAACCATCCAAAAGGCCCTAACCCTGACTAACGGAAGAATCAGCGGACCTAAAGGTGCGGCAAACCTACTACAAATGCACCCCAATACCTTGAGAAGTAAAATGAAAAAACTGGGGTTATAGTATTCCCAACTTTTTGGCTGCTGAGACAGCTTTGGTTCTTCTGTTAACCCCAAGTTTCTCAAAGATGTGTGACACATGGGATTTCACCGTGTTCAATGATATGAACAATTCAGAGGAAATCCCTTGATTTGTGTGACCTTCCGCGATCAGTTTTAATACTTCAAGTTCACGCAAGCTTAAATCATTATTTGGCGGAGCGTTCCCGCCGGTCAGCAAATTGTTTGTAGTTTCTTCTGTTCCGGATTCCTTAAAGATTTTTCCAATAAATTCCACGTACCTGCCGGCGTCCCTTAATTGACGCAATGGTCGGGCAATCATCTTAATCTGACATAGGAACATACGAATAAACTCGGCAGGAACGGCAAGATTTAATGCTATTGTTAAGGTTTCAAGGCAATTCGGATCATCGCCCTGAAGCTGGTACACTGCAGCAAGAGTAGTGCGCACTTCCACTTCCAGCCGGACCAATCCCCATAGATTGCAGCCTTTAACATGGGTTGTTAAAAAACCTGTCAACTTTTCCAAGGTGCCATCATTAGGATGATGACCAGCCTGAACACAACGATCCAAAAACATGCGGATTTTGCCCAGATCTCTCAACAATATCCAGTCGTAATTCTGGTAGTAGGGCATTTCCTCTTCAAAAAAATGCCTGGAGAAATCGAGATTCACGTCAGACAGGATCGCTTCTTCAGGGTCTTGCAGAACGTTGCCGACCAGTGAGAACAGTTCTGCCTGCATGGTATCTGCCAGCTCTGCGGTGATCTTGTGATAACGATCCATCATTGACAGATTTGTGATATGTGACTGGATAGATTTCTTTTCCTTACCTATGGCTATTTTGACAATGACCTGCTTGATAATTCCAAATGTGATGATCCCTATTTCCTTGGTTTCTTTAAGCGGCACCAGGGCTGAATCCAACAGCGCCTCGGCTTCTTCCAGGCGGTTCCATTCGTAATACACGGCGGCAATCATAATTTTAAGACAGGAGGTAATTGGCAGTGTATACTTTGTTTGTTTCTTGGAAAGAACCAGGTTTTTCAATCCCTCCTCACATACCTCCACAGCCTGATGAGTCTTTCCGGTTTGCAGCAGCACCCAGGCTTTTAAATAGGTAGAGTAGGTAGCCAGGTAGATATAATTGATGGATTGGGCCAGCGAGATTGCATCATCAAGAGAATCCAGCGCCATGTCCAACTCCATGGTTCTTATCTGGATATGAGCCATCAAAAAAACCATGGCACTGCGCAGCTTATCCTCGGAATTGTTTAACATCCGTTTTAATGCGGGAAGAAAAAGCTTGGATGGCTCTCCGTTTTCAAATGCATAAATTGCCTTCATCAGGGTAATGGTATCAGAAAGATTTTCTGTCAGGGTATTTCCGGGTGCATCATTGTCGTTACTGTTTTTCCGGGATGAGCTTTCTATCTCTTCTGCTCTTTTCACCCGTTTTTTGAAAATCGCATCGGCCGCTGCAGTCCTGTCGTTCATAACAGACCAGGCATGCATCAGGTTTAAAATAGTACTTCCCCGGATAACTTCCTCGGGCAGACGTTCCATCCATTCCCTGGTGGTTGCTCTTTCAGCTTTTTCCAGGGCGTTAGGGGCATACCTTTCAATCAATTCAACCGCCTTTTCGAGGTTACCTCCCTTGAACGCCAGTTTAATAGCCTCTTCCAGCTGATTGTTCTCTTCATGCCAGCAACTGGCCCTGAGATAAAGCTCAGTCAACTTTTCCGGAAACTGCTGTTCCAATAGATTCCGAAGCACGTCCCTGAACAACTGGTGAAACCGATACCGCTGATGCTGATCATCCATTTGCACAATAAACTGGTTTTCACCGTAGAGTTGCTCCAACAATTGACGGCTGTCCGATCTTTGCGTAACAACATCGCATTGACCTGCAGAAAGATCTTCCAGGATGGAGCTTTCCAGTAAAAAATGACGCATGTTTTCCGGCTGTTCGGAAAGAACCTCGGTTACCAGGTAATTCATAATATGGGTGTGATTTCCGGTAAAACCCGAGATAGCTGCCGTTTTATCCTGCTGCTTGGAAAGAAAGAGAGCTGCGATATGGAGTCCTGCAATCCAGCCTTCTGTTTTGTCGTTTAGATTTGAGATATCCCCGTCAGTCAGATTCAGCCGCATAATTTGATTCAACAAGATAGAAACGTCTTCTTTAGAAAAACACAGATCGGATTGACGGACCTCCAGCAAACTTCCTTTTACCCGCCATTGATCCAGCGGGAGCGGCGGATCTTGACGTGTTGATATAATGATGTTTATGCCCACCGCTAAGTGCTGAATTAAAAACCTGGTGACTTCATGCACCTCAGGATTGGCAATAGCGTGATAATCATCCAGGACAATGAACAGGGGTTGTCCAAACTCGGCCAGCGAGTTTAGTAAAATTGTCAGCGATGTCGAAAGCGGAACCAGGGGATACGATGACAGGTGATCTTCTATCTTACCGAATTCGGGATGTATCTTTTTTAATGCCTCTTTTAGATATCCGTAAAAACGAATCGGGTCATTATCTGTTTCATCCAGGGTAATCCAGGCAAAATGATCTTTCCGAGTTTTAGTCCATTCGACGATTGCAGAAGTTTTTCCATATCCGGCAGGGGCTGATACCAAAATTGTCTGGCTAATAGTGCTGTCTCCCAGGAGATTTGCCAGTTTGGGACGAGGTAATTTGTTTTTTCGGGTAGTGGGGATATCCAGTTTGGTTTTCAGAAATTGAAAAGCCACAAGTGAGAACCTGATAAAGTTTGACGTAGTATAAACTAATTAAATCTTTATACCTGTTTCCATACCATATGATTGATTGACATCCTTTTCAAGAGGAAGAATGTTGAATCGATGAATTTTCCGAGAACAAGGCCACCCCTACTTTGGCACCTCTTAACACCTGGTTCAGGGGCGACGATAATTGTCCAGTGTGGCCGATTGTTATGCGATGTGACTCAAATATCTGCCGAGTTTTGTGATCAAAATATAAAAACCGAGAATAAGCAAAGAGAAAAAGAACACCCTTCGAAATGCTCTTTCGGATAATCTTTTGCGAATTCTCTGTCCGTACATCATTCCTGCGATCGCTGGGATTAAGCATGAAAAGGACAATATTCCCTGTTCAACGACCAACAACTTGTTTTGTTGTAACGAAATACCAAGCGACAAGGTTGACACTGTAAATAGCATCCCCATTGCCTGTATCAATGCATCTCTTTTTAGATTGAGCGCTTGAAGATACAGAACCCCGGGAACAACAAAAGAACCCGTCATACCGGTTAGGACCCCGTTTACGATTCCAACCAAACCGCCGATCCAGATTTCGTATTGACTTTTAATGATTAATCGAAATCCTGATAAATTCAGCAGGGCATATACTATTAACAGGACTCCGAGGAATGCCGACAGAAGCGAAAGATCAACACGAGTAAGTGATAAGGCCCCCAGCCAGACCGTACCACCAGCAACAAGCAAAAACGGCCAAATACGGCTCAAGGTATCTTTAAAATTCCCCCCGACGATAGCTTGCCAGATATTAGTGACTACCGAGGGTAAAAGCATCAAAGCCATCGCGCTGGGCAAATCGATAATTGCTGTTAGCAAAGCCAAACTAACCGTCGGCAGTCCCAGTCCTATTATTCCCTTTACGGATCCGGCAATGAAAAAAACAATGACTGCGGCAATGATAGTGTTAAGTTCAATCATGGAATCGTCTTTTCAACATGCAAAACCTTGTGAACCGTAAATTGAATTTTGGTTTGGTATTGCATAACAATTAATAAACCTACAAATTATACATAAAGAAGCCGTTGAAGTTCGAATCTTCGGCTTATCGGCTTATTCCCTCTATATAGAGTTCAGCGGGTTATATCAAGGATATTGTACCAGGGGGAGTTGAAACATTGATATTTGACATAGGTACCGACTATCAAGTCAATTATAGCTGAAGGAAAGGAGGAGGAATTTTAAAACCGATAAAAACAAAGGATGGAATGACGGCTTGAAACGGATACCGGTTTTTTCAATGGTATGAGACAGTCGGTTTGTTGTCGCCGTTACAATTTCAGTTCCCAGGTTTCATCGGTCAGGTCGTGACCAAAACTGTGATTCTGTTCTTCCTTTACCAACCGAAATCCTGCCTGTTGATAAAGCTTTTTAGCCGCGGTCAGCATGCTTACGGTCCAGAGCCGTATTTTTCCGTAGCCGGCCTGGCGGGCAAAGCGAATGCATTCGTCTACCAGGCGAGTGCCAACGCCCATTCCCCTGGCTTTGGGTGAAACAATCAGCATTCTCAGTTTCGCAATCGTGGTGGTGTGTCTGACCAGAAAAACCGATCCGATGTTTTCCCCATCTTGTTCGGCGATCCAGCAACATTCCTTCCTGGCATCAAAGTTGTTGATAAACTTGGCGGCTATTTCCGCCACCAGGGCTTCAAAGCGGATATCCCAGTTGTATTCCAGTTGATAAAGCTTTCCATGCTGGCTGATCACCCAGCCCATATCACCCGGTTGGTGCAACCTGATTAAATAGGGGGTTCCGGACGTTTTCCGGGGAGAAAGCAACGATTCGATGGTTTGCATGGCTGTGACAACACG
The DNA here is from genome assembly GCA_022360105.1 of Pseudomonadota bacterium. Next base: position 6,971 of record JAKSDL010000850.1, read on the forward strand.
ATCTTGCTCATCGACCGGAACCAGGCTTAAGGCCTGCTCTATCGATTGCTGTGAAGTAGCGTTCAGCTTTAAGAATGTTTTCCGTCCCTGCTCGGTCAAACGTAACACCATCTGCCGGGCATCCGTTCCGGATCGTTGTCTGACTATTAATTTGCCACGCTCAAATCCCTTCAACATACGACTCAGATATCCGGCATCAAGAGACAGCTCCGTTCGCAACCCGGTGGCCGTTATCTCACCCTGGTGAAACAGCTCATAAAGAACCCTGGCTTCAGTCAACGAATAGGGTAAATTCAGATACCGATCCGTAACCAGGCCGGTCCATTTAGTGTAAAACCGGTTGAAATGCCGGATTGCCTGAACACGGTCATCCAGTTCTGCCATGGTCCCTCATGCTGTTTAAAGTGCTTTTTTGCCATGTCAATTTACTTGATATAATCAAATAAATAGTTGACTTAGTCAATAAAAAACTCCATCCGATCATAGCTGGTGTTTGCAGATTTGTCGATTTAGTTAGCTAATTTTAATGGATTTTTGATGATATTAAAAAGGAATCGTAGGTTCACCGGAACAACAAGTCACTAATCGGGAAATGACACCAATTCTATCGATTGATAACAACCTTGGAAAACATTACAATACTCCCTATGAAATCCATAAAGACGGGAAAGAGGTAGAAACGTTTGGTTTTATTCTTCGTAAAATGCCAATATACGATATTATCAGGCAAGTACAATATAACTTTAGCAAAACCGGATATTGAAACCATGACGCAACATCAAAACGATTATACGGTTTCAGATTGGAATCGTGATGCCGTGATGGATTTTTTGAAACTCGCCCGCCCATATACTTGTTTCGGTTCCAGCATATTTGATATCACCGAAACACAAGCAAAACTAAAACAGTACCAAAAAACATTAAGACTACCATTATCTTTGCACGCTTTTACTGTTTATTGCCTGTCCAGGGCGGTTATAAAACATCCCCAGATGCTTTCTTATCGTTATAAAAACAAGATCATCACATTCAAGGATGCCAATATTTGCACCACGGTTCTTAAAAAAACGGAAACCGGTGATAAACGACTTTCGCTCCATGTTTTTCGAGCTGCCCAGGATAAAAGCTTGGCTGAAATTCAATGGGAAATGAGAAGAGCCATGAAAGAGGTTTATGTGCCTCCTCCATCAAAGATGCCGTTTTTTATGCAAAGACTGGTAAAGAAAAGAATTACCAGGAAAATGTTTTACAACCCGGTGCTATTGAACCAACACATAGGCAACGTCATGCTGACAAATACGAACAGTCCGGGTTTGAAATCGCTTTTCGGGGTAACCTCTTTTAGCCCTTGTACGGTCACAATGTTAACCGGATCTATTGAAAAGCATTATGTTCTTAGCAAGGAAGGCAAGACGGAAGAAAAACGGTTGCTCAACGTAACTGGCGCGGGAGATCACGCAATGATTGATGGGTATGATCTGTCTTGCATTATGACTACGGTAGCCGAACTGTTCGAAACTGCCGCTGGAATTGACGAGTTATTTTTATCTGAAATGAAAACCTTACAATACAAACACACATGAATTCCTGGATTGATATCGTTCTGAATCGGGCAGATGAGTTTCCGGATAAAACTGCTTATCGGTTCCTGCCAAACGGTCAGGTCAAGGGTGGTGAGGAATCTTTATGTTATCAGGACCTGGTAAAGAGAGCATCGGCAATTGGCAGGGA
>JAKSDL010000302.1 GCA_022360105.1 Pseudomonadota bacterium
ATAATACCCCAAAGTTTCCTCATAATCTTTGGATCGAATCAAAAATGCCGTCAGGATTTCACCCGGTTTGATATCGACCTTTCCCGGTCCAAGATAAAACTTGGAGATCGGGATTAAACGCTGCCCCGCTGGTCCTTCAACCTTCAGTTCGGTGTTCAGGCACATCAAGGCAGAAGCGCTATCGGCGCTGGTCACCCCATTACAAATATTTCCGCCAATGGTAGCAACATTACGGACTTGGGGTCCTCCCACTGTTCCCGAGGCCAGTGCCAGAATAGGGATGTGTTGGAGTATAATATCCGACTGCATGGCTTCGCTGAAAGTCACGGCAGAACCGATGTAAATGGTTCCGTCATCTTGAATTTTCTGTACTTTCAGCTCTTCCAAACCATGAATATCTACCAGATGCTGAAATGCTTTTTTCCCCTCTCGCAGTCGGATCAGCACATCCGTTCCGCCCGAGAGAAGCCTGGCATCACTGTTGGCTTTTAAGAGTTCAATGGCGTGATCAATCGATTCGGCTTTTTCGTAGCTTTTAATATGAAACATGTGACCCTTTCATTTTTATTCAATCAGTCCTTGTTCTTTAAAACAGCGGTATAGGACTTGTGGCGTCATCGGGAGCTCATTTACTGCAACACCCGTAGCATCTAGAATAGCATTGCGAATGGCAGGCGGAGGAGAAATTATAGGCGGCTCTCCCAGTGATTTATTGCCGTAAGCAGCCGTTGGTTCAATAGTCTCTACAAAATCAGTGCGAATATCAGGGATGTCAGTGAAAGTCGGTACTTTGTAGTCGAGCATATTGTTGTTATGAACCCAGCCAGTCTTTTCATCGATCAATACTTGCTCGGAAAGGGCTGCGCCAATAGCCATGGCTACACCTCCTTCAACCTGGCCTCTTGCCATCACGGGATTTAAAATCACGCCGGAATCATGGATATTGTAGATTTCGTTAATGTACACCTTGCAAAGAGCGATATCGACAGTGATATCCACAAAAGTACATCCAAATGAAGGCGCATTGGTTGTGGTTTTATGGGATACATCAGCAGTGATTTGTCCACCCTTGTCTTTATCGTAGTACGAGTTCAAGGCCAGATCTTTTAAAGAAATCACAGCCTTGCCATCCCCTTTGAGGTGGACAATATCGTCTTTTACGATGGATAGTTCATCTGCAGGAAAACCGGTCAACACTTCGGCAAAATCCAGGATTTTCCCCTTCAATTCGGTAGCGGCTTTGAAAACAGCATTACCAACAACATAAGCCTGTCGGGATGCATACGATCCCGTATCAAAAGGTGTGACATCCGTATCTTGGGTTGACACGATATGTACGTCTTCCACAGAAATCCCAATCGTTTCTGCCGCCATTTGGGCGACTGTTGTATCGGAACCCTGTCCAATTTCTGTGGCTCCTGTCTGCACGTGGATAGAAGCATCCTGGTTAAAGATAATTCTGGCTCCGGCAATTTCTACGCAAACAGGGTAGGTGCCTGTGCCGTAGCTAAAACAGGCAACTCCCAAACCTCTGCGTTCGTTTCCTTGATTCTGATTGGTATAAGCCGGTTTTTTTTCGTCCCACTGAATCAACTTTCGACCTTTCTCCAGACACTCCACTAAGCCACAGCTGGAGATAGGCTTTTTATTGAATGGATTTAAATCACCTTCGCGAGCTGCATTCTTTATTCTGAATTCGACGGGATCGATTTTTAGGCTTCGTGCGGTGTCGTCAATGGCGCTTTCGAGGGCAAAGATGATTTGTGGAGAACCATACGCCCTCATCGCACCTCCCACCGGTATATTGGTGTATACTGTGCGTGCGTGGTAACCGATGGCCATCCTCGGATAAAGCAGGCAGCTTTTGCTTCCTGCCGCTGCCACAATGGAATGTCCATGAGAGGCATATCCGCCTGTCAGTGAGACTACTTCCATCTGTCTTGCCAGCAGAGTTCCGTCAGATTTGGTTGCCAGCCTGACGTCAAGATTCATGGGATGGCGATTTCTAGTGCAAAGCATGCACTCTTCCCGGGTCAGGGTGATTCTAACGGGTCTCCCATCCAACTTGCCGGTTAAAAAAGCGACCATCGGTTCCAGAACAACATCCTGCTTATTACCGAATCCACCGCCAATGTATGGTTTGATAACCCGAACCCTGCCCCAGGGGATGTCCAGTGCTTGACCCACCACCCGTCTGGCAATATGAGGTATCTGGGTGGATGAAACGATGACAATGTGTTTGAGATCGTCCATGTAGGCAAACGCCGTATGATTCTCAAGATGGAGATGCTGAACCATATTGGTTTTATAGCTATCTCCATACACCAGATCTGCCTTTTGCAGGGAGTCTTGGATTGACCCGCCGCACTCAAATTGATGCTCTCCAACTACATTGGATGTTCCCCCATGGATGGGGATGGCATCCATGGCCAATGCTTTTTCGGCGGTAGTCAGCGCAGGAAGTTCTTCATATTCAACTTCGATTAGCTCCAGCGCTTCTTCTGCAATCAGTTCATTTTCCGCCACCACCACGGCAATTTCGTCTCCCAGGTGATGGATATCGCTGGTCAGTAACAGTTTATCGGCTACATCGGCATGAGCCGGGTCCATGGAATAGGGGTGACCAGCCGTGGCGATTTTAATTTGGGGAACATCGGAAAAGGTAAAAATCGCTTCCACTCCTGCTAGTTCCCTGGCCTTGGATGTATCAATCTTCTTAACCTTGCCGTGGGCAATGGCGCTGCGGAAGTATTTGGCCGTTAACATGCCTGGTCGGTAAAAATCGTCCGTGTATTGAGCCCTTCCCGTCACCTTGGCTACAGCATCTACACGATCTACCGCTTTTCCAATTGCTTTCATTTTTATTCTGTTTTTGATGTTGGAACTTGGATTTTAAATTTACAGGATGTGAAAGCTACGCTTTCCATATGCATCAAAATCACATGAATGTTTACATATTATAAGCTAATTGCCATCTGCTAACGGCCAATTGCTTCTATCTATTGAACTCCGACAAAACGGCTTCCAATACCGCACCGCCTATGGCGCGGGCTTTTTCTGAAACAGTGCTGCAATATTCAAGTTTCCCTCTCGGATCAATGTCCCCGAGTTTGTATCCGGTTTTAACCTTGATTTGGCTTCTGATTAATCCCCTGATAATACCATCGATCTCTGATATAATTGGTTTATTGTTAACATGGCCAACAATCTCGCCCGATTTAACCGGTTCACCTATGGTACGATCACTGGAAAACATGCCATCTGCCGGAGATCTCAGCACCCTTTCGGAGGTATAGTTGCCAATTTCCCCGGGAATGCCTGTGTCCGGTTCGGCAGTTCCGTGCTTTATGACCCGGCCCAAATCATGTCCGCGATTCGTTTCGATTACAGCATGTACATCCGCACCAGCAGTAAAACCGGGTCCCAGGCCGATCACAAATGCGGCGTCATTAACGCCGGTTCCAAGGTTCCGCTTGGCAAGAACGGCATCAACAACCATGTCAAAAGACTTCCTCTTGAGGCTATGCCACTGGGGATCAACCATAATCGCAATCTGCCTTTTTTTCCAGGTTTTTTCGATTTCTGCCGGGCTTGATATCAGCCTGGCATCGATTCCTTCTACGGTTTGGATACCTTCATAAACAGCCTCACAAAATGAAACCCGACGCCTTACAGCCAGGGGTTTTTCCACTTCCAGCATCACTATCTGCCTTAAGTTAGCGGCATGCAGTCTGCAGGCAACCCCACTCGCCATTTCGCCAGCTCCTTTGATGCAGATGGTTAATTCCGAAAGCGGTTTTCCTGTCATTCAGACACCTTGCCCAAAGCTCTTAATATCTTCTCCGGTGTAAACGGCCACTCTCTCATCCAGATGCCTGTTGCATCGTGAATAGCAATGGCAATAGCGCAGGAAGCTCCGTTGGTGCTCACTTCCGAAATCGATTTACCTCCGAAAGGACCGTAAGGGTCGTCCGTGCGAACAAACTTCACTTTGAAATCTTCCGGTTCGTCACCTACCATGGGAACCCCGTAACTCTGGAGTTCCGGATTTAGACAATTGCCTTTCTCATCCATTTTCATCTCTTCCCACAAGGTATGACCGATCGATTTTAATACTCCTCCGTAAACCTGACCTTCGGCTAATTCCGGATTGATTGGTGTGCCGCAATCCATGTAAGCATGATATCTCTGCACCTTCACATGCCCGGATTTAGTATTCACGGCAACCTGGCAGAAATGAGCACCGTAAGGTAAGGCTGTATCATGGGTGGTATAGGAAGCGTGACCGGAAAGCTGCCCTCTGCCGGTCCCGCTCTCGGCTTTGTGCACAATCTCATAAAAGGAAAGAGAATTCTTTTTCCCTTTTACCTGGGCCGGGTATTCCAGGATTAAGTCTGCTACGGGTTCCTGTAGCATTTCGGAAGCGGCGTCCAGAATTTTTGACTTTAAATCTTCTGCTGCACTTTTGACGGCGTTTCCGGAAAAGTAGGTGCCGCTGGAAGCATACGCTCCGGTATCAAATGGAGTATGATCGGTATCTCCTGAAATTACAGTGGTTTTATCCAGTTCCGAACAAAGCACTTCGGCAGCGATTTTTGCACATAAGGTGTCCAAGCCTGTGCCGATATCAGCTCCTCCCGTGTGAACAATCAGGGAACCATCGGAAATCAAGGTGACTCTTGCGTTGGACTGATCCAACCCCGGTAATCCGGAACCTTGTTGCATGATCACCATCCCTTTGCCGATGGCAACATCGGGATCATCGCTTTTTTCCTGTTGACCGTAATTGAATTCCTTTTTACCGATCTCCAAGGCTTCGTCCAGTCCGCAACTGGCAACCTCAACCACTGCTCCCTCGGTTCCTTCTCCCAGGCAGCGCAAGATTTCCAGGACGGACCCTTCAGTAACGCGGTTTTTATCGATCAATTGTCCATGATCGATTTCCAGCTCGTCAGCCAATTCAGCAAGGGCTGTCTGCAAAGCAAAAGAGCCTTGCGGTGCCCCGTAACCCTGGTAAGCACCGGTTGGGTAAATGTTGGAGTAATACACCCTGACATCAAAAGACATGTTGGGGCAGGTGATTAAAGGCAATGACTTTGAGCAGGCGTTCATGGGCACGGTTAAACAGTGGTTGCCGTAAGGTCCTGTATTGGCCCGGACCTGCATGTCGATTGCCGTTAAAGTGCCATCTTTTTTTGCACCAAGTTTAACTGTAATATTCATCGGATGGCGGGAACTGCAGGCAATAAACTCCTCTTCCCTGGTATATTGATAAAATACAGGTAGCCCTGTTTTCCAGGTTGCGAAGGCTGCAATGTCTTCCAGTAAAATATCCTGCTTGGAACCATAACCTCCACCAACTCGCTCTTTGACGACCCTGATACGATTTTCACTGATTCCCAGGATTTTGGCGATGTTTCGTCGCAGATGCCAGGGGACTTGCGTAGAGGCATGAATGACGAGTCTTTCACCTTCCATACGTGTGTAAACGGTATGGGGCTCACAAGGAGTGCAGTGTACCTGGGCAGATCTGTATTCTCTCTCGATTACCACATCTGCATCTTTGAACCCTTTGTCAGTATCACCGATGCCGTTTTGTACGCTGGAAGCCAGGTTTTTGTGGGGATCAGCCCCGATCGGAAAGGGATAAATCACTTTGCCATCCCTGTCATCCGCTTTGGATTGTATTTCCTCAAGATTGTCCGGAGCTCCGCTCAAAAAATCGATATAACTGTTATGCACAACAGGAGCATTGCCGGCAGTCGCATCCTCAATCGAGAAAACCGGGTCAAGAATTTCATAGTCCACCATGATTCTGGAAAGCGCTTTGACTGCAATCTCTTCAGTTTCAGCAACAACTGCCGCTACCCGGTCTCCCACGTGCCGCATCTTTTGTCCAAACATTTTTTTGTCATGGGGAGAAGGCTCGGGGAATCCCTGACCGGCGGTGGTAAAATAAACATCAGGACAGTTTTTGTAAGTAATTACCATAACAACGCCGTTCATTTTTTCCACGGCTTCCGTGTCTATGGATTGGATATAGGCATGAGCGTAGGGACTGCGTAACACTTTAACCACCAAGCTTTCCGGCTGTACCATGTCTTCCACATAGGCACGTTTGCCTGTTACCAGTTGCGGACCATCCACTTTCGGTCGTACTTTTCCGACATGTTTTAGTTCAGGTAAAAACTCTTCAGCGATACAGGCAACATAATCGGGATCTGCCACCCGTTCCTTAACCAGTTCGATAGCTTTGAAATAGGCGCTGTACCCTGTATCTCGAATAAATATGCAGGAAAGAGCTTCAACAATATCTTTTTGTGAGGGATTGGGATTTCGATTTAGTAACTCACTCAAAAGCAGAGCTGCCGCAGGTGCGTTATAACCGTCCTGCACGGCACCTACGTCGATCAAGGCTTGTTGCACGGGGTGGAGTTCTCCGTTTTTGGAAAGGCATTCCACAGTCTTAATAATGTGACCATCCAGCTGCGCGGCAATCAATAATCCTGCATTCACGGGTTTCCCATTAAGCAGAATAACGTCAGCCCCTGTAAAACCGGTTCTTGATTCGGCATTTCTTACAGAGCAAATGCCAATTCTCTGAAGAAGACGTTGTGCATTCTCGCCTGGAATTGCTTCGATGTTACAGGTGCGATCGTTTATTTTAAATCTGATTTCCATCTCTACTCCTCCTCCAGACAACTCAAGACACAATCAGCAACAGTGATTCCCGAGATATATTTCTTAAAAGGAACCGAACCGTAAATATCTGCTTCCGGCTCAACGTCTTTCGATACAGCATCAACGATGGCATCATAGTCTACCTTCCCTTGTCCTCTTATGTGTTCTTCTATCTTCGTAAGACGTCTGGGTTGTTCCTCAAGGCCTCCAATGGCAATTGAAAGGCTTTTTCGCTTTGAGTCATTATCCGAATCGATACTGGTCGCCACCCTCACTAAAGCGGGAGAATTTGCTTTGAGTGTGTATTGATTGGCAAAACAGCGGGTTTCTTGTTCAGGCAACATCACTTTTAATATCAAATCCCTCTCGCTTGATTGAATATAGGATTCTACCGGTACGTTCTTCTTTCCGGCAGTGACAACACTCGCTTTCAGGGCAATTAAACATGGTATCAGGGCAGATTTTTTTCCGGCTACGGCAATGTCACCTCCGACGGTTGCCATATTTCTCACAGTTCTGGTTGTTGCTTGTGATGCAGCTTTTCGCAGAGCTTTGGGAACAATGCTGTTATCTATTAATTTCTGCAAAGTGACAGTGGCGCCAATGGAAGTCTGACTTCCTTTGGTGTGAATGGCGTGCAGCCCCAATCCTTCCAGGCCAATGACCTTGTCATACCTGGCTTGAAAGGAGATGTGGTTGAAATAGGCGCCACCTGCAAACCAGGTGATAGCATCGCCGTATTTTTCCTTGATGATCATCGCTTCTTCCAAGGAAGTTGGCTTAAAGAATTGTTTGATCATGAGCAATCCGGGGAGAAGGTAAAATTCTGATTGAATCTGATAACGAAGGGCAGGGTAGCCCCAATTAGCCGCCAAGGGGCTAGCCTGTTGACGGGGACGCTGAATTTGCGAGACTTGCAGCAAAGAACCCGCCCTACCGTTTGATTTGCATTACAGTTGATTGTATTTGAGTGCTTTGCCCAAGAAGAGAACAGGCAAAGATTCATATTTGTCGTTATTTCAGTAAAATTCCAAATATCCATTGCCGAACTCAATTACAAAACAAAGGGTGATGTTTCAAAGACGCCAGCAAAAATCCCATCAAAGCCACAGATTGTAAATGAATTTCTTTTTGTTCTGTATCTTTAATTTCAACGGATTGGGTCACAAATGTTTGTTTGTCCAGAACAGTGGAAAACGAAGGACAATTGTAATATAAACCATC
>JAKSDL010000073.1 GCA_022360105.1 Pseudomonadota bacterium
GAAGTTTTTCTGTATATTCTTTAATTTGCTCTTCATATTGCTTTTGTTCTGATATATCAGTAATAACATTTGTTACACCTATTTGGTGACCGTTTGGATCTAATCGAGGATGAAGGGTAAGTATTGCAGGAAAGACATCACCATTTTTGCGGATCATTTCAAATTCACCTTTGAATAGACGATCATCTTCTTTTGTTTCATCCTGCATTTGCTGAAATTGAGAAATGTCAACAGGCTTGTGTAGAGTGGCAACTTTTTCTCCTATTACATCTTCCCGTTTGTAGCCAAACATCCTTTCAGCGCCTGGATTAAAATCAATAATTTTTGTATCTGGCCCTTCCAGGCTTGCAGGGATAACCGCTATGCTGGTAACTGACCGGTATATTGCCAACAGGTAGTTTTCTCTCTCTTGCAGTTTTTGCAAGTCGGTTTTTTTCTGCCTTTCGTAATTCTGAATTGTTTTAAGAATAGTATATGTCAATAATAAAGTTGCGATTATAAGGCTGAATTGGATAAAAAAGAACCTGGCCATGGTGAACTTGATTGTATTTTGCAATGTGCTTTCGACCTGGTCTGCCTGGCCCAGCAATTCTCTGAATGTATCATCAAACTCTTGATCTATTGCAGTACCAATTCCCAGATCACCGTGATTTGAGCTTCTTTTAACTGCAATTTCGCGGAAAACTTCAATTTTGTTAATCACCTGATTTACTTCTTTTTTAAGCTGTGAGTGGCTTACAGGTATAAATTTGTAATATTCGTTCTCGTCTCCGTAAAGAATTGCGTTACCGTACCATTTTGCTTTATCAATATGGAGCATAACTGACTCTAGAGTTTCTCTTTCGTCTCCTTCCAGGTATTCTTCTAGCCATAGATGAGCAAGCGAAGTATGGACTTCTATCTCCATTACCGCGTTAGTTAATGGAATATATTTTTTTGATATGTCATATCCTGAATGCATTGAAAAAAGCATTGCACTAATAATTGCAACTGCCGCAGTAGCTACAATTAAATACATCTTCCAGGGCGAATGAGAGATATCAACATTTCGTCTGGTATTTGGTGGTTCAATTTGGTTGGATTTTTTATAACACATACTTCAAAAAAAACATTTTATTGTTGTCCCAATTTCAGCTATTGGCCTTACCATTTACCACGATTCATCATTTTATAGCAATATTAAATGGATAAAATCATAAATTTTTATTATAAAGAAGTAATACTATTATCGACATAATTATAAAAATTATCTAGTGCATATACTCGGATAATATAAAAAAATGTTTTAAGTGTTTTGCTATAGTTTTATGAAGTTTTAGTTGTAAGTGTTTGTAAAATAGGTTTTTATGTTTGTGTTTTATTGTATTAGTGCTATGGAAGGTTAAGTTGTTGCCAGAAATGTTTGACATTGTTTTAGTTTTTCCTCCA
>JAKSDL010000042.1 GCA_022360105.1 Pseudomonadota bacterium
CGTTCTGAGCCAGGATCAAACTCTCAAGTTAATGAGTCACCGAAGTGACTCAAACAACCTAAAGTTATCCTTTAGTACTTATTTTTTCTCAAATAATTGCTCGGTTACGCACTGTCTTACCCGATTCTGTTGTCAATGAACCTTGGCTATTTTTTTTGTAGCCGATCATTTATATTGCGCATGAAGATTAAAAGTTGTCAATAACTTTTTTGCGCATTTTTCAGTTGCTATCGAAGAGTATTTTAAAAACCCTTTGTTTCGCAACTGATCTATGATGATGTCCACGATTCGAAACTACTGTCAAGAATTAAAATTTATTTTTCAATTACGACATAATTTCAATACTCTCCACACGGAAGTTTAAACAGCACTAAACTTATTTGTTTATTTCCTCTTGAGCCTTCCACAAAAAAATATTTAAATTTCAAATAGATGAATAAGAAGACGTATACTTCGCTTGTACGGTTGGTTTAATGGAAAAACAAGAGCAGGCTTGTTAAGCGGTTACACACTTAAGATTAGTTGATACTTATGGCGAAATGTTCACTTTCCCTTTTACTGGTGTTTTATCGCCCCCACTGATAAATCCCATGTCTTCATCCATATGCAAAGTGATTCTGGGAGCATTCATTTCCATCTGATTCTTTTCTTTAACCGAGGCATTGCCTGTCAGGGTGATGGAATTGGATCGATAATCAAAAACGGCACGATCGGCTTTGGACAACCGATTGGGTTGTGAAATCACTACATTTTGATAGGCTACAATGCGCTGCAATTTTTCATTATCATCTAAATATATGTCCGCCCTGTTTCCGGAAAACTCTGCTTCTTCACTCTTGTCATGGATCTTTATTTTTCCCTGTAAAGTCATTTTTTTAGCAGAACGATTCACCCTCAATTCATCAGCAAAACCTTCAATGACCTCAGGAGTGACGTTAGCCGCTTCAGGGGCGTTCGTTTTAGAATTTGTATTTTTTTTAAGTATAAATTTAACCTGTTTACCGGGAATCTCAGTCATTGTCCCAAGTTCCTGCCTTAGGTCATAATCAACACTATCAGCAGTCAATTCAAAATCATGAGATGTTACTTTAACGCCTCCTCTTAATGTAGCCCTGTTTAAATTTCGATCCAGCTCTGCGGCCTTACATATCAGAAAAACAGTGCGTACTACCTTTGTTTCAGGATTGATCTGATTAAACGTACCCTGAACCTTACCTTTTGCCTTTATTAACACAATTTTGCGAGATGCATTGTCTCGTTTGATTTCCACCAATTCTGACTTTAGAAACGACTTTGTGGATTCTTGAACGACTTCCACCCCGCCTTTTAAAATTGCATTGCCCTTCGCTTTATCAATTTGGATGGTTTCATTGGATTTGATCGTAATGAACTCGTCCTGTCCTGATATGTGCGAATTTGAGAAAAAGAATCCGGTCAGGCAACATAAGAATACCAGCCTGATTTTGTTCTGCAGGATTTTTTGTGAAAGTTTCCTTGAACGGTCAAACAACCCTTTCATAACTTAATTTTTGCCTCCGGTTTTTTCAGGATCAAAACGCCTGTTGAGATATCATAATGCAGAGCAGATGAAATGATTTCGTCATGTTCTGTCGTAACCCGAACATTTGACTCATTATAAATTGTATTTCGTTTTTGATTCAGAAATATCTCTTCGGTTTTTAAGGTCTGATCTCCTCCTGTGTCTATCCTGACCTGTCCCCAAAGCCGCATGATGCCTGATTCGCTTTTCATTTCGCCGGATTGAGCCACAATTTTGGTCGGTGCATTATTTGACTTGGTGTTAAATAGTTGGATCTTTATGTCGCTAAGTTTTGTGATTTGTTTCTGTTCGAAAACCTGGGCATTTTCTGCGACCATTTGAAGCTTTAGCGAATCAATTTCAAATTCCTGGACAATGGGTCTAGAGATAGTCAACGGTTCTTCTTCCGTTATAATGATCCCTTTGCTTATGGTATGATCATCAGGTGTTTCCCAAGAAGCATCAATAAATATGAAAAACAGAATTAGGATCCCTGCCAAGCCGACAAACCTCAGGATAGATTTGAATTGAATTTTAGATCTCTTCACTGGCTATCCAGCATTTAAAATTAATTATCATAGAAAATAGCACAACCGGTTTTTGATCAATTTGGACAATCCAAATACGACGTTATGTTTCCGGTTGATTTTTCCACCGTCGGTGAAACCATACCCACTGATCAGGAAAGGAACGTATATGGTTCTCCAATGCCTGACTATATTTTTGAGTCAATGACTCGGTTTCCTCTTCAGTTCCGGCATACGGTCCGTTTGAAAGTTTTTCAAATCGAATCAGATGCGTTCCGTCGTTTCTTCTTACACCGTATCCGGATAAAACAGGGCAATTAAATTTTTGGGCAAAAGTAGCAGGACCGACGGCAGTGGCGGCTTTTCTGCCAAAAAAGTCGACATACACTGTTTTGATCCTTGTGTCCTGATCAATAGCGATCAGAAGGATCTCTTTATTTCGCAGGCAGGTCAATATCTCTTTGGCTGTTGCTCTTTCGCCCCTCTGCACTGTTCGCAAATTATTGGAGCTACGGCTATCAAGTAAAAAACTATCTAACTTTGAATCGCCAATTTTAGCACTAATGGCCACCCCGGTGATCCCCAACATGTCGAATATTGTGGGGTACAATTCCCAATTCCCGACATGACCGAACAACATAATCAAACCTTTTTCTTCACTCAGAGCTTTGCGAAGCAATGGCTCGTTCTCAAAATGAATCCACTTTTCCGGCTTTTTTTTGATTTTTTTTAAAACCAGCGTTTCAAAGAGGGTAATACCCACGTTCCGAAAGGTTTGTTTAAGAATGGACTGTCTTTCCCCTATGCTGAGTTCGGGAAAACAAAAATCGAGTTGATATTCAGCAATACCTCTATCCTTTTTCGCCAACTTTAATGCTACTCGACCTATGAGTGCACCAAATTTTTGATTCCATCTTACCGGGAACAGGTAACTGATATGCTGAAGAGTCTTCAAGATCAAAAACTCAAGAAATCTCCTTGGTTTTTTAAGTGTTGACGATTTCTCTTTTTTAAAATGATCGTAATGTGTGTCCCTTCCCATTACCTAATTCTCCATTGGCGGTAACCATTGTTGTGCATATTGAATATACTTGGCTGGAGTGTTTTTGATCATGTTGATTTCGCTCTCCCTCAATTCTCTCACCACTTTTCCTGGTCTGCCCATCACCAATGTATTTGGTTTGTCAAATCTGGCTCCCTGTGGAACCAATGAACCGGCTGCTACCAGCACCTGGCTGCCGATAAAGGCTCCGTTCATTACTATAGACCCCATTCCGACAAAACTGTCATCTGCAAGCTCGCATCCATGTATGATACAGGAATGTCCGACTGATACCCCGTTTCCAATTTTCACGGCAAACTGTCCCAGTTGGCCATGCAAGACGGTGTTATCCTGGATATTGCATCTCTCCCCTATTGTAATTGGCTCTACATCCCCTCTCAAAATACAATTATGCCAGACCGATGTCATATTCCCTATGTTAACGTGACCGGTTATCACAACGTTTTGACCGAATCGGACATCCTTTCCCGCGACTAGTTCTTTGAATTCCATAATTCTCTAGTTTTTTTACAATAATTTTAGATAGTTATTTATCAATGAGATTTAAAAATACTGAATATACCAGATTCTGTCTATTTGGGACTTGAGTGATTGGAAGATAAGAAACGTATTTAAGGTTTTCCGACGGCAAACCCGAGTCGCAACTTAGTATTCAACGCCCTAGACTAACCATGTAATTCTTGTTAATTCTGAAACCTGGTTAACCAACAGTCACAGTTTACAACTTGATATTAATTAAAAACATCTAGTGGACGCACTCGAAAAGACTTCTGAAGATATCAGTGACTGGCAATTGGTTGAAGCTGTTTTGTTTAGTACAAATCACGCTCTTTCCGTGCCTCAAATCAAGAAAATCACCGGACTAAAGGAGACGGGCAAAATTGCCGAGATCATTGGTGAACTCAATAAATTCTATCGCGAGCACAATCGGTCTTTTACTATTCAAAAGGTTGCCGGAGGCTATCAATTACGGTCATTACCAAAATTTCGACAATGGATAAGAAAGGGCAAAATCGTTAAACCCATTCAACTTTCTCCGTCCGTTATGGAAACGCTCGCCATTGTTGCATACCGACAACCGGTAACTCGTGCCGATGTAGAAGCAATTCGATCAGTGGATGCCACGTACTCATTAAAGTCTTTATTAGATCGAAAGCTGATCAAAATTGCCGGGAGAAAAGAAATACCAGGCAGACCCTTACTATATGCTACATCAAGCTTTTTTCTTGAGGTGTTTGGTTTTAATACTTTAAAAGACCTGCCGAGACCGGAAGAATTCGATATCCTGCCTGACCAGGAACTAAACATTGAAGTTGAACAGACTGGAGAATAAGATCCAAATGAGAATAGTCGTTAAAGTCGGGACTAATGTTTTAGGAAGATCAAATGGACGTTTGGACTACAATCGTATTTCGGACCTGGTGGATCAAATAGCCGAATTGAGGAAATCCCACCAGGTGATTCTGGTAAGTTCAGGTGCGATCAGAGCTGGTCAGGAATTTTACCAGTTTATCGGCGAAAAAGACTCTTTGAAACGTCGCCAAATGCTTGCTGCAATAGGTCAGGGAAGGTTGTTCCAGCTATATTCTGATTTTTTTCGAGAGCATTCAATCATTACAGCTCAATCGCTAATCACTTTTGACGATTTCAGGAAAAAGGCCTCTTACAACAATATTAAAAACACACTGGAAGGTCTGTTGGAAAACGGCGTGATGCCAATAATCAACGAAAATGACGTGGTCAGTTTCAGTGAATCCACTTTTGGAGATAATGATCAATTGGCTGCTTTGACCGCATCCATGCTTAGTGTTGATCTAATGGTCCTGCTCTCCGATATTGTGGGCTTTTATACTGCTGATCCGAAGAAAAATCCCAGCGCCAAATTGATTTCTAGTGTCGAAAGCATATCCCCAGAATTACTAGCATTGTGCGAAGATTCTTTGTCGGATGGAGGAACGGGGGGCATGCTCAGCAAATTAAAAGCTGCTGAAACTGCAACTCTGCATGGCATTCCCACAGTCGTTTGTTCTGGAAAACAAAAAAACTGTTTGTTAAATGCTGCATCCGGAAAAACCACCGGTACAACCTTTCTTACAAAAAACGAAAAAAAGGCTCTCAGTATTCGAGGGAAATGGATGACAACAGCAGCCAGCATCAAAGGCATAATTACTATCGATGAGGGGGCTGAAAAAGCACTCAAAGATAAGAAAAGTCTTCTGGCTGTGGGCGTTACATCAATTGAAGGAAACTTCGATAAAAGAGATGTTGTAATCATTCGAAACAGTGATAAAAGTAGAATCGGGGCAGGTCTGGTTAACTATACAGCCCGGGATTTAAGGCAAATGGTAAAAGCCAAAGAAAAACCCAAAGGGATCATTGTCATTCATAAAAATCATCTCTATACTTTATAGAAGATGATGAAAGTTGGATCTTAACTGTGATTTCCTGCTAACATCTGATAGCTGCACGTTTACATAAAGTATCCCGAGTGACCTAAAGACATCTTCTCTGCATTTTACAAAAGAAAATACCGATTTATCATTATCGATTTTGATTGAATCTGCATTGAGATTTCGTTTTCATGTAATTAGGCTGTTGGAGATATTAATATAAGGTTTTAATTGTTTTTATTCTTACGGCTTATTCATGGTAAAAAGAAACTCTTTAACCAATAATCAAAAAAGATCGCTTGTGGGCTTCATCATCGGCTATGGTCCTCCATCTAAACTGAGACGTATTGTCAACTACACAATATACCTCGGTTTAATTCTTTCTATATTGGTTTTAGGCTACCTCTCCTATCTTGCTGTCAATTTACCCAGCCTTGATGAACTAATTAACCCTAATTACGACCTGCCTACCCAAATATACGACCGTAACAACGAGCTCATTACTGAATTCTACACAAAAAGGAGAGTCCTTATTCCCATTGACAAGGTTCCAAAAGTAATGGTGGAAGCTCTTCTGGCAATAGAGGATGCCAGATTTTATAACCATTTTGGTATCGATCCCTTAAGAATGATCAAGGCATTTGTGGTAAATCTTTCCCAAATGAGAATAAGAGAAGGCGCAAGTACCTTAACGCAGCAAACGGCCAGGATGTTTATTTTGACCAATGAAAGAACCTTGGTCCGCAAACTCAAGGAAATATTGCTTGCCCTGGAGATCGAACAGCGTTTTACCAAAGATCAGATTCTGGAACTATATTTAAACAAATACTACTTTGGACATGGAGCATACGGAATTGAGGCAGCAGCTCAAGCCTATTTCAGTAAAAGCGC
>JAKSDL010000340.1 GCA_022360105.1 Pseudomonadota bacterium
CGGATTTGATCAATCCACTTTTAAATCAGGAAAAGCATTCAGGACAGCTCCGCCAATTTCAGAGGAAATCTGTTGAGAATTGAGAGGTGTATCCTTGCTGCTTCGCCTGGTAGATACCTTAAACCTGGGATTTTTAAGAGATGAATTTTCGATTTGTTGTTTAAAGACCTCAACAGCTTTAGCAGCAAGCTCATTCATATCATGGGAGCAAGATTCCGCAACGCTGAAATTAGCAATCCCCGGGATGTATTTGAGAATGGCTGTCGCTTTGTCCAACGAGGCTTCAGTTTCAACAATTATCCTGCCATAAATCTTGCGAACAGTTGATTTTTCAAGACTGGAGAGATGACTTCTGATGTTTTTGATTAATACATCTTCAAACCAATTTCGGTTTTTTCCTTTTAAAGCTACTTCAGAATAGCGGATGACTATTGAATTCATAATCTTTATTGGTCTATGGAGTTGGGATCTAAATCTCCCGTGAGTCGTACAAAAGTGGGTTGATTTTATCCATCCAACCGCTGGAATTGTCTTTTATCGTAACCATTTGATTAGAAAATGGATTCAAAAACGATAACGATTCACAATGCAAGGCCTGGCGTTTTAGTTTGATTTTGGAAAGAATTCTATTGCAATCCCTGTATTGAAACCAATCCAGGAATACATTTTCATCCGGGTAGTATTTTTTATCACCTACAATGGGGCAACCGATTGCTGCCAAATGTGCCCTGATCTGGTTGGTTTTTCCGGTTATCGGTCGTACCCATAATCGTGAAAACTTGCCCCATTTTTCCTTCTTTTCGATCAAGGTCAGACTGTTCGCTTCTTTTGATTTTTCCAGGACCAGTTTTGTATAGATTTTAGATTGTTCATCCAACACAAGATCACCTGAAATGGCATCCATTTCGGGTTCATTAAAAACAACCGCCTGGTACCGTTTTTCTACCCGATGATCTTGAAAGAGCATTTGAATTTCTCTTCTCACCTGTTTTTCTTTGCCAAAAAGCAAAACCCCGCTGGTTTCGATATCAAGTCTATGGACAGGGCTAAGTTTTTGGTTGTTGAAGTGCTCTTTCATCCAGATTGCCATCGAATTAAAATAGTAACTTGCTGATGGTGTAACTGGGAGGTAATCCGGCTTTGAGACAGCTATCATCCATTCATCTTCGTACAATACGTCTATACCCGAATCTATCGTTTCCTCATCAACACGTCGATGTTCGTACTCAAGCCAGTCTCCCTGCTGCAACAATGTTTCCGGGTTTACTTTTTCCCCATTTATGCGCACCCTGTTTTTAATGGCTTCATGAAGAGATGATTCATCTTGGTTACGAAAATAGCGTTCTTTCACAAAATCGAAGAGTGACTTGGGAGCGAACTCATAGCGATAACGAAAAAGCTTTGTATCCGGATAAAGCACTATAAATACTGGGGAAATGGAATCTTGCCTGTAACAAGACCAAATTATTGAGTACAACCGATTCTTAAAGGAACCAGGGCTGATTAAAATGCCCAATTAAAAAGCATGCAACTGAACAACGGCAATCGAACCATTATAATAGGAGATGTTCACGGATGTCTTGATGAACTGAATGCTCTGATAACGAAGGTCAATTATAGGCCGGAAAATGACAGCTTATACTTTCTGGGTGATGTCATCAACCGGGGGCCTTTCTCAAAAAAGACTTATTTAAGAATCAAAGAATTAAATGCTGTTTCTCTTCTTGGCAATCACGAACAGTATTTGTTGAATTCTATTGCTTCTAATGAAAGCAACGACCTGGTGGTGCGAATGAGGCAGGAATTTGGCAGTTCATTCCGGGAATTTACAGACGAGATTGCCAATTGGCCTCTATTTATAGAGACTGAAGACTTTATTCTGGTTCATGCCGGACTGGTGCCTGGGAAGCACCCATCGGAAAGCGAAGATTGGATGCTAACATCAATCCGAACCTGGGATGGTACAGGAACCGATCTTAACAATCCGAATCATCCACCCTGGTTCGAGTTTTATAAAAGTAACAAGCTGGTGGTGTTTGCCCACTGGGCTGCCCTGGGAGGTATCGTCAGGGACAATGTTATTGGGCTTGATTCCGGATGTGTCTATGGGAACAGCCTTTCTGCATTATTGCTTCCAAAAAAAAAGATCGTAACCGTTGCGGCCAATCAGGTGTACCATCCTATAAAAGAAGAAAATTAACTGATTTCAAGGTATGTATGGTAAAAAAAAAGCCAATGGTATATTAGAGTGGTAAAAAGCCCATTTATCTATTGAATGAAATTATAAAACTTATGGCAAAACAAGCACAAAAGAGTGTTCAGATCGAAGTAGACAGTGAAACATTTAAAAACCAGGTCGAGCTGTTTGTCCAGCATCATCGAAAACGTCAGCAACAACCTGATTATCAAAATGAGCTTAAAAACAAGGATGTTCAAGAGCTGATTGAAGAAGCACCAATCTTGCCGGATAAGGCAATCGATGTGTTTTTTACCTTTGATAAGGAAACCAGTGTTCTGCCCGATGTTGTCGGTGAGGTACATGAATCCTTAAAAGCCATGCAGGCTAAAATAAATGAACTTCCATCAAAAAAGCGATTCTTTATCCTGGAGACAGCAAATTTTTTCAGCAGCAAAATAAGTATCGGTAAGTTAATTCCGGCTTTGCTTCTTATGGAAGGGCTGGATCAAAAGAAGATTATCTGTGAGTTCGTTCTGCCGACATTCTTGAATATTAACAAGAATATAGAAATTCTGGTGGCAGATGATTCCCTGTTCGACCCAAAAACCCTGCACATTGAGCGAGGGTTGTTGTATTCGTTTATTTCGGATCTCGCCAAAACACTTGTCAAGTTGTTCAATCAGGAATTTGTCGAAGAATTTGGTGAGATTCATACCCCATTAGAGTTCTTTCTTACCGCGTTCAAACCGGGATCATTTAAAATCCAATCATCCAGTTTATCAGATTCTGAGTATATTTATGAGGAGATGATCGATGATCCGGACGAGATCCGCGATGTTACCCTTGAATTTGTCACACTGATTCAGTCTCACGATTCCCTTTATCACTACTCATTAAAAAGACATGCCTACTATAAGGCTTTTTTGGCGGGCATCCTGAAACCCGGTCGTTTTGAAGACATCGACGATATAGATATCAGTCGAATTGTGGCAGGATGTTTGGTCAAAAACGGTCAATTGCTGGTTGAGGATGATTTGATCGATAGCCTGATTGATGAAGATGCCTTCGAGGATGCAGATACCCTTGAAGCATTTGTTGAATTCATCGATCAGCTTGCACCTTCAACGATCTATAAACTGATCATTCGCATTAGAATGAGTCTGCAACACCTGGCGAAAGCTAATTTCACCGACGAGTTTCAGGATGTTCAGAAAATGTCGGTGAGAAATGTATTAAAAACGATTTGGGTAGGAGTTGTTCGGCTCTTAGATAAAGGCATTTCTCTGGCTACCGAACCTATCAAAAGGGCTGTGGATGTCGTCAAGACCACCTACAAGACCTTTGCCAAGGAAGAGAAGGCGGAAGAAAAAGGGGAGCTGGAAGATGTCGCCGGAAGAAAGGGAAGTTTGACCTTTAAGGATGGAGAAGTCATCCCCAAAAATCTGGAAAGCTTTGCTATCATGACACAGTACTACCACATGATCGAGCCTGATGTGCTTGCCATCAGGGGAGAACATGATGGAGCTAGCCATAAGGATTTTGGTTTTAACAGCCGGATCTTCAGGCAGGATGAAAGCCTGTTGATTGAATTTTATGATTGTGTTCTAAGTTTGTTTGATGCCTTAAAAAACAATCCTAAGGTTAAAGTCATCAAGTTTGATAACCAGAGCAATATCACTGAATATGCAGTTTCCTACGCTTTTGGCAATAGAATGATTTCGATAGGCATCACCCATCTGCGAATGGGAAATACCATGGTGATTAATGAGAGGGATTTGTTTCCTTACGTATTACTATTTAAGGAAGGAAAAAAGAAGAATTTCGGCAGAGTGCTAAGTCGAGAAGCTGTCGTTAACGGGCAGATAAAGATCTTCAATGAGGTCGAATTCATGAGCAGTAGCTCTGTATACATCTACGAATCGTTGTATCTGCTCCTTCATCTTCTGCCGGAAAAAACCTGGAATAAACCCTATGCTCAAAAATGTATCCGCTTTTTATTGGGAGAACTCCAAAAATTTAAGGAAAAAAGCGGCAGGCTACTCTATTGCGTTAATATTCCTGAGAAAGCCAAATAACCGTTAATTATTTATCCAGTCCAAATCCGCATCCCCTGCGCGAATAATCTCTGTTGGAGAAACAGAAAAATCGATAATTGCGGATTTGGTCAAATACAATTCCCCGCTGTCCACAACACAATCCACCAGTTTTTCATATTGTTCATGAATTTCGTAAGGATAATGAACACCATCCTCCGGTTCAGGCAGACTGCTGCTTAATATCGGCTCATCCATAGTCTCAACAAGCATGGTGGATGTCGCTGCATCGGGCATTCTAACGCCAATAGTGGATCGAGGAGAAAGCATGATCTTGGGCACCATTTTGGAAGCCTCAAAAATAAAGGTGTAAGGCCCTGGAACAATCGATTTGATTTTTCTAAAAATTGGTGTACTGATCCCTTTGGTGTATTGTTGGAACTGCTTTGTATCGTTGCAAATAAAGGTTAGCGGTTTCTTTTTATCGATCTCTTTAATCTGATAGATGCGCTTCATAGCTTTTTTGCTGTGGATACAGCATCCAAAGGAATAGGTTGTGTCGGTTCCGTAAATGATGACACCGTCATTTTTGATGATTTCGATGACTTGATCGATTAATCGTTGTTGAGGACTGTACGGATGAATTTCTAATAACATGTTTCTTTTGTAGAGTTTTAAGTGGTGCTTGAATTAATGATTTAAAGTTGCCCAGTTGGTTTGGCGTAAAGCTTCATAAAGTACAGCAGCTACCGAAGAGCTTAAATTGAGGCTCCTGACACCAGTCTTGACCATGGGAATGGTACGACATCTGGATTGATATTTTTTTAAGTAGAATTCATCAATACCCTTGGTTTCGCTCCCAAATATAATGTAATCTCCATCTTTAAAATTACTGTCAGAATATCTGGGTTCCACTTTTGTCGTCAGCAAATGGATGTCGGATTCCAGCATCTTACTCATATATTCACTGGTGTCAGGGAAGTATTCCCAATTGACATATTCCCAATAATCAAGCCCGGCTCGCTTCAGGTAGCGATCTGTCAGCTCAAATCCAATTTTTCCGACAATATCCAGCTTTGTGTTGGTAGCCGCACACAGTCTGGCAATATTGCCTGTATTAGGGGGTATTTGTGGTTCTAATAATGTAATAGTAAACATCCCATCTATTATATTATGAGTATTGAAGCATCTCTTTATATTTGAGATTCGTTCCGCCGAAAATATCCAAAGCACTGCCAACTGTAAAATCCAATTTATCCCTGCCTTTCTGTTTAATCAAATCGATATCGCTTTGTGAAGAAATGCCGCCGGCATAGGTAATGGGTATTTTGCCCCAATTGCCCAGAAGTCCGACCAATTGCGTTTCAATTCCATTGCACATGCCTTCCACGTCAACAGCATGAATCAGAAATTCATGACAGTATCGGGCAAAGTAGTCCAGGCTGTCATCATCAACGACAATGTTAGTGAACTGTTGCCAACGATCCGTAACAACCCAATACTTTCCATTTTTTAAGCGACAACTTAAATCAAGCACCAGTTTGTCTTTGCCAATCTTTTTTACAAGTCGTCGCAATCGATCTTCATGTACAAGACCATCGGAGAATATATATGAGGTGACGATTACATCACTGGCTCCTTTATCCAGCCAAAATTCAGCATTATCAGCCGTGATACCGCCACCTAACTGCATTCCGCCATTCCAGGCTGTCAAGGCATCTACTGCTGCATCATCATTATTCGGTCCCAGGCGAATGACGTGACCACCTGTCAAACCATCCCTTTTATATCGCTCTGCAAACCACGACGGTGGTTTGGAACTGGCAAAATTAGTGATTGTTCTCGAGCCATCCTGATCCGATAAAGATGAACCAACAATCTGCTTCACTTTACCTTGATGAAGATCTATACAAGGTCTGAATCTCATGTCTTTATTAACAGTTGTTCCGGTATAACGCGCTCTTCGTGCTGATTTCCAATTAAAGCCTAACCAGTGGGTTTACATGACATTAATACAGGAAACGCTACTCTGTATATCCTGTCCGTTAGTATAGCAGTGATCAAAAGCATTGTTTTGGTCACCATCGTTATCAGTAGCATTGTTTGGTCACAATCGTGATGGCCTATATTAGCGGGATGTATGAGCCGCCATCTTTCTTAGAAAGACTTTACGGGGGAGTAGAAAGAGCATCTTTGAAAAACAATCGAAGTTTCAAGAAATAAAGTTAATAATTGCAATATATTATATTTGTTTAATTTATTTGTGAGCAAAAATTCTTGACACGGAATTATAGCTTGCCTATTATTAATGTTTTGGCGGCGAGGTAGCTCAGTCGGTAGAGCAGGGGACTGAAAATCCCCGTGTCCCTGGTTCGATTCCTGGCCTCGCCACCAAAAGAAAGCTAACTCATCTTTTTTACAAATTCTTTAAAATAGGGATTGCAAAATTAGAAAGGCTGAGTTAGAGTTTAGATACTGAGAAGTGTTTAAACTACAGTAGGTTAGATTAAAAAATTAATTGATTTTTCTCTTGCAAAAATCTAACAAAGATTTTAATCTTATCCTTTGTTCATTGACAACAGAATCGGGTAAGACAGTGCGTAACCGAGCAATTATTTGAGAAAAAATAAGTACTAAAGGATAACTTTAGGTTGTTTGAGTCACTTCGGTGACTCATTAACTTGAGAGTTTGATCCTGGCTCAGAACG
>JAKSDL010000598.1 GCA_022360105.1 Pseudomonadota bacterium
AGTAGCTCTTCTTTGGCGTCATCGCCTTTTTTATACAAACTTTTGATAGCTTCCAGAAAAGCAGGACTAAATACTTTATTCGATTGTATCAATTTGATTACAACAAACTGGTAAACTTTAGGAAGAAGCGTTTTACCTAAATAATCCATGGATTGGTGGGATGAAATCTTTAATGCAAAAGGTGAGTTTTAGGAATGCCGTTGAATTAAAACCGATAGAGGCATTTTAAGTTCAGGCAGGTACTGGCTGAGTGTCTTGTGAATGGCTGAATCTGTCAATATAAAACTAATGTCATGTTTGGTTCATATGTCCTGATCATGATTAACCGGAACAGCTTGGTTATGAATGCATGCATATTTTCGATATGGTGTTGTGTTATTTGATCAATCAAGGTAAACGTAATAACAATCCGATTAACAATAGGGGGTGAGTGGAACAAATTCTATTCGTTAACGCATAAGATAGAACAATAATTTTAGGAGAAACTGCAATGAAATATGTAGTGGGATATGACGAATCAAACGTCGCCAAAGACGCTATGAAACTCACTTTTGACAGGGCAAAAAATCATAATGCGACTGTTGACGTCATCCGAACCGTACAGCAAAGTCATCAATTAAAATACGAAGAGATCAGACGACATGAACAGGCGTTGGAAAATGACGCCAAAGCTGCTTGCGGAGACAACGGGGTTGAGTATAAGACACATCTTTTAGTGACTCAGCAGACATCGGGGGAAGCGATAGTTGAATTTGCGAAAGATCACGGTGTAGACGAGATTATTATTGGTATTCGCAGACGTTCCAAAGTGGAAAAACTGGTCTTTGGCTCAACAGCTCAATATATAATCTTAAATGCTCCCTGCCCTGTTCTTTCAATTCGCTAAAAAATCAGGCAGTGGTTCACCCTTTTTATTTTTGGTCAATCCATTGAAGCGAGGGGAAGTGTATTTAAGGATCTGTTTTGAATTCCTCTTTCCAACACAAACACTTTCTCCTCTTTGCTTTGAAACCCTTCCTTTAGTACCCTCACTGCATTGTCATGTTCTATATCTTCACTGCAGGTAAACAAGTCGATCGCGCAATAGCCGTATTCCGGCCAGGTATGGACTGCTAAATGTGATTCAGATATCACAACCACACCACTGACACCTTGAGGAGCAAAACGATGAAAACAATGATTGACGACTGTCGCTCTAGCTGCCTCAGCTGCAGCAATCATGACAGACTGAACCGCTTTTTCGTCGTTCAGGATCTCAAAATTACATTGATATAGCTCGATGATCCATTGAGTTCCCTGGATTTGAGGTGTGTTGGCGGTTTTGTTTTTAGTGTGGTCGGCAGCCGGTGAGGGTTTTTCTTTCAAAATCGATTCAGCTTTATGTGTTTAAATGGCATTGAACAAAAATTCAGTTCAATATATGAGAAATGTGTTGCTTGTATTTAGATTAGGAGGCTCACACAGCTTGATCAAGTAAAAGAATTGTGTGATTGGCAGCGTTACTCAAGGTCGATGCCGGTTTTCCTGAAAGATAATCCAGGTTACCGGGGTTTAATTTTTAGTCACAGTGTGTTGTGTGCATAAGTTCCGAATTAACAGGCCTGTGTGGCATTTTCGTTTGACTTTGACAAAGGTTCTTTTTAGTATCTTAGCAGATGGAAAAGATATTTATTTGATATACAAAACAAATTAACCCTAACAGGGAGAAAAGAGATGCTTCGCTTAATTTGGAGAAAGCCCATTCACTTCTTGCTTTGTTTTAGCATTATCGCCAGCTTAAGTGTCTTTACCTCGCCTGTTGTTGCCAAGGAATCCGTTCTTACTGTTGGTGTTGAAAATGCACCAAAGACTATGGACCCAAGATTTGCCTATGATGCTACCGGGATGCAAATTTCGCATAACCTCTTGTTTTCAACCCTGGTTACTTTGAGTGCTGATTTGAGAATCATTCCCAGGTTAGCTGAGCGTTGGGAGAATCCTGACGACAAAACGTATGTTTTCTATTTAAGAAAAGGTGTACGTTTTCATGACGGTAAACCGTTAACTGCTGAAGATGTGAAATTCACTTTTGACCATCTCAAAAACAAAGAAACAAAATCCCTGTTTGCTGGTACATACAATAAAAGTATTGATTCGATCAAAGTTATCAATCCACATAAGGTAGAATTCAAGTTAAAACAAGTCGTCGCCTCTTTTACTACCTCGATTATCATGCCAATTATTCCCAAGCACGTTGTGACCGCAGGTGATGATTTCCCCAAAAAGCTCATTGGAAGCGGACCGTTCAAGTTTGTGTCACAATCTCCCAATCAAATAGTGCTTGAGAAAAATACTGATTATTACAAAGGATCTCCGAAAGTAGACAAAGTCGTTTATAAAATCATTAAAGACGACAATACTCGATTCCTGAAGATGAGAAAAGGAGAACTGGACCTGGTCATTAATTCAATGCCTTTGAAAAAGATCAATGACTTTAGGAAAAAGCCTCTCAACAATATGTATCGTGTTATCGAAAACCCTGGTTTGAGTTATCAATATTTAAGCTTTAATGTGAGTGCTCCCGAAGTACAAGATGTTAGGATCAGACAGGCAATAGCTCATGGAATTGATGTCAAGGAGATTGTCAAATACAGATTACAAGGACATGCCAAACAATCCTTTGGAGTCCTATCAGCTCAAAACTGGTATACGGAGGAAGATGTACCAAAATTTACCTATGATCCGGAAACAGCCAAAAAAATATTGGAAGAAGCGGGATTTAAAGACCCGGATGGAGACGGTCCTCAACCACGAATAACACTGGAAATGAAAACCAGTACCAACAAAGAAACAATTGGAATTGCCCGTATAATGAAATCACAATTGGCTAAAATTGGAATCAAACTGGATGTAAAATCCTACGAATGGGGAACCTTTTTTGGTGATATTAAAAACGGTAACTTTCAGATGACGAGCTTACGTTGGGTGGGAATTACGGAGCCCGATTTTTACTACGACCTTTTTCATTCAAGCATGATGCCCCCTAACGGCCGGAATCGAGGACGATACAATAACCCGGAGATTGATAAGTTGGCTGAACAAGGTCGGTTAGAGCTGAATCCAAAAAAACGAAAAGAAATTTATTCCAAAATTCAAAAAATCATAGCCAAGGACCTTCCATATTTCAGCCTGTGGCACAGAAACAACATTTCTCTGGTTCACAAGAGAGTTTCCGGCTATTCCCAAGATCCCATGGGTGGTTATTTATCTTTCTATAAGATTTCCGTGAAATAGAAGTCACAATCGGTTTATGTTATCTTACATAATCAGACGTCTCCTCCTGCTGGTATTTGTTTTATTCGGCGTGGTGACGCTTGTTTTTTTTCTGATCCATATGATACCGGGTGATCCTGTTGATATCATGCTGGGCGACTATGCGCTGCCTGGAGATAAGCAGGAATTAAGACATAATCTTGGACTGGATCGGCCCCTGCATATTCAATACAAAGAATATGTCACCGGTGTTGTGACGGGTGACTTAGGCATATCCATTCATAGCAAGCGAAAAGTCCTGGATGAAATCCTGGAGCGCATGCCTGCCAGTTTTGAATTGATGGTGGGCGCTATGGCTATTGCCTTGCTGATTGCTTTCCCCCTTGGAGTTTTATCAGCCCTTAAACCTTATGGATTCCTGGATGGTGCCTCCATGCTTGCCTCATTTATTGGTGTTGCCATGCCTAATTTCTGGTTAGGGCCATTGCTGATCATCCTCTTTTCCATTCAGCTGGATTGGCTACCCGTAAATGAACGTGGTGGACTGGAACATCTGATCCTGCCTTCTATAACCCTGGGCACTGCCATGGCGGCCATGCTTTCCAGGATGATTCGTTCGTCATTACTGGAAGTGCTTGGTGAGGATTACATTCAAAATGCAAGGGCCAAGGGATTGAAAGAAAGACAGGTGATATTAAAACATGCTCTGAGAAATGCATTGATTCCGGTCATTACCATTATTGGTCTGCAAATTGGAGTGTTGCTTTCCGGTGCCATCATTACTGAAGCAATTTTCGACTGGCCAGGCATGGGCAGTTTGTTGCTGGATGGAATATACAACAGAAACTATACGGTTGTGCAAGGTTGCATTCTCGTCATTGCCAGCATCTACGTCATCGTCAATTTGATAACTGATATCACCTACGCCTGGGTGGACCCTCGAGTTCGACTTTCATAATATGTTTAGAAACAAGTGGACTTACGTAGGTATTTTTATCATCACTCTATTTGTGTCCTGCGCCATTACAGCTCCATGGATCGCACCGGAAGATCCTTATAAAATCGAACTAATGCTAGAGCTGGTGCCTCCGAACTCCGATTTTATCATGGGAAGAGACATGAACGGTGCCGACATATTCAGTCGGCTAATCTATGGTGCTCGCATCTCGCTGGTTGTGGGAGTTGTTGTAGTGTCGGTTTCCGGGGTTGTTGGTATCTTTTTGGGCTTGATTTCAGGCTATTACGGAGGCTGGATCGATCTGTTATTAATGAGACTGGTCGATATTCTGCTGGCTTTTCCGGGATTGCTCCTGGCTATTGCTTTGGTCGCTGTGCTGGGACCCTCTATAACGAATGTGATTATTGCTTTAACTGCGCTGGGATGGGTACCGTTTGCCAGATTGGTCAGGGGGCAGGTCATAGCTGTCAAAGAGCGTAATTTTATACTTGCAGCTCGTACCTCCGGGCAATCTGACCTGAGGGTGATGTTCTTTCATATTCTACCTAACATTATTTCTGTGGTCATTGTTCAGGCAACGTTCAATTTGGCAGGTGTTATCATTTCCGAGTCTTCACTAAGCTTTTTAGGTCTTGGAGCCCCGCCTGGCACCCCTAGTTGGGGAGCCATGCTTAGCGAAGGGAAACAAGTGATACTCGACGCACCCCATGTTTCAATTTTTCCTGGTTTGGCCATTATGTTGGTTGTTCTGGCATTTAACTTTGTCGGTGATGGTCTTCGAGATAAATTCGATCCAAAAACGGAGACCAGATGACAAAGAATAGCAGAGAATACCCATTGCTTCGGGTCAACAATTTGACTGTTACCTTCAAATCGTCGGGGGAACAAAAAATTATCCTCGACGATGTTTCGTTTGAGTTAAAGAGAAACTCAACCCTTGGAATTGTTGGTGAATCGGGAAGTGGGAAAACCATTACAGCCCTGTCAATTTTGAATCTGATCCCAACACCTCCTTTGGAATCGATAAAAGGTCAAATCTTCTTTGAAAATAGAGATCTATTGGAGTGTAATCGAGCTGAATGGCGGGGTATACGCGGAAAAAGAATTGCCTACATATTCCAGGAGCCAATGACTGCGTTAAATCCAGTTTTAACCATCGGTGATCAGATAACGGAAATGGTGCGGGCTCATGAATCTATCAGCAAAAAAGACGCAATCCAAAAAGCGGTGACTCTACTGGAAGAGGTAGGCATACCCAGCCCTATGCAAAGGTTGAAGAATTATCCTCATGAGCTGAGTGGAGGCATGAGACAACGGGCTATGATTGCCATGGCGCTTTCCTGTGGCCCGGACATCCTGATTGCAGATGAACCAACGACTGCCTTGGATGTTACCATTCAAGCCCAGGTGCTGGAGCTGTTTAAGAGTCTGATACAATCAAGAGGCATGTCTATTTTGTTTGTTACTCATGATCTTTCCGTAATGGCGGAAATCGCAGATCACATAATTGTACTGAAGAATGGAAAAGTTGTAGAATACGCTGCCATTCAAGAGATTTTTAAAACTCCCCAACATCCTTACACTCGGGAATTACTTGCCTTAATCTAATTGCAGATACTTAAGAACATTTACTTAATCCAAGATCACCATCCCACCATGCAGAAGTATCTTGTTGAACTTAAAGGAATTAAAAAACATTACCCAATTTTAGGTGGCGTTCTGAAACGCCAGCAAGGGACTGTAAACGTTTTGAACGGAATCGATCTCGCTCTGGAACAGGGGGAGATTACCGGTTTGGTGGGGGAAAGCGGTTGTGGAAAATCCACCTTGGCAAAACTGCTGATGAAACTTGAAGATCCCACTGCTGGTGAGATCTTGTTCGAAAATGAAGCCGTGCAAACTTTTTCCCGGCGAAAAAAAGTGGATTATTACAGGCAGGTACAAATGATTTTTCAAGACCCATTCTCTTCTTTAAATCCGAAGATGAAGATCAGAAATATCATTGGAGAAATGGTTACAATCCGGGGAGCAAGTAAACAAAAAGCACTTCAGGAAACAATAAAGATGCTTAAAAAAGTGGGTCTCGATGAAAGTGCTTTGGAAAGATTTCCTCATGAATTTAGCGGAGGTCAACGGCAACGCATTGCTATAGCCCGGGCTTTGATTGTCAAACCAAAACTATTGGTTGCAGATGAACCGGTATCTGCCCTTGATTTGTCCCTGCAGGCCAAGACATTATCCCTTTTGCGTGATCTTAAAAATGAATTGAATTTGACTATCCTGCTGATTTCACATGATCTAAGAAAGGTTTCCGGTTTCTGCAAAAATGTGGCGGTTATGTATTTGGGAAGGATCATGGAGACTATTCCGGGAAAACTATTGTTGGAAAACTCAAGGCATCCCTATTCAGCAGCGTTGATCGATAGCATACCGGTTACCAATCCGGCGAACAGAACAGAACGTGAATCTTTAATAACAGGTGAAGTACCAAGCCCAATCGATCTCCCTTCAGGATGTGCTTTCCATAAGCGTTGCCCAAAAAGGCTACCGCATTGTCATGAACAGGTACCGGAGCTTAAACCTACTAAAAACCAATACCATAAATTAGCCTGTTTTTTGATGGATCAGGAATGATTTGTAAAACCGGGATGGTACCATGAAAAACGACAGGGTAAAGCTGGTGCTCAAGAATGCAATCGCACTTGTGACCTTGAACCGACCGGATAAAAAGAAACCTTTCTATTTTTGAGATTCCTTTAACTCTTTTAAAATTTCCTGACTCTTCTTTTTATCCCGGAAGACTCTGTTTACAAAGGAAACTGCATTATCCCAATTGATGTAATCTCTCACATCGTGAGTCTTCCAAAATTCTCTTTCTTCTTCCTCACTTTTAAAATCCGGAAGTTTTTTATATTTGGATTTTTTTTTCATTTTTTGCTTTAAATCTATAATCCAAGGTTCGCAAGCAAGTCGTCCACATCTCCCTGACTATCCATGCGCTTTTTATCCTGAGTGCCGTAGCCCTGTTGCAATAAGTTATCTTCTTCCAGGGCGTTGATATTCAGTTTTAATTTTTTAGCGACGGTCAATAATTGATCGTGGAAGCTTTGTACTGTGGGGATTATTTTCGTTAGTTGCTGTCCAATTCGGTCCTGAATTCCTTGCGAGTCGTTCAGTTTCATGTTCAGGCTTTCCAAATCACCAAGTTTTCCTGAGACTGATTCGAGTCCGGAAATCAATACGTCTGATGCTCCTGCGAACTCTTTCATTTTGCCTATGCTTTCATTGATCGAGTCAATCAGGTTGAAAATTTCATCAACAATTTCAAGAACATTATGAGTATTGACTTCGGTCTCATTAATGATATTTTCCATCCGTCCCAGGGTGCTGCTAATGTTTTCGGTCCTGGACTCCCTTAAAGTGTCTTCGAGTTCCTGGGTGGAAACCAAAAAGTGATTAACAATCCCTTTGAGATTATCAATGATATCTCCTTCTTCCGATTCGATCCCTTCAGCTTTCAGTAGCTTGGCATAAACCTCTTTTATGGACATCAGTCGTTTTTGGGTGATGATGGCAACATCCCTTTGATCCTGAGTGATAACACCCTGTTGAAGGAGAAATGAACCAAACTCTGCTTCGGCTGGTTTAACCCCAAGCATTTCATCCCGAGTGGTTTCATCAATTGCCTTTTGGTGAATCAAGGTGTCTCCAAAAAATTCTACGGCAGGCACTCGAAGATAGGTTTGAACGGTTTTCACTCCTAATTCCAGCCGCTTCTCAATGTCCAGATCTTTGGTAAGGGCATCTGCAACCGTATTTATCAAAGGAGCCAAATGACTGGGACTGTTCTCCATTTCATCAGATAGACAATGCTCCATAAAAAGTCGCGCCGCTGCACTCACACGTAACTCAGGCTCAAGTTCATTTAGTAAATTATCACAAGAGTTTAAAGTACTATTAAAATCTTTGCTCATTTTCCCTTCTAATTTGATAATTCAGAATTCCCAAACAAAAAGAAACCAAACCAATATTGATGATAAACCTAACACTGCAAATGAGTCGTTTCAGCAACTCAGTTAATTATCTATTATAATCATAATTTGTCGTACCTGGAAAGTTCCAGGTACGAAGATATGTCATCTAATAATTATAATCACCTTCAGGTTCGGGGAGGAGGTCTGGATTGATTTCGATTGGCATAGTCAGCAGGGCCTGGGAGAGAGTTTTGCCCTGGTTGTCCAGGAGCAGGGAAACAGTCCC
>JAKSDL010000655.1 GCA_022360105.1 Pseudomonadota bacterium
AGAACCGGATTGCTTCACATGATCGCCCAACACGGTTCTCAAAGCAGATTGTAGCAGATGAGTGGCTGTGTGGTTGGCCTGGGTAGCAATTCTTTTATCCCCTGCAACCGCGGCTGTAACCTGGCAGCTGTTTTTGATTGATACGTTTTCCGTAGTAGTGGATACAACCTCACCCTGGCTAAGAATTAGGCCTGCCACAGGACTTTGGGTGTCATTCACAACAATTCTAAATTCATCATGAACAATCTCACCGGTATCGCCGACCTGGCCTCCGGATTCGGCATAAAACGGTGTTTCCGCTAACAAAACCTCAACTTTGTCTCCGACTTTGATTTGGTTAACCTTTTCGCCTGAGCTCAACATTGCGGATAATTTGGTCTCAATTTGCAGATTATCATATCCTACAAAAGAATTTCCAAGTCCCTGCTCAAGCAAATCGAGGTAAATCTGGCTAACTTTTAAATCAACTTTTTTTGCTCCCTGGTCTGCTTTTGCACGTTCCCTCTGTTCCTGCATGCACGTCTCGAATCGTTCGCGGTCATAATCGAGTCCGGCGTCTTGCAGGACGTCTTCTGCCAGATCAACTGGAAATCCGTATGTATCGTATAATTTGAAAATTTCTTCACCATCAACCGTTCCGGAGCTGGCATCTTTATATTTGGCCAGCAATTCATCCAGAATTTTCATTCCATGGTTTAAGGTCGCGGAGAACCGCTTTTCCTCCTGCAGCAACAAGATCTTTATATAATCTTTGTTTTCTGCGATTTCAGGATAGGCTTCTTCCATCATGGGTACAAAGACATCCACCAGGTCTGAGAAGAAACCTGGTTGATATCCCAGCTCTTTTCCGTGTCTTGCAGCACGACGAATAATCCTGCGCATCACATAGCCTCGACCCTCATTTGAAGGGATTACACCGTCTGAGATTAAAAACACGGAAGCTCGAATGTGATCGGAGATCACCCTGGCTGATACAGTGGCCGATTCGTCATCCTCTTTTGGCGCAGGAGCATTTTTCTTGAGATAATCAACTATCTTGCTCAGAAGATCGGTCTCATAATTGGATTTAAAACATTGAATCACCGAGGCAATCCTCTCAAGCCCCATACCTGTGTCAATGCTGGGATTAGGTAAAGGAACCCTGGTACCATCTTGTTCCTGGTTAAACTGCATAAATACCAGGTTCCACACTTCCAGGTAGGTTCCATCATCATCCTCAAGAGCTTTTTGCACCGTTTTCCCCTCTGGCAGGGGGTTCAGTTCAAAATGTATTTCCGAACACGGTCCGCATGGTCCTACATCCCCCATGGACCAAAAGTTTTCAGATTCCCCAAGTCGAGCGATTTTTTCAGCGGGTATGCCGACATTCTTGTTCCAAATATCAAAGGCTTCCTGATCATCTTCAAATACGGAGACAACAAGCTTTTCCTCAGGAATCCCCAATACCTTCG
The DNA here is from genome assembly GCA_022360105.1 of Pseudomonadota bacterium. The sequence goes on from JAKSDL010000655.1 coordinate 1,452, forward strand.
TCAAATACTCCCAGGCATATTCGATGGCATTTGTTTTAAAATAGTCACCAAAGGAAAAATTTCCCAGCATTTCAAAAAACGTGTGATGTCTATCGGTACGCCCGACATTCTCAAGATCGTTATGCTTTCCACCGGCTCTCATAACCTTTTGAGAAGTAACAGCCCGTTTAAATTCAGGTATCTGGTTGCCTAAGAAGTAATCTTTAAACTGATTCATTCCTGCGTTTGTGAACAGGATGGTTGGATCGTTATGAGGCACAAGCGAGGAACTGCGAACATGTTTATGGTCTTTTGCCTCGAAGAATTGGATGAATGATTTCCTTAAATCGTTGCCTGTCATCGTCATGGTGACAACTCCAATGAAGATATGGTGTTTACACTTTGTGTGGATGATATATACACTCTACGTTCAAACCTTTTCGGAGTAAAAAACAAAGTCCGATATTCCACGGTTTTAACGCGTAATCTTTGCTTTTATCAAAACATCAACATTTATTCTACTAGAAAGTCTTACCAGCCTTCAGATTGATCAGTATGGAATCAGAAAATAAAGCTGTATTTTTGGATAGGGATGGGGTTCTTATTGAAGATGTGCATTATCTTTCCAAATTAGAGCAAGTATCCATCTATGAAGATGTCCCCAAATCATTATCTCTGCTCAAAAAAAAGGGTTTTAAACTAATCTTGGTTTCCAATCAATCCGGGGTGGCACGAGGTTATTTTGATGAAGCTTTTGTAAAGGAGACTCATAAATACCTCAATCGACTGTTGGAACAAAACGACGCAAAACTTGATGCAGAATACTATTGCCCTCACCATGTTGATGGACAAAATCCATACAATATTGATTGCAATTGTCGCAAACCAG
>JAKSDL010000362.1 GCA_022360105.1 Pseudomonadota bacterium
ATAAGGGCCAGCAGGACCGCTACACGTTCAGTCTCGGCAGCGATACCCGTGTGTTGTTCGATAGCCTGAGCAGTCGCAGCGATGTGCGATGGACGCTACAAGGGCCGGCCGGTACCCTGGTCAACAGCCGGCAACTCTCCGGCTCGGATGCCGACCACATAAGCGGAAACACGCTGCTGAGCTTGGTGGCCGGTGACTATACCCTGACGATAGACGGCACTGGCGGGGCGACTGGCGACTATGCCTTCCGTCTGTTGACGTTCGATGCGGCCACGGCGATTGCGTACGACGTCGATCAGAGCGGGACGATGTCGCCGGGTGACGAAACCCGCTTGTTCCGTTTCACCGGCAGCAAGGGTGACACGCTGAATTTCGATTGGGACCAGTCGCTTTCGAACGACGATGCGCGTTGGCGTCTGTTCGGGCCGCATGGTGAATTGATCTTCGGGCCGAGTTGGGCAAGTGGTCAGGATCAGGATGGCGTCATCCTGCAGGTCGATGGCGAGTACACCCTGGCGGTCGAGGGCCCGGTGTATCTCACCGACGATCGCCCCTATGGTTTCACTGTCCGCTTCGTCGAGAACATCATCATCCCACCGCTCGAAGGCGTGGTGTTCAGTCTAGGTGATCAGATCGATGGTGCTATCGCGACCGCCGGCGAGATCGATGCCTATGTGTTCACCATCGCGCAGCCGGCATTCGTCTACATGGACATGTTGCCGAGCGTCAACAATCTGCACTGGACTTTGACCGGGCCTACCGGTGATCTGATCAACAATCGTCGAGTGCAGAGCAGCGATGCAGCGGAGTTGGGCGGAACCAATCCGGTCATCGCCCTGGTGGCGCCCGGCACCTATCAGGTCAGGTTCAGCGGCGTCAACGGCACCCAAACCGGTGCCTACAGTTGGCGACTGTTGGATCTGGCGGCGGCCGATGCCTACACACCGGGCGATACGCTCAGCGATACCTTGACGCCCGGTGCGGCCACCGACATCTACCGCTTCAACGCGACCGCCGGCGACCGGGTCTTCGTCGATGTGCAATCGGGCTACAGCAATATCAACTGGCGACTGATCGATCAGTATGGCGTGCAACGCCATGTGCAGTTCAGCCTGGCCGATGCGGGACCGTTGACGCTGGAAGTGACCGGCGATTGGTATCTGTTGATCGAGGGACGCGAGTGGGATACCGCGGCGAGCCGAGACTATGCACTCAATGTCGTGCCGCTCGCGGCCGACAGCGTCACGCCGTTGGCGTTGGATGCGACGACCTCGGGCAGCATCGCTTTTCCGGGTGAACGTGATCGTTTTACCTTCACGCTCACCGAAGCAAAGCGTCTTTATTTCGATTCGCTGACCAACAATTCCAGTCTTACTTGGTCGCTGGTCAATTCTGCTGGTGACGTCATCGTCAGCCGTAATTTCACGGGTTCTGATGGTGAGAACCTGGGGGGTACGAATCCGGTGCTCGCATTGGACGCGGGTACTTATGAACTAATCGTCGATGCCAATAATGATGTGACCGGCGATTACCTGTTTCGACTGCTGGACCTCAATGAGGTCGCGCAGGATTTCGTGCCCGGTGTCGACGTGGTCGACATGCTCGATCCGGCTGCCGGCACCAGCGTGTACAAGTTCAGTGCTCAGGCCGGCGATCGTTTTTATTTCGATTTTCTGTCGTCGTCGACCAGCGCGTCGATCAAGTCGAGCCGGATCATCGATCCTTTCGGTGCACAGGTGCGTTATGACGGCAACCTGCGTGACGGAGGTCCGTTCGACCTAGCGTTCGACGGCGAGTATCTGCTGCTCATCGAGGGACGACGCGACGAATCGCCCGTCGATCCCAGTGATATCAGTTTCAATCTCCAGCCGGTCGTCGATCATGCCCCGGTTGCGATCACCGTCGGCGACCGGGTGGATGGACAGATCGAGGTGCCGGGCGAGACGCGTGCCTATCGCTTCAGCGTTCAGGAGGCCGGCCTTTATTACTTCGATTCGTTGGCGGCGGCAAACAACCAGTCGACATGGAGTCTGTCCGGCCCCACCGGCAGTTTGGTATCGGGTCGCGATCTCTACGACTCGGATGCTCAGGAGTTGGGTGGCAGTAATCCGCTGTTCGCGCTGGTGACCGGAGACTATGTTCTGACCATCGACGGAAACGCCGCCAATGTGCCGGCATACGCGTTCCGTGTGCTTAACTTAACGGATGCGGCGGAGACGATCCTCCCCGGCACTGTCGTGTCAGGCGATCTCGACCCGGCACAGACGACCGGGGTGTTTGCCTTCGATGCGACGGCCGGCGACGAGTTCTATTTCGATCTGCTGGCCTTGTCCAATAGCACCGGCAATCTCGCATTACGGGTGTTCGATCATGCCGGCCGTCAGGTCTTGTATCGGTCCAATGTGAACGACTACGGCCGTTTCGCGGTCGAACTCGACATTTGGGGCCATTTTTGAAGCTCGTATGCTCATGGTTACCATCTGATGCTAGTTAATTTTAGCGCTCTCCGGTGTGCTCCTGTGAGTTCAACTTCAAAAATGGGACAAAAATCATTGCCTGATTTCAAACCGTGAAGGACTAGGTACGAGTCTGTAAATTATGGGATTAGGAACTATTGATCCACATAGTCA
>JAKSDL010000034.1 GCA_022360105.1 Pseudomonadota bacterium
ATGCCACTATCGAACGCAGTTTTGATGCCAGCAGGGAACGTGATTTAACCATCAATTGTTCTTCTGGCACCTGGAAAAAGCTGCATACCTGCCGGCTAATTACGGGTAAGTCAAGATTGGGTTTGTTAAGTAAAAGGCTTGATTTACCGAATTCGGGAAGTTTTACGATAAATTCTTCATCTCCTAAAACATTGCCTCCCTTGTTTCCTGTATGAAATTCCTTTTGATACTCCTGATCCCTTCCTTTTGAAACAAATCGGTGATATTCCTTTCTTGCCTGGTTTTTCTTCCTGTCGAATTTCTGCAACACCCAATCAGTTGACATCCAATCGCATTTCCTTTTTCCCAGGTAAACATTATGTCCACTCCATTGATAATCAATTGGAGAATTGACCAGACCGGATCGAACGGGATTTGAGTGAATATAACGAATCAACTCAATTAGGTAATTGTCTGTGTCGAGGAGAATTGCTTTATACCTTCCTTGAAAAAGATGACCGGTTCGTTTTTCCCTTTTGTTGATCCAGCGTGTATAGCGGAAGGAAAGATTTTGGATGATTTTTGATAGCGGAATATCTGCAACCTCAATTACCATATGCACGTGATTGGTCATCCAGCAATAGCCGTGGATTTGATGATTAAAACGGTCAACACCTTCGGCAAGCAGTTGTTCAAAGATAGTGTAATCTTTTGAGTTAAAAAAGATGTTTTGGCCGCCATTTCCACGAAGCATAACGTGGTAGACAGCACCTGTGAAGTGTATGCGGGGTTTGCGTGCCATCGATTTCAGCCGAGAATTGGTTACGGATGATGAGTAGTTTTGAATATTTTTTTGTTTTTCAGATGATTATCAATTTAAACGCAAGAACGCAAGCCTGACCCCTTCATGACCCCTTCACTCAGTCGGTCTTCCTTTAAGAATATTAAGTTTTCCTTCAACAACTGTTTTAACTTCTTTAAGGGTGATTTGAAACCAAAACTCCTTTTTATCAGAATCATAATAGCTAAAACAAAACGATTCCTCATCAGCATCATAGCCTCCACAGTATGAGGCTGACTGAAACATGTCATCACTCTCAATTTCAGACCATTCATCTTCACTTTTGTTTTCATCAATAATTTCTTTGCAAATTAAAAAAAACTCTTCATCTATTTTTATATCCATGTCTTTAGCTCTTTTATCTATAAGGCACCATTGGAAGATTATTTACTCCAAATTCATCCATGAGTTTTCCACCAAACTGATAAACTTCTTTTGTTGATGCATTTGGATTCGCATCAATCCACCTTTTCCATTTAGTTGTCCAATTTTTACCCATAGCATGAATCTGTTTTTTATGCATTGTTTCTGGAATTTCTATGGTCCACTTGTCAACTTCTATTTTATGTTTTTTAAAAAAGTCTCTATATTTTTGTGATTTTGGGCTATTTCCTCTAAACTTATTAAATATGTGATGTTTGACAGTTTTGGGAGCGGAGAGCAGTTTAACCGTATTTTTTGAGCTAGTTTGTCCCAGTTTTGATACGAATTTATTGAATAATGAAGTAATAGTTGCTTTGCCAGCAGATAGACCAAGTTTTGCAATACTTGCAATCTCAACTGGTCCGAGTAAAGATTCTTCAATTTCTCCGGTATTGTTTTCAGTTGAAGCTCCCTCATATGGGTCGTTTTCATAGTCATTTGGTAATACAGCGGTCCAGAATTTTTGTCTATAGTATTCGTAGTCATTTGCTAAATCAGTGCTTTCCGATGGCGTGCTTGGTTTGTCTAAAAAAGTGGGTTCTAATCCAGTTGGATCAATTAAAATGAGTGGATTGTTTATGGTGTAGGAATATAGATTACATCCCTGAACTCCGCAATCTTCAGGTGTTTCAACCAGTAACGGATCAACAGAAATAAATCGGCCGATCACCGGGTCCATGTAGCGGGCTTCATAGTAGAAGAGGCCGGTTTGGTCCAGTTCTTTGCCGGTGTATTTGTAGAAGCCGCCTTTGCCGTCGGCGGTTTGCTGGTACCTGGGGCGGCCGAAGGGGTAGTAGGCGGTTTCGGAGACGATAGCTCCCTTTTCGTCGGTGGTTAGGCTGGTTGATCCCAGGTGATCCGGGTGGTAGAAGGTGATTTTTCTGGTTGATTTGCTTTGGAAAGGCAGGGTCGCCGGTCTGATGACATGCACCCAATAGGCGTTGCCGGGTTCGGTCCATTCCAGTTCGTTGAGGAAATCGGGTCTGTCTTCGGAGAAACCAAAGGTTTCACTATCCTGTTTGACAGGGTTAAAACCCCAGATATGGTTTTTGCTATCACCCTTGAGAATGGAGAACGCCTGGTTGATGGGCAGAATTTCCGCCACATGAGAAGGTACCAAATTCCAGCCGGATTGAAGCTGAACAGGGTCGCTTAAGGGAAGACCGGTAATCGTGAGGCTGGTTTCCCCGGTGGTTTGGATAATATACCCTTTTCCAGGTTCCAGTGTACTGAATTCTTTAACGCCTTCTGCCGGTGCATATGTCCAGTAGGTATTGTTTTCGGCATCATAAGTCAATACCTGACTGAATTTTCCTTGAATGCCGGCCAGCAGGGTTTCAATGTCTGTTGATTCGGGGAGTACCTGGAAGGAGAAAAAGTTCCATCCGTTTTTAAAATTGAGGGTTTGGCTGGTCGTTCCCGGCACGGGGTCGTCTGCATCTCCGGATTCTTCTACACGGGCTATGCGTTTGCCATTGCCGAAGATGAACTTAAAGATTTTGCCGTTGCGAATTTCAAACTCCGGAGACACATAAATACTAACGCTGGTCTGAGCGTCTTGAATATCCCGTTTGATCACCCGTTGTCCGGCATGATCATAGACAAACTGGGAATCCAGTCCCTCTTTTTCCACACGGGTCAATTGATCCTGAAAGTTCCAATGGTAAATATCACCGGTGGCATGGCGGATCATGTTCCCATTGTCATCGTACTCGTACCTAAAACCGGTTCCCTGTTCCGTCCCAAATTGAGTTGAGGTAATGGCATGGGGCCCCGGCGCGTCGCCGGGATGTCGTCCTTCTCTGCCATAGGTTCCGGCTAATCCGCCGTAACTTATGGTACCGAGGTTTATCAGCCGGTCGTCTACATGCTCGGGATCACCAACCAGGGGTGACTGCTTAAAGACCATGTTTCCGATTCTGTCGTAGCGAAAATCGATGGTTCCGTAAGCCAGTCCTCGGGCCCGGGTCAGGCGGTTTAGATCATCATATTGGAAAAACTGGGTGTTGATACCGGTATTTCTGAAGGCTAGTGGATCACCCGGATTGGTTACGGGATAGTTTCCGGCATCGGTGATTCTGGTGATATTCCCAACCCTGTCATAAAGATAGTTCAGGTCCTGCAGGGCTGTGCCCGGTTCAAACTCGGAGTACAAGCGTTTTAAACGAAGACGCTGGTCATAATCGTAATTGGTGCGGACCCTGTTTTCATAAAAGAGATTGGCGTATTGTCCGGCTTCATTATAACCGGCCTGTTTCAGGTAGCCGGGTATGGATTCCAGCATCCCGCGGGAGTTGTAATCAAAACTGATACCATCTCCATCAGGCCAGACGGATGTGACAGGTCTGCCCATGGAGTCGTATGCCATTTGGAAGCGAAAATCCATAAAGCCCTTTTCCGCATCAAAACAAAGCCTGCTGTGTTTTGTGCAGGTGCTCTCTGTCAGATCCAAACCGGACAGGTAATTTTCTGTGGTATGAATCCGCTTGATCTTCTCAACAGGATTTCCTCTTTCATCATAAGATAGGAAAACACCGCCGGACAGGTCTCTTATCCAGGCCAGATTTCCCTTCAAATTTGCCATATTTGGATAATCAGCTATGGGTTGGTCATACCCATAGACAATATCGGGAGAAATATTGTTTTGATCCAGGTAATCAACACCGAGAATCCGTCCAGCGCCGTCATAGCTGTAGTTGATGATCTGTTGTTTGGCGTCTGTTGTTTGTACGAGGTTGCCTACAGCATCATAGCTGTAGTTCATGATCCCCTTGTCAGGATCATTCATATAGGTTTTTCGTCCCAGTCCGTCGTATTCCAGGAATTTAACATTGTTCTGGGCATCGGTGATCTGAATTAAAGAGCCGGTAGTGTTATATTGATAAGAGGTTCGGTACGTTTCTCCCTGGTTTTCCTCATGCACTTCTAAGGTTCTACCCAAACCATCCAGAAAGACATTCTTGCTGACTTGGTTTTCGTTAGTTACTCGGGAATAGAGAGGAAAATATGTGATGGTGGATTGAGTTGGTCCCTGGTCAGTCGCCGGGTTGATGCGCAAGAGTTCACGTCCCATGGCATCGTAATTTACTTCCAATCGTCCGGACGCTGAGATTTTGCGTTGATACGAGGAGCTGGCTGAAAAATAGGGCAAGTAAGAATACCGGGGAGAGCCGCGGGTATTCATCACGAGCATTTCATTCACCACAAACCCGCTTTCAGCTTCTTCAATACGAGCCAGCTTTCTTCCCAGGCCGTCAACATATTGAATCTGATCCAAGGTACCAGTTTGTCCAGCCACTTCCCGTTGCTGGGTTTTAATAAATCCGGGTTGTTTAGTACCTACTTCTTCAACAACACGTCCTTCCCTGTCATAAAGATAGACTAAATCCCGTGAGGGGTCTGACATTTGATAGGTATACCGCAGTGTAGGATATGCTGATTCATCGCCCGGTCTCACTACATCGATTAATCTGCCAAAGGTATCATATTTATAGGTGGTGGGGTGGCCATTAAAATCCCGGCTTTCAGTGATTATACCCAGAGCAGGATCGACTATTACATTGATCTCCAGATCCTGTTTGCCCGGACCAACTTCAATGGTTTCCTTTTTCGGAAAGGTATGAAACAAACCCTCATAGGTGATTTCCCTTTTATGATCATTTCCATCCAGAAGCTGGATGATGTTTCCCCAGCGATCATATTTATTTCGGGTGATTGTGACATAATCTGCTGCTCCGGCATCACCTTTAACCCAGGCCACTTGCCTCATAACCTGACCTTTGGTCAATTGAGCCAAAGTTAGACCAGTGAAATCTGCGCCATCATAGTAGATGAGGGTTTCCGCTTCTTTTTTTCTTTGTTGATTGAAAACGGTTTTGCGATAGGGATACCCCAATAGCCAGTTGGTAGCGTCATTGATATAGTCGGTTTCGGTGATGACTTCATCTCCGAATTGTGACAGGGCTCCTTTGTTTTCTTCTTTGATGATATTCCCGAATTCATCGTATTCCAGATCAGTCTGCACAATCTCGGGAGTTTCCTGTCCCTCGTAAATTTCCTTGATACTACTTTCGTTTCTTGCCTGACGATATTCCCGGCCGTCAGAACCCATGGCCAGATTGGCGATAAACCAGTTTTGCTTTTCAATCGCAAACAGCTTGCCTGACTCTGAGCGAGATTCCACTTTGTATGACAAACCTTTGAGGGGTTCTTCCTCGCGATCTCTCCCTAATAACAGTTCATCACTGGAACCGTCCCTGTCGTTATCCACACCATCGGGTCCACCGGTAAAAAAGTAATGATTTGTTACCAATCCCCGGATCGATTCATCTCCCGGTTCCACTACCTGGGTTTGAGCAAATCCCCTGAATTGTTTTTCCAGGGTTTCATAGTACCCATCTCGATAGGTGTAAGTCTTGCTGATAATATCCGGTCCCGGTATGGTATCCAGATCCAATGCATTGAAAACATCCACTTTGGCCACCACGGATACCGGTTTGGGCAGGCGGCTGGTCCAGGGTGATCCTTCCGATTCAGCCTTAAGGTATTGTTCGGTGCTGCTTTGGTAGCTGATTGTTGTGCTGACTCCCAAACCATTATCGATGACTTCCAGCAGATTTGGATGGGTCTGTTTCCGGTTCAGCTCGGCAAAATCGAGGTAATAGAACTTCTCAACAGCTGATGAATCGACCTGTATCCAATCCACGGTGCTGTTTCCGTTGATATCGGCCCAACGGGTGGTAGTGGTTGCTGAGTACCTGGATGGCAGTCCTGAAACGATCTTTTTGGTGGAAAATTTATCGGCTCCAAGATTTACCCAGATCCACAACTCTCGATCTGCCCTGTTTTCGGCTACAAGGTCGGTTAATCCATCGTTGTTGATATCCTGGGCCTTAATCAAATCCAGATTTCCCTGGGGGATTTCCAAATCATTGATTTGAAAATAGCGGACCTGATCAAATTCTCCCCAACCCATGTTGGGAAAGTAGAGGATAGCAGAAGGTTTGATCCAGACCACATCGTTCAAACGATCTCCGTTCATATCCGCCAGGGAAACACCGTGCCAGTCCAGTTGCACGACATTGTTATCCAGTCTCGGACCGGGAACATTGATCTTTTTTGAATAGCGATTATTTCTCAGGTTGAGCCAGACAGCGTATCCATCGCTTTGGGATTTAAAGACATCCATCTGCTTGTTAAAATCCAGATCGGAGCTTTGGATCAATCCGGAAGTGAATGGCGCTGGTGGAGCTTTATCCTGTAAGGTCATGCGTTGACGGTTGTCCCAACTGTTTTCGCCTGTATTGCGGAAATAATAGACATCGTCAGCGAGGGTTTTCTGAACCAGGTCTGCCAGTCCGTCTCCATCCATGTCGGACAGGTAAACCTTATCATCACCCAGGTTCAGATTCCGAGCCAGATTGTCGGCACTGGTTATATCAAAGGGTGTGCCCCATTGTACCAGACCGCTGCTTGGATTTTCCCCTTGGTTAAGGGTGGCTTTTTGAATATCACCCACAAAACCGGTTTCCAGAATATCGGGCAAGCCATCCCGGTTGAGGTCCACCAGTTCAACGGCCGGACTGTCCATCAGGGTAGCCGGTGGGTTTTTAGGTTGCCTTAACTTGTCAGAAACATTGGCTGAATCGGGGAGATCAAACTCCGTATAATCAAAACGAATGGGAGGCAGATAGTTTTTGCCATCAGCTCCGTATTGGGTGATGGAGGCGAGCAAGGTTTTGTAAGGGGTATCTTTAAACACAAAACGATACTGGCGAATCAGGTGATCGTTCCTGCCATCTGCATTCCAATCGCCCGGGCTTCCGTATTGGGTTTGAACGCCAGAAGCACCTACGTTGATCTGTTTGAGACGTTTGGAGATTCTTAACGGGAAACCGGATCGGTAATCAATTGTCCAATCCGGTTTGTCTTCGTATATGAAAGAAACAAAGTAATAGGCTAGCCAAGGGGAGTAACCGGGACCATACCTGATTTCGGAGAGGTACTTTTGTCCTGGATCCTGGGGGTACGACTTGTAGATGTATTCAATGGTATTGCCGTTTACATCCACCAATGTTTCCGGTAACCAGGCGTAGATTTTTGTACCTGTGGAGTCGGTAATGCGGTTTGTTGGTGATTTTCCGTAGGTAACTTTTGTACCGCTTTTTAGTTCTGCCAGCCAGTAGTTGCCTATTTTCTTGTAGCGGGTGAAAGCCCTTTCAATCCGGGCTCGATAGCTGCCGTCTGTCAGTTGGATCAATTCTTCTCCTTCCGGGGAAAGGATTTGATCGATTTCTTCGGGGTTGTCGATAACGCCATCATGGTCGTCGTCTTTGCCGTTGTTTTGATCGATGTAGAGAGGGATACTTTTGTCTGTCTGTCGTTTAATGGGACCAGGTCCGAAATTCCAGCCGATACCGAGGGGACTGCTGCCAAGGCCACTGTCGTATTGCAGGGTGATGGTTGGGAATAGACCGTTGACTGCTTTTGGGACTTTGAGATCGATGGAATAACGGGACATTCCTGTGTTGAGCATGGGCTGGTAGGCATCGCCCAGGCCTTCCAGGGAACCGGGACCGCTGGGGAGACTGATGGTGTTGGGGGAGACGCCGTTTTTGTTTTCTGCTTTGACAGGTAACACTACAAATATTAGCCACAGACACACACAGACACTCACGGACAAATGCTTGAGAATTGTCTGTGCTTTCTGTGTATGTCTGACGTCGTTTTTGTTTTCCGTTTTGATAGGAAAACTTGAACAAATTAGCCACAGACACTCCCAGACGCTAACGGATAACTGCTTGAGCTTTGTCTGTGTTTTCTGTGTGAGTCTGTGGCTGAAATAATTCATCATCATAATACCATGCGTTTGATTGTGGCTTTGGGGTATGTGAAATTCACCAGCAATCCAACTTTGAGTTCTGTTGCTTTTAAATAGTTAAGTAACTGAGCTTCGTGAGCCGGGTGTAAGACTTCCTGGGCTTTTAATTCGATTATCACCCTGTCTTCGACGATGATATCGGGAGTGTAATCCCCAACTATCTCACCTTTGTAATGTACTTTGATTGGTACCTGTGATTTGGTTTTTAAACCTTTTGATTTTAGTTCAAGTACCAAAGATCGTTCGTAGACTTTTTCCAGGAAGCCCGGACCTAGGACACGGTTAAGTTCATAGATGCAGCCGTTGATTTTGTACGTTAGGTCTTTTTCGTGAAACATATTTTTTTTGCCACAGACACACACAGAAAACACAGACTTTATTTGTCCGTGAGTGTCTGTGGGTAAAGATTAGTTGCCGGAATAAGCGTAAGTTTGAAAAAAGAGCTTAATATCACTGACGGCCTGCCCCAGATATTGACCGGTTACCACGTCCACACACAGAAAACACAGACTTTATTTGTCCGTGAGTGTCTGTGCGGGTCTGTGGCTAATAATTAATTCCCGGAATAAGCGTAAGTCTGAAAGAAAAGCTTGATATCGCTGATTCCCTGTCCCAAGTATTGACCGGTTACCACATCCTTCGGTCCGTTAATGAACATATCCAGTCCTTTATCCGGATCTCCGTGCAGACTTGCTCCTGGTATGATCAGCATCCATTTGGTGTTCCAGACGGATCTTCCAATCAGTCGGTTATCATAGCTCATTTCCGACTCTCTCATGGTGCCGCTGTCGTGATAAGCTCTGAATGAGGAGTGCTTTCTCACTTCTGCCAGTTCGCCGTTGAGCTGATCGGCTGGAGTCCATTCGGTCGTAGTAATAGGACTGGTTATCGGCATCGGAATCGGTAGTTTTTGATCCAATACCTGGTAATTTCTTACTTCCAAACCGGTTCCTGAAGGTGAGCGCATCACATCCATACCTACTGGAATTAGATAGATCCTTGGTGTCTCCACCATTCCCAGGTTATTGTAATTGCTGAACCAGACTCCGGCTGAACGGACTTTGGTGGCGAAATTGGTTGGTGAGTAGGTACTGTCTCCACCACCTAGCGGCCAACCAAAGAAGTTCATACCTGTGGTGATGTTGGAGTCGAATTCGAATACCAAACCTGGTTGAATGCTATTTTCGGAAGCGAATGGTCTTGCATATTTCCTGAATTCGGGAATATCCCACAGGTTAGCAACAACTTTGCCCTGTAACTTTTGTTTCCAGTCTTCGTCAGAGTCGGATCCTGCTTTGATCCTGAACAATTCCTTTCTCAAACTGAACCTGTTGGTTTCTGTCTGGGGATTGTTAAACCCAAGTTGACCTTTCTGAACTGAAAAGTTCATCATCATACGCTTCATGGGGTCAGCCAGACCAGCACCGGTTACCGGCTGGCCTCCGGTTATCTGGCCTAAGGTACGCTGTTTGACGATATCTGTTAGAAAATCCAATCCACTGGCCCCTGCATCTGCCAACTGGTTGGTTTCATAATCATAAGTCTTGGCTGCCAGGTAAACATATCGCGCTGCCATATCATACTGGGAGCGATACTTTTGCAAGGCATCATTTCTAAAGATACGGAAGGCCATATCCTTGTACCTGAATTCCTGGATTTGGCTGGCCGTTTGCTGTCTGAATCGCTTCAGTTCGTCCTGTAATCTTTGGCCTTTAGCAAGCGACGCCAGGTATCTACCCTGTGATTGTTGCAAATTCTCTTGCAGGGTTAACAGTTCCAATCTCAATGAAGCCTCACTGCGAATGGTTTGTTCCAACTGCTTAATCTTCTGCTGCATGATATAATCAGCATTCAGAATTTTGATTTTAAGACTACTCAGGAGAGAAACTTCTTCCTTGCTCTGGCTGTATCCAAGTTCATTTAGGGAGGATGAATCTGCCAATAAAGTCATAGCTTCGTTTATCACATTTCCCGCTCCCAGACTGGCACCCCTGGCCGCAAATCCCGGATCATAAATTACCCCGTTTGCCATACCAGCAATGAAACCCATGACTTTTGGCATTGTTTCAGAGACAGCATTGGCAGTGAGCGTGGCTAAGCGACCAGATAACCTGAAACCCATCTGCATCTGCCGTTGATTTTTTATTTTCTGATTCAGCGTGATCTGATCCTTCATGGCATCGCTTTGGATTTTGATCTCTTCGGTATTAAGATCATGCTGGGCTTTGAGCAGCTCTGCCTGGTCTTCAATGCTCTTTAGGAGATTATTGTACTCAATCAAGCCTCTTTCAAAGCGTGCTTTGGCTTGCAGAAGTTCTCCTCGTGCCATTTGAATTTCACCGGGAGCTCTTCTCTTTCCAATCCAACTACCCGGTTTTATTAATCCTAACCCGTGCTCCGAAAGATGAAAGCTAACATCTCTTAAGGAATCTATGAGTTCGCCATTGGCACCGACACCATAGTCTTTCATTTTTACAGAGAATTCGGTGACCGGTTGCGGATCTTCACCCATCAGTTCTGATGGATCAATATACATATAGTGATAAATATCCGGTCCATTGTATCCATCGGGATAGGTACCGCCCGCGCCGATGTCATCCGCATAAGGATAGCCAAATACTTCGATTAATTGGTTGTTAAAACTAGCTTCCCGGTCATCCACATTCCGTTGGAAGGCAGCCAAAGTGTCCTGTTGCATACGCAATCGTTGACTGTTTTCGTTGGCATAGTTGAAGAGGACAACGGCGCTGTTCACGGATTCCACAGCCCGATCATAGACCTGCTCGAAATGTGTTTTTCCTTGTGTAACCAGGTTGGGATCGATATCAAAAGGAACGGCATCTTTGGCCAGTCCCAAAGGATTCAACCCTTTGTCCGCTTTGTCCAGCTCCGCCTGGATTTGACCGAACTGCCCCACTATTTCGGAAATTTCCGTAACAGTGGTTCGATCCACCTTTGCCACACCCACATGATTGGGATTGATGTCATTGGCCGGAATCAGGCGATTGGCGGTAATCCAATCCAGATAGGCTCCCATCCCTGCCCTGGTAGCCCACTCGCTAACGCCCCAGGCTCTTTCGGAATCGTTGTCTTTAAATCCTTTCCATTGGGTTAACGAGTCTTCCCGGTATTCCTTCTGGTAGGTTAAATGGACGATTTCCTTTCCGGCCTTTGCTCTTGCAGCAGCAGCTCTGGCAAATTTGCGTTCATCCAGGTAATCCACGTTGATTGGAGCCTGGGCAACCAGAACCGATTCTGTTCGCGGCTGCCAGGTAAAGTGGGAATGCCTGAGCAAGGTGTAATAGGATTTGATGGCGGTAAGATAGTGACCCCAGGCATCGCCATGGCCTTGGGGGAACAGGACCTTGGCATCCTC
>JAKSDL010000716.1 GCA_022360105.1 Pseudomonadota bacterium
GAAACGGATTGCATCTGATCTATTTAGACGACAAGAAACGATACAAGCATCTCAGGCAAATCCTGGTGGCACCGGGAGGGATTGAAGCTAAAACAGGTTCCCGAATTTCGGGAATCGATGAGGAGGAAGATCCTGTTAAAGGAGGCGAGCCATGTTCGAAACGCTAAACGATCTGATGAAAGACCTTCACCAGATGCAGATCCTGCTGGATTTTATGATTAAAGGTCTTGCTGCCCTGGCTACAGATACCGCAGACCACAAGCTGCGACCCGGGAAGCACGAAGCCTTACAAGTTGCCGAATACGCGCACGATATGGTGGATCAAATGATCAAACGAGTGGAAAAAGCGTTCAAAGAAGAATTCTGTCCTGAACCGTAAGATCAATGAACACCGCGATGCATGACAAAAAATCCAAAAATGCGTGTTGAGGTGATTGGCAAAATCATACTTTCGGGTGATGACTCTTAAGTGTCATTTGGTATTATTTATTTGATTCGCTAACTCCGGTTAAACACCTTAAATTTGTAATTTAAGGTTCTTTAACCGGAGTCGAATCTCCTTCCTGTAGGCTGATCGGAACATTGCCGGATGGTGGTACCATCAGAGCACCTTTCGATCAGAGGAGGGAGGTTAACCATGGTTTGTGGCGACATTGCCAGACTTAAAAGCGGGATACCAATGAAACCACTTAATTTTTCCCTTGAAGGAAAAACAGCGTTGATAACAGGAAGCTCAAAAGGAATCGGTCGGGCAATCGCGCTTGCATTCGCCGAAGCAGGAGCCAATATAGCCCTCACTGCAAGACATGAAGAACACCTCCTGGCCGTAAAAACTGAAGTTGAAAAAACAGGCCGCACATGTATATCCATTCCCACTGATCTTTCAAATGATGTCCAAATAAAGGTTTTACATGAAACTGTAGCCAGGGATTTGGGAGAAGTCGATATTCTGGTCAACAATGCCGGGATTGCTTACATCACTGCCTTGTCTGATTTGACCAGGGAACACTTTGACGAGGTAATGAAAGTCAACACCTGGGCCGCACTTTACCTTTCCCAGTTGTGTTATCCGGACATGAAGAAAAAAGGTGAGGGGGTGATTATCAATATCGCTTCCACAGGAGGAATTAAACCCGATATTTTTGCGGGAGCCTACAGCACCTCCAAGGCAGCCCTGATCATGCTAACCAAACAAATAGCCTGCGAATGGGGTAGGGAAGGCATTCGCTGCAATGCCATCTGCCCGGGATTAGTGAGAACAGAGTTAGCCGCGGATTTGGTGGCCCATCGGGAGAAACACGGTTTCCAGAACCTGGTAAACAGGGTAGGGGAACCGGAGGAAATCGCTGCCCTGGCCTTAATGTTGGCGGGTCCGGCTGGAAGCTATTGCCAGGGCTCCGTGCATCTTATTGATGGAGGGTCCAGTGTTGTTGCAGCAATACAGTAGACCTAAATGGCATCTCTCCATCGATAATCCATTCGAGAAAGAGTTTGGGTTGGTATGCGAACCATTGTTTTCTTCAGGGACGAGCAGGGATACTCGTCAAAAATGATGCAGTAGCATACCAATCTCGTTGTCAAAATCAGAGTCATTCTTTAAACATTAGCTAACACTTTTTTCATCAGGAGGTATTTTGAATCGAGTAATTGAATCTGATCCTGTAAAACACGGATTCGCCATTAGCGACTACCACGACACCAAAGCCATTTACAGGCAGTTTGATGAGCTGTTAAACCAGCCAATCCGTGCTTTAAGCAGAGAGTCCATGAATGGTTACCTGCACTATTATGAGGAAAAGTGTCAACTATCCAAAACAATGATCGATCAGGCAATGAACTACATTCCGGGAGGCGTGCAACATAACCTGGCATTTAATTATCCTTTCCCACTGGTATTTACCAAAGCTGAAGGCGCCTACCTTTACGATTTGGACGGAAACAAATACATCGATTTCCTGCAGGGCGGCGGATGCACAGTATTAGGCAGCAATCCTGAAGTTGTTCGGAAACAAGTCTTTGACCTGCTTAATAACTGTGGTCCGATTACCGGACTTTTTCACGAATTCGAATTGAAACTTTCCAAAAAAGTATCGGAACTTATGCCGGGAGTAGACATGTTACGCATGCTGGGTAGCGGAACAGAAGCGGATATGGCTGCCATACGCGTGGCACGGCTGGCTACCGGCAAGAAAAACATAATAAAGATGGGTGGCGCGTATCATGGCTGGAGTGACCAATTGGCCTACGGTATCCGCATTCCGGGAACCAAGCATCTGGAATCCCACGGAATTCTCAAACACTGTTTCAAATACACGCAGGAATTTTTTCCCAATAATATAAAGTCACTGGAAAGACTGCTCTGGCGCAATAAATTCCGGGGAGGGACAGCTGCCGTGATCATAGAACCCGTTGGACCGGAAAGTGGCACCAGACCTCTTGATTTCGACTTTAACAGGCAGGCCCGTGAATTATGTGACAAGTACGGCGCCCTGTTAATTTTCGACGAAGTGGTAACAGCATTTAGAATTGGCCTTAGTGGAGCCCAGGGATATTTCAATGTTATCCCCGACCTGACGGTATTGGGAAAGGTTATTGCGGGTGGTTATCCTTCGGCAGGGGGATTAGCAGGTAAAAAAGAATATATGAAGTATCTTTCTGCCGGTATTGCAGGAGGCTCCAAGAAAGCACTGGTTGGAGGAACCCTGGCAGCCAATCCCCTTAGTGCCGCCGCCGGTTATTTCACCTTGTGCGAAATGGAAAGAACCCAGGCATCGGAAAAAGCAGGCCGTGCTGGAGACCGACTGACCAAAGGGCTGCAAACGTTGATTCAAAAATACAATTTGCCGTTTGTTGCCTTTAACCAGGGGTCGATCTGTCACCTGGAAACAGTGGGTACCATGTTGCTCAGTATCTCATGGAACAAACCGTGGAAGATTCCGGGGATAATCAAAGAAGCAAAGGCAAGAAAACACGTTATGGAAGAAATGGGAGCGGCCTACATGGCCGAAGGATTAGTCACGCTTGCGGGCAGCAGGCTTTACACTTCCGCGGCCGATACAGATGAGATCATCGATGAGGCATTGACGCGTTTTGACCGGATCTTCCGGAATATTGAAGCAGAATAGGGAATCAAGGAGAAAAAATGGAAAAATACCAGACATATAAATCACAAATTGTAGAGTGCACCCAGTGGTTATCCAATAATGGATATTTTGGTGCTTTAAGAGGCACAGGCGGAAATGTTTCCATGCGCATAGAAGGAGAAGATGCCTTTGCCATTACTCCTTCCAGCCTGCCTTACGATCAATTGCAACCGGATGATATTTGCATTCTCGATTTTGATATGAAGCCTATTGAAGGGGAGAGACAACCCTCCGTTGAATCCGGTTTTCATTTGGTTACGTATAAAAACAGGGCTAAAATCAATGCTGTCGTTCACACTCACCAGGTATATGCCAGTATTTTTGCCATACTGAACCGGCCTATTCCGCCTTTGTTTGATGAGGTCAGCCTGCATTTGGGAACCACTATCGATGTCATCCCCTACGCTCTTTCCGGCAGCAGCGATCTGGTGGAAAATGCCACAACCAAGCTGGGAAACATGTGCAACGCCTACCTAATCCAAAATCATGGAGCCCTGTGCATGGCGTCCACTCTTGAAAAGGCCTGGCTTAATGTTGAACTGCTGGAGAAAACAGCCCGAATATATTACGGAGCACTTTCCATTGGAGGAGAAGTATCTCAGCTTCCCGAAGAGATTGTCGGACTGCTGGATGAAATTCGTAAAGCGGAATAAATCCTCTATTTGCACCTGTTTGCACTTTCATCCCTCATCGTAGATACCCAATATATCTGCTTATAGCTTGCATTTTAAAATCCCTTCTGTTATTCAACATTTTGGACCAGCTTCA
>JAKSDL010000434.1 GCA_022360105.1 Pseudomonadota bacterium
GGGGAGCGGCTGAAACCCACATTTTTGTTTGCATCCATAATGTACTGACATGGTTGGTTTTAAGAGTGGAACAATGAGATCCGAAGGTCGGCTCAATCTCCCAAACGCTCCGTTACTATGCGCCTACAATCCTCTGTGAAATCTGAATAAATCGGTACAAGCCCTTTTGAAAACTCACTTATTGAAAACAAATCCGAATTTTCTAACTTGATTGGATAATTTACTCATCAATCAAGAAATCACCAGTGAATAGATAACAATATCGATTGATATCCCGTGAATAGTCTATTTAAAACATGTTTCACAAATCGATCCTTAATCGTGATTCCGAGGCGTTAAAACAGATGATCGATCATGGAAGAAAACCGCATAGTTTTGCATTGTTTTTGTAGTTGTCTCCAATCTCCCATCATTTCATGAATCCCTTCTATATCGAATTTTTTAAATAAACCTATTAACTTGACTTTCAAGCTCTCAATTCTGATACTTCCTCCCATCTATTAGCTCAACCCGGAACGGTCTCCAATCGTTTTGAGAAAAAACATGATCTTTATTGCTTTAAAAAATCTGGGTTGGAAACAATACCAAAGAAAAGCATGTGAGTGACTTATAGGCATTTAGATATAGATAGACTAATGCCTGTAAACAACTTGGTTGGAACTCGAAAATAAGGTTTTCACAACACAAAAAACTGAATCTAAAATCAAAATTCTGATATGTCTGACTCCTACCTAACAATCACCACGCCTTTGGATAAAGGCGTTAATCGCAATCGAAAATTCCATTTAGGGAACCTAAAAGGTGAAGAAGGATTGTGTCGTGATTTCAATTACCAAATGGAAATTTGCAGTTACGAGCAATTGACAGAAGATGAGAAGGAAGAGTTGGTGGGAAGCTACGTGACGGTGAGAATTGGGTTATCAACCAAAGAAGGGTTGAACAACCAGCGATATATCAATGGAATGGTGTTCAGACTTCGTGAATTGGGGATGAGCAAGGCTCCTTTAATGCCTGAAATCTGGCGGTATCAAATTGAGTTGTCCTCATGGTTCAGGCAATTGGAATATGCGCACGAATGCCGGATTTTTCAGAAAAACGACAATACCAGCTTGAAAATCGTTACAGATCTACTTTCAGAGTTAGAATTCAAGGAGTTTGAAAATCGTACAAAAAAGAAATATCCAAAACGCGATTATGTGACTATTTACGATGAGAGCTATTACCACTTTATTCTTCGATTGCTTCAGACCGAAGGCATCCTTTGGTATTTCGAGCACGATAAAACAAAGCATAAACTTGTCTTTTGTGATGATATATCAAGGTTGCCTAAAATACCCGATGATTCATGGACGGGATTAGATAATTTTACCACCTTTTGCAGGCAAAACTCCTTTATACAGATTGATGGCGTGCAAACTTCCGATG
Organism: Pseudomonadota bacterium; assembly: GCA_022360105.1. The sequence continues at coordinate 1,426 of JAKSDL010000434.1, forward strand.
TTGACTATGACAGCCAACCGGTCAAAAAAGTCGGCAAACAAGGAGATTCAACGTTTAATTATTTTGAATACCCAGGAAATTTCAAACAACGGGCTGATGGGGAGATGAAAACATCAATCCTGAACCAGGTTGTAAGAAGTGAAGAGCTGTTGTTTGAGGGAACTTCCAACATTCGTTTATTGGAAGGGGGCAAGGTACTTTCCCTTGAAGCCCCTGTATTGCGGGATCTTGATAAGAAAGACTATGTGATTAAAAACCTGAAAATAGAAGCAACGGCTGAAACCTATTCAAACGCCTTTGCAGTTTTACCTATCAGTCAGTTGTTTTTCTATCTGCCCTCTGAAAGGCTCCAAAAACCAAGAATCATCGGTAATCAAACGGCTATTGTAACCGGTTCAAAAAATAAAGCCAATGTGCATACTGACAGTCAAGGCAGGGTTATGGTTCGCTTTCACTGGGACAGGTATTCTCCAGCAGAGGTCGGGTCCGCCTTTATCAGAAGTTTGGCTCCGGCAGCAGGACCAAGAAGAGGGTTTGTTTTCGTCCCGGAAATAGGGGAAGAGGTAGTCGTGGCCTTTGAAGACGGTGATCCTGATAAACCTATTATTGTCGGTCGTGTCTATTCTAGTAATCAGAAACTGCCTGTATCTCCTAACAGCTCTCCCTTTCAAAGCGTGATTCAGGCTAAAAATCAGGATGGTGCTAATCGGGTTCTGTTTGAAGATAAAAGCGGCTCTGAATGTCTTGAATACAGGGCCAAAAAAGATATGACTATCAAGGTCGGAGGTGACTTGAGTATCAACGTTGATCAAAACCTCAACATGTCCGCGAAAAACGTCAATATTAGGACCAACGGTAATTTTTTCTCCGGCAACATTATTTCTTTATCAGCAAAAGGGATTAACAACACCGTTGGAAATAAAATCACCAACGCGACAGGGCTGGCAGTGGCCAATATCACCGGAGCAGTGATGGACACTAAAACCGGGGCCAACGATGTTAATTTAGCCCTTGGAGCGGTCGACTCTTCATCAGGCGGACCGACCATTTCAAAAAGCCCCATCATGCTGAACACAACTGCCGGAGATGTTGAATTTTCCGGTAAATCGAAAATGAAAAACAAAGGACTCATTGTCGCCAATACCGGCAAAGAAAAATTGGAGAACTCGGCTGGTAAAAAGGTTGAACAAGATGCCGCGCTGGCTGTCCTTACAAAATCCAAACAGGAAAAAAACAAAATAGCCAGCTCCACCACAACCAAAGCGTTGATGATTAATGATAAAGCAGAAACTGCTATAAATGATGGTTAGTTATTGTTCTATAAAATGAAGTAAGGATTTAGACGTTATTGTTTATACAAAACCCAAAATGACAACTAAACAAGACACTTATTTAAGTATCAACACCCCTTTGGATGAGACTGTCAAAAGAGGATACAAATTTCAGGTAATTTCTCTTCAGGGGTCTGAAGGCCTGTGTCTGGATTTTGTTTACAAAATCAGACTTTGTAGTCCGGAAAGGCTAACAGTTAGTGATATTGAGAAACTGGTTGGCAAAAGAGTTACCCTGGGTATTGGATTCAGCGATCATAAGCTCAGAAAAAGTCAAAGATATATAAATGGGCTGGTCTTCAAACTAACAGAAATTGGATTGGGAAAAACGCCTTTGATGACCGATTTGTGGCAGTATGAGATTGAAGTGTCATCCTGGTTCAAAACATTGAATCAAATTAAGGAATGCCGAATTTTTCAGAAAGGTAATAACAATTCAGTATCGATTGTCAGTGAGCTACTTCGGGAATATGGATTTCAGGATTTCAGATTCGAAATAAATAGCAGCTTACCAACCAGACCGTATTCGGTTTTATATAACGAGTCGATTGCAAACTATGTTAAACGAATACTGCTGGAAGATGGAATCTTCTGGCGCTATGAGCACAGCGAAAATAAACATGTATTGGTTTTTCATGATGATTCCGGGACTCTCCCTGAAATACCTGTGGACAACATGGCAGGCCTTGATGCTGTGAAGAGTTTTCAAAAAAGATCACACCACAACCCCACCAGGGACTTTGAAAGAGCCTCATTTAACTGGCTTGATCAACCGGTCAAAAAGGTTAAGGGGAAAACCGCTGTTGAAAAAGGAAACCTGGGCCATTTCGAATATATACCAAACTTTCAAACCAAGACAGATGGGGAAAAGATTGTATCAAGGCTTGCTTCAAAGACAGCTAACGAAAAAGAGATCTATGAAGGCGAATCAACGGTCAGGATGTTTGCATCCGGATACCATTTTACTCTTACAGCTCCCGCATTGAACGATGTAAACGGCAAGTCTTTTCTGTTAAATACTTTGGAAATAGAGGCTACCCAAACCTCTTATAAGAATACCTTTACGGCATCTCCAAAAAAGCAACTATTTTATCCTGCGGAGGATGAAGGAATTGAAAAACCAAGGATATTGGGACCCCAAACAGCCATTGTCGTTGGAGAGGGGGGAAACGATCATGTCAGAACCCAGGAACAGGGGTGTGTCAAAGTCCGTTTTCACTGGGATCATTTGTCTCCTGCTGATGACAAGCATACATCAGCGTTTATACGCATCGGCATGCCGGGTGCGGGAGATCATCGAGGAATGCTTTTTGTGCCAAGGATTGGAGAAGAGGTGGTGGTTGACTATGAAGACGGTAATCCAGACAAACCACTTATTATTGGAAGCGTCTATTCCCGCCATAATCCACCCCCAATTAAACCTGAAAGCAATCCTTACACAAGTATCATTAGAAATTCGTCCGACAAAGATTCGAATCAACTCACATTTTACGATAATCCTGGGCAGGAAAACCTGGAATTGGTGGCAAAAAAGAACATGACCATAGATGTCAGCAACGATTTTAATATTGATGCCGTGAACAATATCAATATCAAAGCACGGTCAGTATTTATCGTAACCAAGGACACCATAAATGTCGTTGCAGGTAATAACATAGAAAACACGTCTTTGGCGACGATCATAAATCTGGGACTGGCAGCCATAATGAACACGGCTTGCGCCAACATCATGGACCTTGCTCTAGGAGTTGTCTTAAGCAAATCAGGAGGACTCTATTCTCAATTGGCGGGTGGAATCATTGCCAACACTTCAGTGCTGGGTATTGAGCAGGCATCTAAAAATATTGTTGAAAGCACTTCCCAGGCTCTTTTGCTAAATACTGCGTCAGCAGTGGTTAATAGCGGTGGGGGAACGGTGAAAACCAAAGCAGGACTAGCTATCCTCAATAACGCTTCAGAAAAGATTCACAATGAATCGGATAAAAAGACAAACAAGATTTCATTGGTGAGCATGTCGGAGTCTAAAAATGCCGCGGTGAAAGGAAA
>JAKSDL010000669.1 GCA_022360105.1 Pseudomonadota bacterium
CTATTTACCGGAAGACCTTCTGGAATTGAAATATAATAAATAACACACATTTTAAGGTTTGGTTTAGCCTTCCTTTTGTTCATCAAAACAGCCAAAGCGATCACCGCGGATATAATCCTATTAACCCGCATCGTGCAGATCCGACAATTCTCCTGAATCGTTGCTAAACAGTTCAGGAAGAGTTTTTCGGACCTGCGGCAAGTTAAATATGACGAACCTAGTTAGAGTTTTCAGGTTGAGGGGTTGCGATCCACTCCACATTTCCGCTACCATCGGCAACAGTCTTCTGAATGTAGAAGTCGTTGCTTAAAAAATGGAGATTCGTTTTCTCTTGTATGGTGAAGTGTCCGTTTGCCAGTTTCTTCACAATCCATTTTTGAGAGTCATCATATTGTGCAGGTCTTGAGACAATCGTGTCTTCGTATCTATCATCATAAGGGGCTTCGAACTCATCACTGTCATCCCCATCCATAAACAAGCCATGACGATGTGATTGAATGGTGTAGGTCTCCGGCTCATTTGGAACTGCAGCCAATGTCCAAATTCTTGTGTCATCGATCCCGCCATCTGCAAGGTAATTGTAGGTGTCCCCCAGCCCTAAACCGTTATCGGGATTTCCACCAGCATAAATCGTTCGTCCGGCAAAGGGTTTGTCTGCTGGAACCTGAAACACGTATGATCCGCTGAGATCCTCAGGCTGAGGAAAAACAAAACCTTCAGGTAACAAGGTGTGGGACGGAACTTCGATGAAGATCGATGGCCGGCTAAAAACATCCATATTCTCGTTACTAGGGTATACCACGTCTTCCTGAAAAACTAAGTATTCATCTCCAGCTTTGTTGATTCTATAGGTATTGCTTATCTCGTGTAAATCCAAACATAGTGTGGCAGATATGCCGCTTACTGTTGCACGGGATTCTCCCTCGTCTATATAGATGTATCGCCCCTGGTATCCTCCTTCAGGCACTTCAAAGATGTAGCAACCACTAAGATCGCTTCCCGTTGGCAGGCTCCCATTTACGGGATGTACGATCCATTCTGCTAAAGGCGGATCAACTTTTGTGTAGAGTCCTCCGTTGTTTTCAGGCGCCGAAGACCAGTATCTCTGATTTGTTTTGGATTTCACCTTGAAGCGGTCATGGGCAACTCTTTCCACAACCCAGGCTTGAGGATCATATTTAATATCGAGATTTTCTTCCAGATCCACTTGGAAATAGACAATGGCTTCATCACTCGCCTGACCATCAGAAATTCTATATGAAAAGCTGTCTGTTCCGATGAATCCTGGATTGGGTTTGTAAACAAACGAACCATCTTCTAAATCCACACTCAATTGACCATTGGAAGGATAGGTATAAGAAACCAGGTCCAGTTTGTCACCATTGAGATCATAATCATTTCGTGTGATTAGCTGAGCGTTTTCCAAAGTGCCCACCAAATATCTATCGGTTATGACTGGATAGTGATTGTCTTGGGCTACGGGGGCGACCTGATTTAATTGTGGTAAGTAGAGAATTGACGGAGCAAAGGCGCTTCTCGGGTAATCCCTTCTGTTTTCATCAGAGTGATGATAGATTCGCAGATGATTTTCTCCCTCTTGCGCCACATACTTCACCTCAATCAGATGAAGACCACCATCCAGACGAAAATAATCGGTTTTATTCTCACCAGAACTATGGTCAAAACTCATTAATATTTTCCCTCCAAGCAGAATCTCACCAATGCCATTTGATTCAACTTCAAACCGGTAGTAGTTGGTACTAGGAATGTCAACCAGCGCTTTCAGTTGCACAGCACATTGGCTGCTCGTACAAGTTGTGGGTAACTCCAAGCCGGAAACGGAACCAGATTCTTCCGGTGTGAGCTGATCAAAGTCGGGAATAGAAGCCCATTCTCCTTCAAAATAGTAGTAAGCTACTCCATGGGTGATGGTAGCCGGATATTCCACTTCTGAATAGGTTGCCGTAACGGAATACTCTCCCAACGAACCATAGCTGGTATAACCATTAGGTGGATTACCCAGTGGGTCTCCTCGACCTTCCCCAGTCACATGCAAATAGTAGATTTCGTTTTCACCAGCATCAAAGCTGAGTTCAGCACCCAACCCTCGGGTTTCGTGTGGCATGGATTCAGCAATTGGATTTCCTGAGGAATCGTAAACAACCGCTCCCACATCCAAGGTGTTTGGAGGGTCATGGGGATTTGCAACTACAGAAATGTCAACCACACCTTCAGTAGGCTCAATTTTAAAGATATCCACATCGGTATTGCGTTCAATAAGTCCCTCTATGGTTTGACCATCAATAAGACGTTCAGCAAGCATAGGATCTGTTGTAACATGGTCATCGAAACGATAACTAAGGCGATAAGAAAGCTCTACTAATGGATCGTGAATATAGTTTCCATTAATCACTGTGTTATAGACCGCAGAACCATAATACTCTCCCTTAGTCCATTGGACGATATGAGATGGATTCGACGTAGACCCTGTTCCCATCGGGGTCTGCCACAAGTAAATCCCATCGCCAGCAACAACTTCATGACCATCGTAGTATTGATCTGCACAACAGGGTTCATCGTTTTCGAGAGTGCTGGCCATGTGTCCCAGACCAAGACTGTGTCCCATTTCATGGATGGCAGTCCGAGAGTCACCGTGATCAACCGCCGATCTATAAGGTATATCCTTTCCAAATGATCCGGCAATCCCTCCTGCTCCAATCGCAATATGCATGCCCCAGCCTCGGTCTTTTTGCTGATAATCAACGAAAACTTCAGGATCTGAAGTGATGGTCACGTTGAAGGGAGTGAATAATCTGGAGAAACTATATACAAAGTCACGTACAGTCTGAGGGTCTCTGAATCGGTAGGCGTGTAATATACCTCCATGTTTCTCACCATCAATATCGAGGTAGATCACCGTATCAGCACCCGGATTGATAACGATCTTGTTCAGGTCACCTGGAGTTGGTATCGATACTTTCCATTGTCCATTTAGAGCAATAAAGTTATCCAGGCTACTACAATCATCTTCCAACAAGATGGTATCTTCCAGATCCTTGATTAAAACATCATCCATATAGAAGGTGCCACTGTGTGAATAAAACGCCACTTTACCGTTGGTGAAGGTACTGTCTGTGATTTCATACCACAGCGTTTCCGGGAAAAGTTCCGGATCAACAGCATCGTATGGCATCACCTTTCTATAGATGCGGAAAGAGTTTCCTTCTACTCGTAATCTTAACAAGTATTTATCTGCCTCGACTCCATAACCTTCCTCTTCGGCAAGGCTGGTACATTCACCATTGACACATTTTTGAATTTTACTAATACCTTTGTCTAAAAAGAGCCGGTAATGATTATCGGGATCTTGGTAGCGAAACGCGACCCCGCCACGCCCCGAAAAAGGTTGTAGGGTAAGCGTTATTTCATAATCTTGTGACGACTCATCAATCAGGGTCTCCAACCAAGCGTGTATCGGTATTGGTGCCAGGCTATCTTCGAATATATAGGGATTTTCTCCAGGTAAAAAGTTTTCAAAATCTTCAAGAGTGAGTGATTCGGCAAAAGCAAAGTTTGTCAGAAAGAGACACGAGCATAAACCAATTATAAATTTTTTGAAAAGATGACTTGTACCCGGCTGAGACCTGTCTTTTCTAAGAACTTTTCCCAGATGAGTGAAACCTGTTAAAAACGGTAGGTAAATTGACTTCATATTGACCTCCATAATTATTAGACAACGTTAAAACGTGATGACCAATCATATAGCCGTAAAAGTGACAAAACCCACAACTTGCAGACCTGATGTCAGTCAATTCAACTAAAATAATACTTTTACTAACCTTCAGATAGAAGGCTGTGAGCTCCCTCAAGCAGATCCGAGCATTATCCTGAATCGTTCCTGAGCATTTCAGGAAGAGTTTTTCGGACCTGCGGCAATTTAAGGAAGGAGATCCTAGTTAGCGTTTTCAGGTTGAGGGGTTGCGATCCACTCCACATTTCCGCTATCGTCGGCAACGGTCTTCTGAATGTAGAAGTCGTTGCTTAAAAAGTAACTGTTGGTTTTCTCCTGGATCGTGACGTGGCCGTTTGCCAGTCTCCGCACAATCCATTTCTGAGAATCATCATGTTGTGCAGGTCTGGAGACAATCGTGTCCTCGAAGCGATCATCATAAGAATAATCGAATGCCTCACTATCGTCTCCATCCATGTACAAACCATGATAATGTGATTGGATCGTGTAGGTTTCCGATTCACCGGGAACGGCTGATAACGTCCAGGTTATTGTATCCTCAGTTCCACCACCTACAAGGTGATTGTAATTGTCGAACACCCCCGGCCCATTCTCAAAACTGCCGGAGCCGGCCCAGATATAACGATTGGCAAGATCACCGCCGGCAGCCTGGAACGTATAGGCTCCACTGAGATCCTCAAAAGCAAAAGCGGGTTGATGCATTAGATTGTCGAATTGGCCAGAAGCCATCCAGGCCCCATAGATTCCTATTTGACCCGGCGCAAACTCTGCCGAAACCTCTCCGGTCAGTTCACCTTCCAAGCTTACCTCATTATTATAATTAATCGCATAACTATTCTGATCAAGTGTGATACTCAGGTTTTTGGTCGCCTCATTATTTACCGTCAAATAGTCGATGGTTGCAATGGCATATAGAGTTCCCTCGCTCATTTCAGTCAAATAAATTTTCCTGTGTTCCTGGCTGGCATAAACACGATAATAATTGTTTACATCTCTAAAACCAAAAACCAGTCCCAAATGATCGTTATCCGACCCCGGTCCTCCAATATCAATGTAATAGGTCCCATCGCCAAAGACGTCCGTATTCTTGATTAAGAGACTGCCGACACTTCCATTTGTCCACCACCTTCCACATGAGTCAGTGACAACAAGCGATCCAGCGTCCACAGTCCACCGGCTATTGATGTCAGGACCACACGTGACATAGGTTTCCTCATAGGCTGTATAATCAGATAACACACCTGCGTTTTCAAATGGTTCATGAAAGATCACCGGGATAACCTCAACCGTGGCAGGAAGACTTAGTTGATTCGTGGTGGGGTCGATCAAGGTGTAGGTGAAACGATCCTTCTCGAAAGGAACATTTGAGGAATAAACCATTCGTCCATTTTCAAGGCTGATAGCAGCTCCTCTCTCACTTTTAATATCAAAGCTGTGGATAGTTGTTTGCGAGTTCAATAAGATATCATTTGCCAGAACGTCCAAAACAGCCCTGTATATCCCGTCTTCAGGGTTGTAGGTCATCAAATCATCCACCGCAATGCTGATCTCTTCGACACCGTCAGACGGCCGAACATGTATTGTCACCAACAAACTCAAAGATTCCGCATCAGCTTCAGCGATCACATACCTGAAGGTATCGATTCCATAAAAGCCGGCAGGCGGCGTATAATCAAAGGTGATACCATCTGCATTTTGAGTAATACTACCCCCTTGAGAACTAACGGTATCATATTGGGTGATAATGGCTGAAGCGGGATCATTAGCCAGCAGATCGATACCCTCCAGAACCTCTCCTCGAACAGCGGAAACAATATCGTTGTAATCCTTAATACTATACTGCTTTTCACTGTCATCCCAATCCACCCTGAAGGTCAGTGCTAATGATTCCCCCTTGCTTGTAGCGGCCTGCAGCGTTATATAAGAAAAGAGGTCCTCTTGGGCAAAGGAAAGTTTTAAAGATGAGCCGGCATTATTGTAAGTAGTGGTGGCTGATACCCGGGATTCATTTGTGTTTCCAACGACCGTATATTCTATAAGCCAGTCATCTTCGGCAGAAGTAACGATCCCCATGAGTCCGAATGTTGCAACGTTTTCCTCTACCGGGGTCAAATCCCGGGTAATCGTACTCATGCTCTCGTTCTGAGCCAGCCCGGTTTCCAGCGGCGGAATAAAGGCATTGCTTGTTGGTGTAAAGCTGAAAGAGGTATCCTCTGATTCAAATACACGCACATTGCTGAAAGCGGACTTTCCGACAATATTACCAAACACAATGTTTTGCATCTCCCCCAGGTAGTGGTTTCCCACGGGAATTCGGTAGGTTCCAAATCCATGTGCATACTCTCTTAAATTTCCCATGCCCGAAAAGGTACCACTAGAATTATCTGCGGCTGTACCTGCCACAACAAAAAGCTTTGTGGGGTCAACACCTGTAAAATTATCTATGAATCCGATTTGATAGGCTTTACCTGTTGGATCTCCATTTAAATCAAAAGACAACACCGTATTTGGGGTGATTTTATAGGGCAGGTTGATTTTCTTGGAATAGTCCGTATCCGTGATTTTCAGACGGTTTCCATTGTCTTCGATTTTTCGACCATAAGAGGGGACTCCTGATCTGGTATAGATTTCGGTGTCAAACTCATGGAAATTGACATAATCCCCCCACAC
>JAKSDL010000356.1 GCA_022360105.1 Pseudomonadota bacterium
TCCATGCCGAAAGCCTCCGCAACGCCTTTGTAGCAGATTTTGCCATCAATGACATTAGCGCCTTTGGCAATTTCTTCGCTGTCTTGCATAGCCTTTTTCCAGCCTTTGTTCGCAAGGTCCACGGCATAGGGTAAAGTGGCATTGGTCAGGGCCAGGGTTGACGTTCTGGCCAGAGCTCCAGGCATATTGGCAACGCAATAATGAACCACTCCGTCAACGGTATAAACAGGATCACCATGTGTGGTGGGCTTGGAGGTCTCAAAACAACCTCCCTGGTCAATGGCAACATCAACAATAACAGATCCTTTTTTCATTGTCGGGAGCATATCCCTGGTAATCAACTTTACTGCCTTGGCCCCGGGAATCAATACCGCACCAACCACAACATCAGCTTCTTTTACTAATTCACGAACTGTCGCCGGACTGGACATCAGTAAAAAACAATTGGCCGGCATCACATCGCTTAAATAGCGCAATCGTTGCAGGTTCATATCCAGCAAATAGACTTTAGCTCCAAGACCACACGCCATTTTCGCTGCATTCATGCCGACAACACCGCCACCCAATACAACTACCGTTCCGGGATCCACGCCAGGTACCCCACCTAATAAAATACCTTCACCACTATGTGCCATTTCAAGAAATTTGGCCCCTTGTTGAATGGCCATTCGACCAGCTACCTCGCTCATTGGTGTAAGGAGCGGTAAACTTCCGTCCTTTTTCTGAATTGTTTCGTAGGCAATACAGGCAGCTTTACTTTTGACGAGGGCATGGGTCAATTCTTCTGCTGCTGCCAGGTGAAGATAGGTGAATACGATCTGGCCTTCCCGAATCATGTCATATTCCGAAGGTAAGGGTTCCTTCACATGCATGACCATATCGCAGCGATCAAAAATCTCTTTGGGAGTCGCTACAATTTCAGCACCGGCGGAAGTGTATAAGTCATCCTCAAAACCACTTCCGATACCAGCCCCTTTTTCAACCAAAACCGTATGATTGTTTTGTTTCATCACCTCCACCCCCGAAGGTGTCATCGCCACACGGTTTTCTTCCGTTTTGATCTCTTTTAAAATTCCAACAATCATTTCACTCTCCGTATAATTAGGAATGAGACTCTATGGTTAATAGATTAATCGTGCCCTAGATGAACTGGGAAAGAGATTCACTTTAAATTTTAGCGTTTAGTGTAGCGTGTTAACCTTAAGTGAATCAATAAATTAATTGTAATTCCGATTTCGCCCCGGTCACTGAATCCAATTGCAACCCCGTCAGATAGTTTGGATCAAATTCAGTCCGACCAATACCAAAACAAAATGTGAAAATCGAAACACTACCACTGTTTAATCAGTATTTCGCAATGTGTCAATTACTTTTTATGATATTCGTAAAATCGTGTTCGCCGTGGGTTGATCACGTTCACTTTTTTGGATAGCTAATTGTCAAAGGGAAAAAGCTAAAAGAAACTAACAGGTAACTATCTGTTTTAATATGGTAAAATATAAACCTTGAATAAATCCGGCATTTCCGATTTTAAGTTGATAGTTGAGTGAAAAAATGCTTTATAGTAGAGATATCAAAAAGACCTGTTTCACTTTTTAAGCAAACCGGATTATTTTCCATTTATAGATTGGAAAACCGTAAAAAAAGACCATAATCATATGAAAATCGATAAAATAGACATGGAGATTATTACCTGTTTAAACAAAAACGGTAGAATTTCCAATAACGAGATTGCTGCCAAGCTTTCCATTTCGGAGGGAACCGTTCGCAATAGAATTCGTAAGTTAACCGAAAACAATTACCTTCGAGTGAAAGGACTGGTTAATCCCAACCGGATTACTGAAAAACAGGTCATCTTTTTAGGCGCCAAGGTTGCTGTGAGCAAAGATCTGGAAAAAACCGCCGAGGCTGTCTCCAAACTTCCCCATGTAAACTCCACCTCGATTGTAACCGGCCGGTACGATTTAATTATAGAAGTGTTTCTTGAACCCTACACGGTGATAACCTTTCTTTGTAACGACCTGGCAAAATTGGATTCCATTGTTTCGACCGAGACGTTTATGACATTGAAAAACTACGATAAGTGGATTTAAGGCCTGCCTCCCTAATAAACTTGATCCTGCCTGCAAATGAATCTATTATTTGATCACACATTTTGGGGTTGGTCTCAGCTTTATGTTGGATGTAAGACTTTTGTTCCAGTTTTCATTAAGTTATCGGTTATCCGCATCGGTCTTTGGTGAAAGCTCTGCTTTCTGTTTTTTAGCAATGAAAAGAATAAATGCTAATCTTAATTGGTTGTTTTGTTTTTCAGTATCTCTCCAAATTTGATTAACTGTTCCATAAACTGATAACTGACCACCATGCCATCCGACTTCAGCTTGGTATGGCATGAACGAAAATGTTGGCATATTTTAAGAACACCTCAAAATGTATTTATATGGATCATTGGGGAACCATTCTCTTCTAAAATAGAGTTCGTAACAGCAGTAATAGACGGAGTTAACCATGAGCAGAATTTCGTGGGATGAGTATTTTATGGAATTGATGGATACGGTTGCAAAAAGGGCAACATGTGACCGTGGACGTAGCGGATGTTTGATCGTTCGGGACCGGCGCATTGTCAGCACAGGATATGTTGGGAGCCCGCCTGGTCTGCCTCACTGCGATGATGTCGGGCATTTAATGAAAGAGGTTATTGACGAGGACGGAACCGTTCGAAATCATTGCGTTCGTACTATTCATGCCGAGCAAAATGCCATCTGCCAGGCTGCCAGATATGGAATTTCACTGGAAGGCACCACCTTATACTGCAAAATGGAACCTTGCCGCGTTTGTGCTATGCTGATCATCAGCTCTGGTATTAAAAAGGTAGTGGCAAAAAAGAAATATCATGCGGCGCAGGAAACCCGCGACATGTTCAAGGAAGCCGGAGTGGAATTGGTCGTGGTCGATAATGAAATTGAAACGTACACCAATCAATAACATCCACTCAAGCTGCATTCTTACTAACCTCGACCAGGAAACACGTTACAAAAAATCACTTGCTTTTTGGCCCAGAATTATTAAAATTACACACAATTAGATTCTTGGGCCTGCCTGCCCAAGTTTTATTGTATTTCTCCTATATTTTCATTCGTTTGGAATTGAATCCCGAACAAGTTAACAGTAAAGCTCGTTTTAATGAAGACTTGCAGGCTACTTACCTGTTAAACTCGATAAAGTCATGATTAAGATACATGGATTCAATTCAGGTAGATCTTTTTTGTAAGGACTAAATCCGGTTTCAATACGTGTTAAGCCACCCGGGATTTTCTTGAAAATGAAAAATACTCACCAAGGCAATAAGAAACCGTCACAAACCCAATGAGTCAATCATGCAAGAAAGGGATCTCTCCAAACAGTTGAAAGAAAACCCGACAAAAGAAACAAACCAGCCAACCAAGTCCTCTTCTCGAAAATTCGGCGGAGCCTTTATATTTACTTTCGTCTTGCTTTTCATCACCTGGATTCTGCTCTCCGGAAAGTTCGACCTTTTCCATCTTGTGTTAGGAGTAATTTCCTGTGCTTTGGTTTCTTATATTTCAAGTGACCTGGTATTTGAATCCTTCAACATCAAGTCAGTCTCCTTTCAGTGGCCTCGTTTTATGGCTTTTATCCCCTGGCTGTTGGTTCAAGTGTTCAAGGCCAATATACACGTAATGGTTTTGGTGCTGCACCCAAAGATGTTGAAGCGAATCGATCCCAGAATCATAAGGTTTAAAAGTCGACTAAAAAGCGATGTGGCCATAACGGCATTTGCCAATTCAATCACCCTGACCCCGGGAACAATCACAGTCTACGCTACCGAATACGGGGATTTTGAAGTGCATGTCATCGATAAAGCATCGGGTGAAACCTTGCCAGGGGAAATGGAACAGAAAATAGCAAAAATATTTAGCGAATGATTTTAGGGCAGTTTATGAACGATCTGTTTTTTTATGCCGGAATTTTCCTTTGTTTTGTGATGGTCATGTCTTTGTATAGGGCTATTTTCGGACCAACCATTTTGGATCGCTTGATCGGGGTAAATGCAATCGGCAGCAAGACCACAACCCTTCTGATTTTAATTGGCTTGCTTTACCAGCGTGTTGATATGTTTGTCGACATCTCCCTTGCTTATGCCATGTTAAATTTTATTGCAGTGTTGGCTGCTTCTCGCTACTTCCATAAACGAAAAGGACTGCATGAGGAACCTGGTAATGATTAGTCTAAGGAGCATTGAACAATGATGAATATTATTGCAGCTATATTAATTGGTATCGGCCTCTTTTTCTTTTTCGGCGGCGCCTTGGGAATTATCCGTTTTCCCGATTTTTATTCACGATTACATCCTGCAGGAAAGCTGGATACAGCCGGGTTGCTCTTCACCATGTCCGGTTTGGCAGTTTATGTCATTCAGGACTTCACACTGGGAAGCGTATTGACTGCATTGAAAATCTTGTTGATCGCCGTATTTGTGTTCATAACCAGTCCCACTGCCACCCATGCCATTATCGATGCCGGCTTTGTGGCCGGATTAAAACCGTGGACCAGAAAGGACGACGAGGAAAAAGAATGACCTGGCAATTTGATGTGATTATTCTCACGTTAGTCATCATAACTGCCATTGGGGCTATCACCATTAAAGACCTGTTGGGGGCAGCCGTTCTCTTTGGGGCCTACAGTTTCATGATGTGTTTGCTTTGGGCAATAATGGGTGCTGTGGACGTTTCGTTTACGGAGGCATCAGTTGGCGCGGGAGTGAGCACGGTACTATTTGTTGCGGCTGTCTATAACACCACAAGAAGGAGTAAAGATTGAGGATTTTTGCTTTAATCCTGGTTGTGATAACAGGAGGATTGCTGATTTACGGAACTGTAGATTTTCCGAATTGGGCCGATCCATCATCACCTGCCGGCACCTTTGTTTCTCCGCATTATATAGAAAAAGCGCTTGAGGAAACCGCAGTGCCTAATTTGGTTACCGCTGTTTTGGCTGACTACAGGGGCTACGACACCATGCTTGAAACCACGGTCATTTTCGTAGCGGGTGTCGTCTGCTATTTTTTGTTGCGTACCTATCAATCCAAAAAACAAAAAACCCGGTACTTCAGGCATGTTTCAACCAACATCGTCATCAATATTGAACCTGGAGGTAAACTGCCAAAAGAGGATTCCGGATTTGAACCCATTGATCCCACCTGGGCTCCCTATGATTTGATTACCAAAACCAGTTGTCGCTTATTGATTCCCTTTATTCAAATTTTTGCCCTTTACGTCATAGCCCATGGTCACTATAGCCCTGGTGGCGGATTTCAGGGAGGGGTTATACTTGGAGCTTCTTTTATTCTGTTTGCCATTGCCTTTGATTTAAGACATTCCTTTGGTCGCTTTGAGGAAAGAACCAGCAATCTGTTTTCATCGCTTGGTGTTTTAATTTATGCCGGAACCGGTGCTCTCAGTTTACTGTTTGGAGCATCCTTTTTGGATTATAGCGCCCTGGCGCCGATTTTCGGGAGTGATCCCGTGATGGCCAGATCACATGGAATTCTGATTGTGGAAATCGGGGTCGGCGTATCTGTGATGGCTGTGATGGTTTGGATTTACTACAACATTTCATCGGGTGGAAAACACGAGGAAGGGCTGTGACATTTTAGATTTTAAATTTATGAAGTAGGATTTATTTTTTGATTTCATTATTGACTCTAAATGGAAAATTTAATTGAGCTGGTTATTACAAAATATAACTATTGGGGTTGTATAGTTTTACTAATGATTGGGATCTACGCGATGATTGTTAAAAAAAACCTGGTCAAGAAAATCATCGGTATGAACATCATGCAATCTTCCATTATTCTGTTTTATGTCTCGATTGGAGCCAAATTAAAAGCCACCATCCCCATTCTTCAAGATTATTCGAACAAAGACAGCCTCTATCAAGCCAAGGACTACATTAACCCGCTGCCCCATGTATTAATGCTAACAGCAATTGTTGTATCTGTTGCAACCCTGGGAGTCGCTTTGGCATTGGCTATTAAGATTTATCAACAATACCGAACGCTTGAGGAAGATGAGATACTCTCTCAAATTGAGACTCAGGATTAACAGGAAGCAAATTAATCACAACGTTTTTGAGTTCACTGACAAACCACACACTCTTTAATATGATTCAATCACAATACCCCATTCTGATAATCATAACCCCGCTTATTACCTCGCTTCTGGTCCTTATTGTTGGTCGATGGCTGAAACAATCTGCTTACTACCTCTCAATCATTGCCTTGATAACCACAACCCTTGAATCTCTTCGTATCCTTTGGGAAGTCATTCAACACGGAACGCTTCATTACAGAATGGGTAACTGGAGACCGCCCTGGGGGATTGAATATGTGATTGATCACTTAAGTGCATTTCTAATTGTCATTATCACAACCATCGGCCTTTGTGTGGTCGTGTATTCCAAGGAAAGCATTGAAAAGGAACTGCCGGAGAAAATTGTACCCTTTTATTGCATTTTGCTGCTGTTAATTACCGGTTTGCTGGGAATGGTAGCCACGGGTGACATGTTCAATCTTTATGTCTTCCTGGAGGTATCAGCTTTAACGGCATACGGTTTGATCGGTTTGGGAGAAAAAAGAGCACCGCTGGCAAGTTTCAGGTATTTGATGATGGGAACCATCGGTGCAAGTTTCTATTTGCTGGGAGTTGGTTATCTGTACTTGATCACCGGGTCGCTGAATATGGCCGATATTTCAACTCGCCTCCCTGAATTATATGAATCCAAAGTCGTTTTAGTAGCCTTCGCCTTTTTGATCATCGGTATCAGTGTAAAACTGGCCATCTTCCCTCTGCATTCCTGGCTACCTGATGCATACACGCATGCTCCTTCTGCCGTGAGCGCTTTTATCGCTCCAACCATGACAAAAGTGGCGGCATATATGCTGGTTAGAATCATGTTCTCCGTTTTTGGGACGAAATTTGCCATTGAAACTGTCCCGATCACCACTATTCTTGCCTGGCTTGGAATTGTTGCCATGATCGTTGGATCGATTTACGCAATCAAACAGAGCGACTTAAAACGCATGCTGGCTTACTCATCCATTGCTCAAATCGGCTACATCGTATTGGGAATCGGACTGGCCAACAGATTAGGTTTAACAGGTGGTTTGCTGCATATACTAAACCACGCCTTTATGAAAGGCTGCCTGTTCCTGGTAGCCGGAGCTATCATTTTGCAGGTTGACGGAAGGAATATTTATCGTTTCAAAGATCTGTACAGGCAAATGCCTTACACCATGACAGCCTTTGTCATAGCAGCTTTTTCCATGATAGGCATCCCACCAACCAGCGGGTTTTTTAGCAAACTATATTTAATCCTTGGTTCGATCGAGGCTAATCAATGGATTTTTGTTGCGGTTATCCTGCTCAGCAGTTTGTTGAATGTGGTTTATTTCATCAATGTGGTGAGAACCGTTTATTTTGGGCCTTCTGAGGCAGAGATTCAAACCAATCCCGACAAGGTCCGCTCATACACCCCTGAAGCAAAAGAAGTTCCCTGGAGCATGAGATTGCCCATTATCACCACTGCGGCTGCAATTCTGCTGTTAGGTATCTTTAATGGCACGATTATCGACCAGGTAATCAAGTTCATCATTCCAACAGGTATTTAACTTAAAGGAGAACCCATTGAATATTCTTTACGCCTGGATATGCATATTCTCTCCTTTTATGGGCGCGGCCCTGACGCCCGTATTGGCAATGATTCATCCCAAATTGAGAGACCTGGGAGCTGTTTTCTTCTCCTTTTTGGCTGCTCTGTCCGCACTGTCTCTGCTTCCCGCTCTGTTTCACCCTG
Source organism: Pseudomonadota bacterium (assembly GCA_022360105.1). Next base: position 7,876 of record JAKSDL010000356.1, read on the forward strand.
CAGATCTTCCCCTTGAATATGCCATCCCCTGGCTGGAAGACCCCATCAATATCAGTTTTGGGATATTGATAGATCCCTTAAGCATTATTCTGGCCAATGTTGTGGCTGTTATCAGCTTTTTTATCATGGTGTATTGCATCGGGTATATGAAAGGCGATGATGCCATTACCAGATTCTGGATGTGGATGAATGCGTTTATTGGCAGTATGCTTCTGCTGGTGTTGGCCAATAACCTGTTATTCATCTTCATTGGATGGAAACTGGTCGGGGTTTGCAGTTACGGGTTGATCGGCTTTTATTACAAAGATGAAAAAAAATACTGGATTGGAGGTCCGGCACCTGCCAAATTTGTAACACCTTCTCAGGCAGGCATCAAAGCCCTGGTTATGACCGGAGTCGGTGATCTGCTTATGCTTGGAGGTATTCTGATTATTTTCTTTTACTCCGGCACCTTAAACCTTCAAGAACTGTATGGAACTTCAGCCGAATGGATTCCACAGCTGGCTCAATCGCCGGGAATGGTTATCCTGGTAACCCTTCTCATTCTTGCAGGACCAATCGGGAAATCGGCCCAATTCCCTTTACATGAATGGTTACCTGAAGCCATGGCTGGTCCTGGCCCTGTCTCGGCCCTGATTCATGCCGCCACCATGGTGAAGAGCGGTGTTTACTTAGTCGCCAGGTTTATTCCAATTTTTTACTACGGCTATTGGGTGGCTGGGTGCCACGAGGCATCTTATTTTTTCCTGATCACAGCCTGGATAGGAGCTATCACTGCTTTTCTGGCAGCTACCCAGGGAATGGTCTCCAAAGAATTGAAAAAAGCCCTGGCATATTCCACGGTCAGCCAGATTGGATATATGATGCTCGGACTTGGTGTTGCCGGACTCAGTCCGATCATTCTGGTTGGCGGCTATACAGCCGGGATTTTTCACTTGGTCAGCCATGCTTTGTTCAAAGCTTGCCTCTTTCTCTGCGCCGGTACGATTATCCATGCAGCCCATTCCATCTACATGCATGATATGGGCGCCATGAGGAAGTACGCTCCCTTTACCTGGCTATTTATGATGATAGCTGCTCTTTCTTTGATCGGGTTACCTCCTTTTCCCGGTTTTTGGAGTAAAGACGCTGTCTTATTGGCGGTTGTCGAA
>JAKSDL010000409.1 GCA_022360105.1 Pseudomonadota bacterium
CAAATAACATAGATTGTTACTATGAAATATGGTAGAAAATAAAAAAACTACTTAATAAGGTAGATTTTTGAATCAGGATCTAACAGACCGTACCACAATTCTCAATGGTAGATCCGCTACGCTTGATCTACCCTACAACCTGTACAGTATTTTACATAAAATCAAATAGTTAGGGTTTTAGTGCAGGGTAGATTATGAGAAGCGAAACTTGCAGCTTTGAACGAACCGACCGATCCACCTCTAAAGCTAAGGAAGAAGATGCCTATCAGCGACTTGGATTTTTTTCATCAGGCCACCCTGAGAATCTGCAGCAGTCTGGACATTGAGAAAGTAATCACAGCCTGTCTTGACTATCTCAAGGACCATATCCCCCTGGACCTTGCTATGATAAATATCTTTGATGAAGACACCAATAACATCAAAAACATCACCACTGCCCCACCAATAGATATTGCCGGCAACGTCCCACCGATCGAAGTTCAAAAGGAAATGGCCCGGGTCATAGCGAATACAAAGCAAAGAATTGTCATTGAGCCTTATGCCGACAAACATCCCATCGGTCGTGCTTTTAAGCCTTATATCAAAGCCGAACGCTATTCCGGACTGATTCTTCGTTTGATAATAGATGACAAAATCTTAGGCGTCCTTACCCTGTTGGCTTTTGGAAACAACCGCTTCAGCAAAGAACATGCACGTCTGGCTGCCATGCTTCATGATCCCATGTGTCTGGCACTGTCTAACACCTTAAAGCATCAGGAGATATTGAAATTGAAGGAGGCCCTGGTGGATGACAACCTCTATCTCAAAAAAGAAATTTCACAAATGCGGGGGGAAGAGATTATCGGGGCAAATTATGGATTGAGAGATGTTATGGAGATGGTCAGCCAGGTATCCCCCCTGTCCAGCCATGTGTTGATTTTAGGTGAGACCGGTACGGGAAAGGAAGTGATTGCAAACTCGATCCATTTTTCTTCCCAGCGCAAAAACAATCCGTTTATTAAAGTTAACTGCGGCGCAATACCCGAAAATCTGGTCGACAGCGAGCTGTTTGGTCACGAAAAAGGCGCATTCACCGGGGCGATCTCCCAAAAACGGGGACGATTCGAACGGGCCCATCAAGGCACTATCTTTCTGGACGAGATCGGTGAACTTCCCCAACAAGCGCAGGTCAGGCTATTACGGGTCATTCAAAACCGCGAGATAGAACGGGTCGGAGGTGATAAACCGATTCCGGTTGATGTTCGTATTATCGCCGCAACACATCGCAATTTAGAGGAAATGGTGCGCCGAGGTGAATTTCGTGAGGACCTCTGGTTTAGATTGAACGTTTTTCCCATCATGATTCCGCCTTTACGCATGCGCAAGTCCGATATTCCGGCGCTGGTAAACTATTTCATCGATCGTAAAGCAAGAGAATTAAATCTTGGGCGCTATCCGGCTAAAACGGCGGAATCAATAAAGCTTTTGCAGAGTTACCACTGGCCGGGCAATGTCAGGGAGTTGGAAAACTTAGTTGAACGCGCTTTGATTAAAAACAGAACTGCCGCTGATCGGCCGTTAAGTTTTGATGAGCTGATCCCCCAGAACAGTTCCCAAACAACAGATGCTCCGAAGAAAGAAGGTAGTGAAGCTCCCTTTTCTGAGTTGTCTTTGAACCTGGATGAAGCCAACCGTAGGTTAATCCAAACCGCACTGAGTAAAACAAAAGGCAGAGTTCAAGGCGAAAATGGCGCAGCAAAACTGCTGGGAATTAATCCCAACACCTTGAGAAACCGGATGAAAAAACTGGGAATTCAATACGGAAGAAATACAAAAGCACAAATCTCAAATGCCGGTTAACAATCGATCCACCAATCTCTTATCAATTTCCGAGTCCTCTTTTTTGAACAGATCCGGAAGATAAATCGGCGACACAGTATTCCTTCCCCGAATTAGTGCGCTGCCGGCAGATGATTGATCAAGTTATCTGCAAATAGTTCAAATGTTATAATTGCGTGATAATTTCCTGTTTTGAATAGAATACCCTTAAATTGACACTCAAAGAATTAACAAGGCTATTCAAAAAAAGGAGGAAACATGTCATCAGTCTCCCTGGATCTGGCCCTGCAAATAAAGAAGCCGGCCTTTTATGATCCCACTTCCGGATTACAGCTCATTGAGCTTTTGAATCGAGCCAAACTTCGTTCTCAAGAAGTAATACATAGCCTGTTCGATTTTTTCGAAAACAATCCTCTTAGAATAGAAGACTTTGAAAGAAAAGAAGGTTCCTATTCCAGAACCATTCTTCAACGGACAGATTCGGGATTCGAAGTTATGGTCGCCCGCTGGGACAAGGGAGCTGTGACGCCTATTCATGGTCACCCGGACTTTGCGCTGATTTATATAATCAAAGGAGCGTTAAAGGAAACCTTGTACGCCAAAGATGGAACAACCATTCGCAAGGAACTGACTACGATCCATCGCCCCGGAGAGTACACCTACCACCACGGAATCAAGGGACGGCTGGACAACGCGATTCACCAGGTTCAAGCCATGAGGGATAGTTTGAGTCTTCATCTATATTCTGATGATGCCCTTAAAGGCGAAGTATTCACAAACTGATATCCAAGACCAAGGAAACTAAATGTTACGATTTCTACTCGTATTCCGGTTGATCGTTTCCTGTCTTCGAAGAGGGGTCAACCCGGCCTGGTTTTTCCAGCTGAATGCCGACTTTTTTAATGGGAAAAAGGGGTTTTATTCCAAACAGGAGTTGAATGATATGATTCCTTTGGAATGGCGGTTAAAGCAAGACTTATTGACTGCGACTTCCCGAGTTGAGAACTTTCCTGTTTTTTTTAAACCGGAATGGGGACAAAACTCCCACGGAATATACCGAGTTGACAACACAGAGAGTTTTTTAAAAGTCAAAAAGGCTTTGGCAAACAGTAAAATTCCGTATCTTTTGCAAGAAGCTGCAAGAGAGTCGAGAGAATTTGAAATTTTTTACATCCGCAATACTTTTCAGCCAGATAGGTATAAAACACTGACGGTTACCGAAGTGATAAACAAAGGTTCGGAAAGATTTCCGATCAACGGTGTGCTGAATTGCGATTCTGCATACATTGATAAAACTTCTGCATTTACTGAAAATCAATTACAACAGATCTGGAGATTGATCGACAGGTTGGGAGACTTCTGGATTAGCAGGATTGGCGTTAAAGTCAATTCTGAGCAGGAACTTCTACAGGGCAATTTTCATATCGTGGAAATCAACCTGTTTACTCCTATGCCCTTAAATCTGCTGGACACAGCCATATCCTTCAAAAAAAAGCATGCGTTTATCAGAAGCTCCATGGAGCATCTCGCCCAGTGTTGCCAACGTGCATCAACCCGGGGTTCCCGCGAAAGCATCTTCTTCAGAAAACTGAAGATGCATCAACAGGTCAAGGCAAGTCCAAAATTATCCGCCAGCGAACCGGTTCCTGAAGTACCCTTCAAAAAATCCGATGACATGATGCCTATTTCCCAGAATTAGAGTACTGTCACCCGGTTTGATCCGATTTATTTCTGTAAATTTACCCATGAGTCCGTTGCTCCTCTTTTCAGTATTCATAGCTTGATTGGAAATAAATCACTAATCCGAAGAAATCGTCTGCCTTGCTTTTCGACTGGATGAAAAGTAAAATCAACGAAGGTTCACATCAGATTTTTACCGGCTTCGCGTATAATCGCCGCAATCCGATAAAAGAGCAAGCGATTGCACCTTAAATAAAACGCCTTCATGACTGGAAACAACCTTGTTTTAAAACTAAATGAACATGTGGAATCATTTCTCACCATCTGGGTCAAACGAATGTTTGATGCCGGCTATCTTGAGGATACAACGGCAAAGCGGGAAGACTGCATCCAATCATTCCGGGGCTTTCTGGATCCTGTTTTCAGCTATCTGAATACCAATGAGGAATTGCCCGGGTTTAATGATCTTTTGCAAAACAGGGAAAACTGGGTGCAAGCCCTGGTAGGTTTCGCACGGAGCCACCGATCAAGGGGAATCAGTGCGGAAATGTTTTTAGGCTGCTTCAAGACGCTTATTCATTCCCTGGAGGAGCTTATACTCGAAATGAGCGACACCGCAGACAAGAAACTCCATGCTATAAACATGCTGCGCAGATGGTCTGACGGAGCGGAAACCCTGATTCTTTCAGACTGGGAAACGATGGGGCAACCCGAAGCACTGGATAGGCTGGCTGAAACCAACAGAAAACTTACCCTGGAAAAAAACAAATATGAAAACATTCTGGAAGCTACCTCAGATCTTGTATTGGTCACAAACCCTGAAGGTAAAATCATCGAGACCAATACAGCCGCCAAAAAAATCCTGAAAGATCGAGCTGTTCCGGATAAACCTTTAGGTGAGTCGCTGGGATTGGAAACCTGGTCCATGGATAAACTTCTAAACCGTTATCCTGTCCATCGGCAGCACGAAATAATGCTAAACAACCAATCCTCCGTCTATAACCTGCGGATTATTCCTTTGCAGTCCGTCAGTTTAGCCTCCAGGGGATACATGATCGTGTTGTCCGATATCAGCTTGCTTGTCGGACAACGAGAGCTGCTTAGAAAAGAAGTGACCGAACGTACAACAGCACTTGCAGATTCGGAAAGACAGTTTGTCTCATTATTTCAGAATGCCGGGGAAAGCATTTTATTGTTAAATGAGCAATTCAAGCTTATTGAATCCAACCAACGCTCCACCCAGGTTTTTGGCCGGAGCCATGAAGAGATGATGGAACTTCATCTGGGAGATCTTCTTTACGAAGATAAGGGAGGTGACCCGTTGCTTGCTTTCAGGGAATTAAAAAAGGATCAGAGTTGGGAAGGCGAATTGCTGGGCAAGCGAAGTAATGGACGACCTTTTCCAATGGCAGTGGCGATCAACCGGATTGACCTTGAAACAGGATCAGTGATTCAAATTCTGGCTAAAGATATAACCAGGCAAAAAGAACTGGAAAAAAAACTACATCATGAAAAAAACCAGTTGCAGGAGATGAACATTACCCTGCGCAACGTCTTAAAAAGCATCAACGATAAAAATCAAGAATATCAGCAGGAGATCTCCCAGGTGATTCGCGGAAACATTATTCCGGCCCTTAATAAAATTAGTGAACAATCCAATATAGAAATGCGCAAGGGTTATCTCGGGATAATCAAGGATCAACTGTTAAAGCTTTCGGATGGCATCGATACTGAAAGCAATATTGATCTTTTGAAGTTGTCTCCTTCGGAATTGAAAGTCTGCCAATTTGTGCAAGCGGGTGTCGCCACCAAAGAAATTGCCGAAACGCTTGGGTTGTCAATCGATACCATACAGACACACCGCAAAAACATTCGCAAAAAACTGGGTTTGCAAGGTCGCGACGTCAATCTTTTTACCTACCTTAATGCTTCAGCTAACACCTCCCTCGATCAAGTTGATTCGTTATAATGGGTATATTCATATACCCATTATTTACTTATTAACTACCCTTGTCTTCTTTATCCATTCCCATACCATTCAGTTATAATCGAAAATTCATTCTTATCACACTTTAAGCTGCCGCAGTTCATATATTCCGGGTCCGTCAAGACCGGGCTGTAGCTTTGCTGATACCTTTAACTGATTTTGGCTTACTTATTAAGGGAGAAAGTTTCTTGATAGCAAATGATGATAATGTTTCCAGGGCAATCATGTTACGTGATTTTTTTCTGGCAGCTAATCGCACAGAGATGGAGGCATCCTGTCGCTCGTTTATAGAAACGAACGACGGGCCTGTGCCAACTCCGGAAGAGTGGCACGAACTGGAGTTCACATTCAACCAGCTATTTGTTGGCCCTCGTGCAGTTATCGCCCCACCCTATGCATCCGTTTATCTTGACAACGGAAGGTATGTGATGGGTGAAGCTGCCCAGACCGTTCGCAAGTTGTATCATCTGGTGGGCCTGAGCTCTCCATGGGAAGGCAAATTGCCGGACGATCATATTTCGCTTGAACTGGACGCCTGCCTGCATTTCCGACACGCCATAGACAACGCTAATCAAGACCTTCTGGTACCGGTATATGATTATTTTCTCAACCGGCATCTGCAAGTCTGGGTTCCCGATTTTGTAAAACAAATACAAGAGATGCCCGATCTTCCCGTTTTAATGAATTGGATAGCTGGTGAACTTCTGCAATGGCTGCACGATGAATGCAATTGGTTCTCTTTTATCCCGGTTCACGAATCCGAATCACTTTTTCCTGACGAGGAGACACCTTTATGAAGAAACAGAATAACACAATGATGGAGCAGGTGCTCAACTGCCCGCAAACAAGGAGACAATTTCTGAAGCGGATGGCAGCTGCGGGTGTAGTGCTTTCCGTGCCCGGTGGTTTGTTAAATGCTATGAATGGCAATTCCGCTGCGTTAGATGATAAAATTACTTATGGTGGTCCTTACCAGGTGTTTCGTAATGCCTGCCCACGAAACTGCTATGACACATGTTCCATGAAAACCTATGTCAGGGACGGTGTCGTACAGTTTGTCGAAGGAGCCCCCGAATCCTCTTTTACAGACGGAGCCCTGTGCGTTAAAGGCAACAGTTACTGGCGCGAAGCATACAGCCCGGATCGTGTCAAGTATCCCATGATACAGGAGGGCCGCGGCAGCGGAAAATGGCGTCGTATTTCCTGGGACAACGCCTTGGAACGCATAGCCGGCAAGATACTGGAAATCAAGGAAAAGGATAAGTCTTTGCTGGGTCTGGGATTGACTAAATACTCCGGTAACTTCGGTATTACCCACTATGGCGTCGAAGGCATGATGTCATCTTTAGGTTACACGACTCGATTTATTGGAACTCCCTGCTGGCCGGCAGGAATTGATGCCCAAAACTATGACATGGGGAACATGTGGTGCCATGATCCCGAGGATCTGGTGAATTCCAAGTACATCATTCTCTGGGGTGGAAATCCTGCCTGGTGCTCGGTACATACCATGAAATTTATCTATGAAGCCCAGAGTCAAGGAGCCAAAGTACTGGTTATTGATCCCGTGTTTACCCAAACCGCTGCCAAAGCCGATGAATACTGGCAGATCAAAACCGGTGAAGATGGTGCTCTGGCTTTGGGAATGGCTCGCCATATTTTGGATAAAAACATGGTGGATCGGGATTTTGTAAACAAAGATGCAGTCGGCTATAACGAATTTGAAACCTATCTACGGAATAACATTACCCTGGAATGGGCCGCGGAAAAAACCGGAATACCGGCAGCAGCCATTGCCAGGGTGGCTGAAGAATTTGCAACCGCAGAACCCGCAACAATCTGGATTGGGTATGGCCTTCAGCGCCATGTAAACGGTGGAGCAACTGTCAGATCCGTGGACGCGCTTGTGGCTATGACGGGTAATATACATAAAGAAGGAGGTGGAGCGCGGTACGGACATCTCCATACCTGGGGATTTAACTATAACGCCCTGATTCAGAAGCAGCCCGAGGGTTCGGTTGGTTTTCAAGGTGAAGCAGGTCCGAAAGGTGAATTTGATTTTGTAAAACAAAAAACGTCCTATACCGATCGGACAGTGAATATCAACCAGACGGCACGCATGATATTGGAGACTGACAATCCTCCCATTCGTATGCTTTGGGTGGCCTGTAAAAATCCGTTTAGCCAGGATTTTGACCTGAACATGATGAAGAAAGCATTTGCCAAGCTGGAAATGGTGGTTGTGGTAGACAAGTTTTTTAATCAAACCGTTGAACAAGCGGATATTGTTTTACCGGCCACAACCCAGTTTGAGGAATGGACGGTTAACGTCTCCTATTGGCACTATTGGCTGGGCCTGAACGAACAGGCCATCAAACCGATGTATGAAAGCAAAACAAGCATCGAAATTGCGGCAGCTCTTTCCGGGAAGATTAACCAGTTAAGTCCCGGTTCCTGCACCTTCCCCAGCGAAATAGACACTGAAGAATGGCTGGCCAAAGAGTTCAACCAGGGAATATATGATCTGTTTGGGATCAAGTCCTGGGAGGAACTCAAAGACGGTCCCCGAAAAGCAATTATGCCTTCCACGGCAGCCTGGTATAACAAAAAGTTTGCAACACCGTCCGGTAAGTATGAGTTTCTCTCCCAACTTTCTGCCGAACATGGCCATGATGCTCTTCCCAAATACAAGGCAAACCGGGATGCGTATGCACCATTGCGACTGTTAACGCCCCACAGCGTTTTTAATATTCATTCACAGTTCCAGCAATTGGACTACATGGAGGATTTTAATCCCGAGCCTTTTGTCTATATCCATCCGGAAACAGCCCGGGCCAAAAAGGTAAAAGACGGGGCACGGGTCAAAGTATTCAGCAAAGTAGGTGAGCAGCTGATAAGGGCCAGGGTGACGGACAACGTACCCAAAGATGTTCTGATGATCTACGAGGCCTGGTTCAACAAGAGTGATTTTAACGTACAGAACTTAGTGGATGACATGCCTTCAGACATGGGAGCATACAAAACCGGGGCTCCCGGAGTGGCTATTCACGACCAATTTGCAGACATTCAACCTGCGTAAGGAGAAAAGAGATGAAAAAACAGCTTGGATTTCTGGTCGACGCCAAACGCTGCGTTGGCTGTTACAGTTGTGCCATGGCATGCAAAAACCAGTACCATCAGCCTGCCGGCGTTGCTTGGAGAAATATGCATCCTTTACATGAAGAGATCTATCCTCATCAGGAGCGTGCATTTTTATCACTGGCTTGCAACCATTGCGAAAAACCGATCTGCCTGGAGCAATGCCCGGTCGTCGCCTATTATAAAAGGGAAGAAGACGGGGTCGTGGTTCATGAGCAGGAGAAATGCATCGGTTGCGGTAATTGTATCCGCTCCTGTCCATACGGAGCCCCTAAGTACAACCCACAACGCAAAAAAGCGGAAAAATGCAGTCTCTGTTGGGAGCGGCTTGATGACGGATTAAAACCCGCCTGCGTGCTTGGTTGCCCCACAAAAGCGTTGGATCTCATTGATGTGAACCAATTTAGCGCAACCGATACCTCGCAGTATCCACCGGGGTTTCCCCGTTTCGGAAACTTGAATCCCTCGGTCCGCTTCAGACCTCCCCGTCAACCTCTAGAAATTAGGAGGCAGCAATGAACAATATGGAATTATCACTGGTCTTTTTTACGGTTTTAAGCCAGGTTGCAGTGGGGATATGCGTTTTGTCTGCTTATCGCCGGTGGAGTACAAGCAATGGAAATAGTGATCTAATGCCTGATCGCGAATGGATGGCTGTGGGAGCTTTGTTTTTGGTTGCCGTTATTGCCAGTTTTTTTCATTTGGGACATCCATCCGGAGGACCACGGGCCATCTTAAATCTTAAAACAGCCTGGTTATCCAGGGAGGTTTTGTTTGTACTGCTGTTTGGAGCCGGTGTCGGACTATCTTACCTGGCTGTGGTCAGGAAGCTTGCTATCAGTCAAATCCTTATTAGTCTGACGGCGTTACTGGGCATTGCGCTGGTTGTATCGACCGGTATGGTTTACAGCAATACTGGTTACCCGGCCCTGAACAATCTTGTTCCTGTATTCTATGGCCTTTTTACAGCCTGCGTGCTGGGAATTGCTTTTTCTTCCTATTTCTCCGATGAGAAACAGGAACCATTCCTGGTAAAGGCCCTTTTTGTCAGCCTGTTGATCGGCCTGGTGGTCAACCTGATGATTCCCTCTATCTGGCTTTCCGGTGGAAAAGCCATGCAACTGTCCGGAGCTGCATATTATGGCTCGGTCTTATATTGGCTTCAGATGATCGGGGAATTTGGACTTGGCCTTTTTGTGATCGGAATTGCGCGTAAAATCCCGATTTGGCTCCCCCCCATCCTTTTAATTGGTGAACTGATCGGTCGTATTACCATGTATTCCCAAACGGTGCATGCTTCCATCCAGATCGGTGGTTTGTAGGCAAAATTCGGGTAACGAGCTGTGGAAGTTACGAACAGACCTGTTTCCACAGCAATACAACCAAAAACGTCCCATACCAGATGTGAGCAAAACGCAATTAAAATATGTTTAATTTGATATATCGCGGCTACCATAAATACGGTTCATACCTGAAAGGAAGCGGTATGATTTTTACCGTATTGCTTTTGCTGGTTAGCGTTTACCCGGCAACCGTTAACGGACAGGGACCAGCACTGTTCAATCGCCCAGGAAGCTCTTCCACCTACAAGGTGTCATTTTCAAACCTGAACTATCATGGCGTTGCCAACGCACCTCTCACTATACCCCTGAAAATTACACCTTATCCTGCACCTGCCGGTTACTTTTTTTCTGTTCTTGCAGATGTTCTGGAGCGTCCACCAGGTGCCCGATTCAAAGCACACCCCGGAGATCGACAGTTGATCGTAACAGGTAACAAGCCCGGGGCCTATCGGGTAAGAATCAGGGTAAACCTGCTGGGAAAATCAAGTTGTGGCGGCATCGATGCCCGAGAGATTGAATCCGGTGAAATCAGCATTGAACTGGATTAACCAATGGTTAAACCAGGTGAAAAATCCGGTGAGAATACAAAATTGATCCCCCCCCTCAAACCGCATAACTGCCGGTCACGAATGCAGCTTTCCAATATTATTTATATTTGAGCAGGCAACTGAACAGATTTCATTTTGGAATGGATATCTAAACGCTGCCAGCTAGCTCTTTAAAGGATTGCTTGATTTCTTGACCGATCGATCAGCAGCTTGGACAGGGAAAAAGCCTTGTCGGCGGACAACTTACCTCACCTTTGCATTGTACTTAAACCCTCTCTACACAGCATTATCCGGAAACCTGTTTTTTTGCCAGGCGGTTTTTTCATGTCCGATCATGGATGTGAAGATAAGCGAAATAGAACAAAAACATCAAAACCAAAAACCGAACCTTCGTTTTTTTCAATTCAA
>JAKSDL010000093.1 GCA_022360105.1 Pseudomonadota bacterium
TACTCCTCGACAAATTCCATGCTCTCTCGATTACAACCAGGGCAGCCCAAAATTGGCATATAGCCATCATTATACCTGCCATCGAATTTAGCCATTCCTATCTCAACATCAATAATCGCTTCATTGACCTTCATTTCACACCCATAATATCTTACTCGCTGGAACCCTTTCGGCATAATTTGCTGAACCATCCGACCAATATGCCGCCGCTTGTCATTGTAATGTGTAGATGCGGATTGTATCGTCCTGATCGACCATGAGTCTGAACGACAACTATACTTCTAATTTTCAACTTTTTCCTTTTTACTGAACCAACAACATCTTCCAAACACTCGGCTCCACATTTCAAACATGCAAACATACTACTCACTATAACCGTTTGAAACATCCCTACAGCCAAGCATTTTCTGAACCGGCGTCTCGTATTGATCTGTGTCATATTTCGGATGGGCCTTCTTGAAATCCTCCCAATGATCGTTGAAAATCGTTTTAAAAGCATCTGCATCCGAAAAATCTGATTTTCTATTCGATAGCCAAGTCATAACACCAGTTTAAACACATTCTCTTTGATATCACCACCTATCGGTATTATCAGATGATCAATCAGGGACTAAAATGGAAAATCCTATACTCTTGAATTATGGCTGGATCGCCAGACAAAAGAAAATCTGGTGGAACCTAACTCCAGTCTCGGCAAGGCCATCACGTACATGAACAATCACTGGAACGAATTGACACGTTTTTTGGAGATACCGGGTGCTCCTCTTGATAACAACATTTGCGAACGAAGCTTGAAACGCTGCATTCTACATAGGAAAAATTCATTGTTTTACCGGACTGAGCATGGTGCTTTTACCGGGGACATGTTCATGAGCCTTATTCATCCTCTTGACTATCTGATCACGTTGCTGGAGAACTCCTCCGAGCTATTCAAAGCCCCTTCAAAATGGCTGCCCTGGAATTATAAGGAAAACGCTCCGTAGAATCTGAGGGAGCACCGGATTTTAAATTTTCCAGCCGTATCCCGGTTGGAAATATCGGCTACACACGATTACCGAAGGTACACGCCTGAATTCACCGACATCCCTGTGAAGCTCTATATTAATAGATCCTTTTTCCAAAGGCATGATATCTTCAATCGCCTGTATCGAATTCACAATGGCTTCAAACAGCGGCAAAAGAACATTGGTCTTTGCAAGGACAGTGTTTTTAACTCGGCCTTTTAAGTCGCTTTTCATCCCAACAACTTTGGTGCTGGTCTTCATGTTCTCACCTTTCACTCCTCAAGAAAATTTACGCAGCGTTCTCCACAGAAACGGCAACATGAAGACCTGCCTTGGTCAGCATATCCACGAGAGCATCAATGGTAAATTTATCGATTTTACCCCGCATAACATCGCTGATTCGGGGCCTGGATACCCCCATCATTTTTGAGGCTTGATCCTGGGTCATACCTCTGTTTTTAATGAAAGATTCGATCTGCAACATCAAGTATGATTTAATGGCAAGCTTTCCGGACTGTTCTCGGGTAAATCCTAAATCATTGAAAACATTTCCATTTGATTTTAATATGTTACTATCCATTATCTCCCTCCTCTGTTCCTCTGTATCGCCTTCAAACGATGCTTTGCAATGTCCAAATCACGCTTTGCGGTTTTTTGTGACTTTTTCTTAAATGCATGAAGGACATAAACTTTATCTGAAAACGAAGCAATATAAATCACCCGAAACTGCTCTTTCACTTTAATGCGGATCTCTCTTACCCCTTTGCCAATGCTGTTCATTGGCTTCCAATCACTGGGATCCTTACCATGTTTGACCCTATGAAGCTGAAACCCGGCGCGCTTTTTCACTGATTCTGGAAAGCTTTTTGGATCGTCCAGAGAAGAGCCGGCAAAGTAAAGTTGTCTCATATGTACAAAATTTTATACATAAAAGCAATATCATTTAAACCAAATGTGGTAAAATTATGAAAGTCCGTCTCCATGACTTGAAGCACACGGCCGCCATTAAAATGCCGGAGCATTGAATATGATTTACTACCAATTTACTCCATTTTACAAATTTTTTACTGGCCAAACTACTTTTACTATGAAATAAAGAGCATTCGGCGAACAATTTGGGATATTGGCAACATCGGGAAGCTTGGGGAGGCCGGATTGCAGCAGCACATCAACGACTTTTTATTCCATTGCAGATATGAAAAAAACTTGAGCAGCAGAACCATTACCGCTTATAAAATTGATCTCTGTCAATTCATCGCCTTCTGCAACAAAGGCAATCAAATCAAAGAATTAAAACACATCGACAAAGCCTCCATCAAACTCTACCTGGAAGAGATCTCCCCCAAATTCAAGCCCAAAACTGTCAAGCGGAAACTGGCCTCCCTAAAGACTTTCTTCAACCACATGCAGTTCGAAGGGGAGATCGACATCAATCCCTTTAGCCTGTTGCGAATCAAGATAAAAGAAGGAAAACGGGTCCCCCGGGTTATTGAACCTGCCATCATCAAAAGGCTGTACCAGCATCTCTATAAGAGAAAAGACGGCCTTGCGCCCTCCTCATATGCTTATGGCATCATTGTCCGGGACATCGCCGTTGTCGAACTCCTGTTCTCCACAGGCCTGAGGGTGTCGGAACTCTCCCACCTTAAACTCTCGGAAATGGACCTGGACAAATACACCGTCCGCATCAACGGCAAAGGCAACAAGGAACGTTTCATCCCCGTCTGCAGCACAGCCACAAAAGAAGCCCTGAACACCTATTTCAAACTCTTCCGCGAGCATATCATACATGCCGAATACTTCTTCCTGAACCGCCACCACAGGAGATTCTCGGAACAGTCCATCCGCTTCATGATCAAAAAATACATCAAACAGCTCAACATCGACAAAAACATCACCCCCCACATGTTCCGCCACTCCCTGGCCACCATGCTCCTGGAAAACGAAGTGGACATCCGCTACATCCAGGACCTCCTGGGCCACTCCTCCATCAGCACTACCCAGATCTATCTCACCGTCAACAAAAAGAAACAGCGCAGCATTCTTACCCGGAAGCATCCCCGGAAAGATATTAATTTATAAACTATTCCTTCCAATAACACTGTGACAACCATCTAAACCAGATCCCCCAATAGCTTCTCAAGCCTATCATGCCGGGTTGATGCATTACAAAACTTTGAATCTATAACAACCATAAACCTGATTTGCTAAGTATGGGAAACATGCCTGTCGATCCGCGATTTGAATGAACGATAACTAAAAATTATCAACGCTATGTTAGATAGAAGTTGCAGACCATGTCGATTTCA
>JAKSDL010000035.1 GCA_022360105.1 Pseudomonadota bacterium
AACCTGGAAACAGCTTGGCGGGTTTTATTATCACATTGCTTTGCTAGGGAGGGTTCTCGTGTTTTTTGTATTGATCATTTTAGCCGCTATAACTGCGATCTCTGTTTCCAATACCATGCTTATGAGTGTCAAGGAGCGGACCAGGGAAATTGGAACTATCATGGCACTTGGAATAAAGCGGAGGGGAATCATCAGCATATTTCTTACCGAATCGTTTGCGCTTTCTTTGATATCTTGCTCGATAGGTGTGGTTATCGGGTGTTTTTTCACTACTTATTTTGAAAACAACGGCATTGTTGAAGGGCTGGCACTGGTTTTAGAAGGCAAACTCTTTCCAATACTGGGATTTATCCCTGTGGTTTTTGCCTTTTTCTGGATTTTATTCATTGGTACCATTGGCGGGTTATATCCTGCGTACAAAGCAGCGCAACTTGATCCTATTGAAGCATTGAGACATTCATGAACAGAAAATTTTTCAGACTTGCATACAGAAACCTGATTCGACATCGCACAAGAAACCTGCTCACCGGGATTTCGATTATCGTCGGTACAGCATCTATCATCGTGGGCTTGTCGTTTACAGGAGGAATAATCAGGCAAACCATCATCGGATTCACAGGAACGCTGGTTGAAGATGTCATGATCTTTCCCGGTGGCGTGAAAGACATTCAAATGGAAAAACACTCCGCAGGAGGCAAAGATCAGGAAGACACCTTGATATTCAGGAGAATTCTTTTCCAAAACAAATCAGTTTTGGAGCGCTATAAGGAAATTGAAAAATCGATATATGACATCGATGGTATTGACTACATCACCAAAAAAGTTCAATTCAGTGCGGCTGTTTTTTCTGAAGAATCGTCTTTGAACGCTATGATTGTTGGTATGGAGCCGGAAGGAATCAGACGCAAGGATAACTTACAGGTGAATCATGGTCGTTATTTAAATGATGATGACAGGCTTTCACTCATCATTAGTGAAAAACTGGCAGCGCGCCTGAAAGCGGAAGTTGGAGACAAAGTTGCGGTGGTGGTCAATATGCCAAGAGGGGGAACAAACGCCAAAGATTTTACCATTGTAGGTGTTTTTGCAATTAAAACCGGGTTGGAATTCGCAAGCCACCTGATGTACATCAGTCTTTGGGATACCCAGGATCTGATGGGAATTACCGACAATGAGGTTTTTAGTCTTGGTGTTTACTTGAAAGATGTGGATGCAACAGATGTGTTTGAGGCTAAAATCCATAAAAAACTTCGCGGGGAAAATCTTCCAGGTCTTGTTCTGACTTGGAAAAAGCTGATGAAGGGCTTTTTAGCCCAATATTACTTCATCCGCTACATCGTTTTAATTTTCACCATTATTTTGCTGTGCATCGTCAGTGTTGGGGTAGTGAATTCAACATTCCTTTCAGTGAGTGAACGGACCAGGGAGATCGGAACCATCAAAGCCATGGGAGCAAAAAGTAAAACAGTAGTGACGATCTTTATTATGGAGGGATTGTTGTTAAGTTCACTTTCGGCATTTAGTGGCTCTACAATCGGGGTTTTGATCTCGGTTCTTTTTGAGAATGTTGGTATTGCAGCCCCCACCAAGGGAGCCGCCACTGTTTTTGGAGGGAAATACCTCTATGCCTATTTAACCTATCCTTCTGTGGTTTTTACTTTTTTCTTTGTCATCTTTGTGACCATGATCGGTATTTCAATTCCCATATTCAAGGCATCACGAATGGAACCCACCAAGGCGCTGGGTTATGTATAGAGTAGTTTGATTATATTAACGAGGAAACATGAAGCGTTATTTTCTTTTATCACTTTTATTGTTCAATCTATTGGGTTCTGCAACAGCCGGTGAGTTGACAGGTGATGAAATCGTAATGAAAGCGGATCAGGTAATGATCGGGAATTCTGCTCAGTATGAAAGTCTGATGGTTATAAAAAGGCCAGGGGTTGATGACACGATTGCCAAATATATCACCTATTTTAAATTACGAGGTCAGAAGGTGATGGTGCGCATTCTTTATCCTCCGGAAAACGTTGGCAAGGATCTATTGTTATTAAATGAAAACATGTGGCAATATGTGCCTAATGTCGAAAAATCGATTCGCATTGCAGGAACACAGCGTTTTATGGGTGGAGATTTTAACAATTCAGATTTACTAAAAGTGAGCCTTGTGGACGATTATGCAGCAGAAGTCCAGGGGACAGAGGTGGTGGAAGGCTTTCAATGCTACTTTATGATTTTAAAGGCCAAACGACCCAGTGCAACTTACGACAGGGTTCACTACTGGGTCCGTAAAGATGGATTTATTCCTCTTCGAGAAGAGTATTACACCCTGTCCGGAAAGAAAATGAAATCACTGGCATATTCTGATATCGGTCCTCTGGGGAATCGCACCAGACCACGACTCCTGACTATGATAAACAGTCTCAGGCCCGATCATCGCACATTTGTTAAACTGACAAATGCTGAATTTGACCAGAAAATACCGGACTATATGTTCACCAGAACATACTTGGAACGCAAACGAAATTAGTTTTAAAATTTGAGCAATGAGGCTGGTGCTAAGGAAGCTTAATCTAATAAACGCGATTATCAAGGCACTGGTATGCGTTTTATTGGTTTCAACCCAGGGAAAACTCCTGAAAGCAGAAGTACCCAACTTTGAAGACATAGATGCTCTAATCAAAAAAGAAGCACCGGAAGCAACAAAAAAACCTTATCGGGAATTTGGGCCATTCAAACTTCAAATTAAGGGAGAAATCAACAATTTAACCGCCTATCATGATCTGAATAAAGAATCGCTGTTAAACCCGGATAACATATTCGATGCGAGGCAGCGTGAAAATAAAACCACAGGGCTGCTAAACCTTGAAAATTCGATCGGCAGCTGGAATGAAATTATTATCAAGGGAAGAGCGGAATACGAGATTTACCAGGGAGAAGGAGACGCTTCAACTGACGATTTATCGCAATTCGATCAGGCATATACAACCTTTAAATTTGGAAATGACTGGTTGTATTTCCTGAGCCTGGGAAAGCAGCGAGTAGAATGGGGAACGGGTTATTTTTGGAATCCCATGGATACGGTCAATCCACAAACCGACCTCAGTAGTATCGATGAGCCGGAAGAAGGTAAAACCCTGGCACGAATTGATATTGATAGCACAACCCTGGCCTTAACCGGTGTGTACATCCCTGATGTGGATGAGGACGATGATGACAATCAATTATCGCAGGAAGTTGCCAAGGTTTATCTCTTTGTTTTGGATACTGATTTTACCTTAACGTATTCAAAACTTGAGGAACAGGAAACCCGCTGGGGATTTAGTTTTTCGACGGTTGTTTCCGATTTGCAGATTTTTGGAGAAACAGTCTGCTGGCACGGTGCCAGCGATCAGAATTATATCCGAAAAAAAACGGAGAGAACCAAACAAATCGATGTTGAAACCTATTATTTACCTCCGACATATGAATTCTATACAAGGGAGGGACATTTTCATAATAGTGTTTTGGGTTTCCAATATACGTTTGAGAACAATATTACCCTGGTTGGAGAAGTTTACTA
>JAKSDL010000676.1 GCA_022360105.1 Pseudomonadota bacterium
AAGGCACCAACACCCCATCCAAAGAAAACCAAACCATAATTCAATCCCAGGTTTTTGGGACCAAAAAAGTCAGCCACAAAGGAGGGCATCAGGGAAAGCAGACCGCCGTATTGCCAATAACCGATGCCTACAGCCAGAAACAGCAGGAAGATACTTTGGGATTTGATAATCCAGGGCATGCAGATAATACAAATCGCTGAAAGTAAGCAATTCAGTGCATAGGCTTTCATCCGTCCCCAGCGATCCGAATAGATTCCTGTACCGGGACGACCGGAAGCATTTATCAATCCACCATAAGCCGCCAGAATCCAGGCATTGGCTGCAAGGAAGGGCACGGTTGCCCCGACTTTGGCCAGAAGACCGGCAGCGTTGCCGATGATCAGCAGTCCGGATTGAGTTGCAAATATAAACATCACTACCAGCACATAGAACTGCCAGGTCTTGACGATCTGGGAACCTGTCCAGTTAACGGAAGTGGCGGTTGCCGGTCCTTTTGTTTTTTCCACTTTTTCCGGTGGCACATAGCCTTCAGGCGGAGTCAGCAACAACTGCCCGGCGACGATTACCACCACGGCAAAGAAGATTCCCAAGGCAATAAAACTACCGGTAATTCCGATACTGTTAATCAGGTATCGGGCCAGGGGAGCAATATATATAGCTGCCCCACCATAACCCATTACCACCAGACCTGCTATCAAGCCTCTCTTTTTGGTTGCGAACCACTTCAAGGCAGCCGGGGTCGGGGAAGCATAACCAATTCCCATTCCGATTCCACCCAGAACACCAAATCCGATAATCAATCCGGTGTAACTTTTCATCAAGCCGGCAACGATACATCCCGCAGCAACAAAAAGACCGCCAATAGTGGCTCCAGCCTTGGGGCCTAGCTTGTCTTGAATTCTACCGCCCGGGATCATCAATAACATGAACATGATCACGCAGATCGAAAAAGGCGTTGCCGCTTCCGAATTGGTGAGATACTTCCATCCAGCGTTCATCCCTTCCATGGTCTGTCCGGCCAACGAGGTGTTAACCAGGGATTTTTTCCATACACTCCAGGCATACAATATCCCCAAACAAAGATTGATCGCTGTACCGGCAAATACGGTGACCCATGCCTGGATCGGTTCCTTTTGACTGTTCATTAAACATTTCCTCCTATAAATTCCTGCTTTCTAATGGTCTCACATTTTAGAGTTTTTACAATGTGCCTGCATCCCAGTCCATGCCATGCAACGCCAATGTTGTATGGCATTGTGATCAGTAATCGGCTTTTGGTGAAAGCTCCGTTTTCTATTTTAATGAACAATTGTTCAATAGATAAAGTTACTGTTTGATCGGATAAATGGTTTTCCATGTTTTCATCCAAACTTAGCTAATTGCTCTACAAACTGGTAACCGATAGCCGATAACTGATAACACATTCAAAACCTGAATAAAGGCTGGTGCTTGCGGGCTAAGCAAAGCTAAACCCTGAAATGCGTGTAATAGTGTAAAGTGAATTTCATTTTATACACCTGATTCCACAGAGGGGGCACGAGGAAAGGTGCTGGACTTTCCTAGAAAGATTCCTGTGATTTAGCAAGCTTGTTGTCACCAATTTGGTGGGGACGTGGAACGAAATTGAGGTTGCCGGAAAGCGAAATTTTGAAGAAAGGATATAATTACAGTATGTTATAGTTAAAAGAGCAAAATGTTCATTCCGGATCATTTGTCACGAATTATTTGGGAGATTCAGATAGTTTAACCATAATCCGGCTTAAAAATGGTTTTCGTGGCTGATCCAAATGGATGTTTAAATATTGTTTGTATAGTGGAAGCGGAGCTGTATGGCTCCGCTGATTTTTGCTACGATGTTGCTACGGCTTGCTCCAGTTCATCGCTCGCTGTATGTTTAATATGCCATTGATAGAACCATACAGTCAGGA
>JAKSDL010000271.1 GCA_022360105.1 Pseudomonadota bacterium
TATACATGGCTGTACCGTCGCCCCTGAGAAGGATTTTTCTTCCCAGTTTGTCTTCCTCAAGATCAATCGCAACAGCACCATTGTCCTCTTCGTAACAAATTCCCTTTTTCAGGGCTTCCAGGACATATTCTTTGCCGCCCTGATAGGTCTCACTTTCATAATAGACTTTTTCAAAAGTCGCCCCCATGCGGTCATAGGTTTCCTGAAACCCCTTCAGAACCCAGCTGTTCATAGTTTTCCAGAGTTCTATTACTTCAGGATCTCCTGCCTCCCAATCCCTAAGTAGCTGTTGAACTTCTTTAAGAATATCAGGATTTTCTTTCTCTTTTTTATCGTAAAGCACGTAGTAATCACCAACCAGTTTGTCACCTTTCTTGCCGGTGCTTTCGGGAGTTGCTTCATCACCCCACTTCTGATAGGCCAACATCGATTTACAGATGTGCACGCCTCGATCGTTGATCAAATTGGTGCGCACAACCCTGTAACCAGTCTTTTCCAGTAAATTGGAGATCACAATACCCAGCAGGTTGTTTCTACCGTGCCCTAAATGCAGCGGTTTATTGGTGTTAGGTGCTGAGTATTCCACCATGATTGTTTTTCCCTGCCCACGCACAGAATCTCCATACTGAGCATCACCAGCACATGCTTTAATAAGTTGGCTTGCCAGGTATGATGGTTCAAAATGGAAATTCAAGTAGGGACCAACTGACTTGATCGATGAAAATTCATCACTTGAGCCCCAAGCTTCTGCCAGGGTTTGAGCAATTACGGGCGGCCCTTTTCTGGCCAGTTTTGCCAACGGAAAACAGGCAAATGCCAAATGCCCCATTTTTTCATCGGGCGGCACTTCGAACTTGAAGATGGATGGATCCACATCTTCAAGCTGGAATTCCTGCTTAAGCAGCTCTGAAACACGAGCCTGAATCTTCTTTTTCAGATCATTTATGAGGTTGATGACAGCCATGGTACATTATGCTCTTTTTTTCTTTGGTTTGGCTGTTGCTGATTTAAAGGCATCCACAACAGCATCGTACCATTTCCACAAAGGATTATTTTGCTTCTGAGCAGGATCAAAATAAAGGACCACGGGACTGGCCACGAACACGGAAGAATAGGTACCAACCGCCAAACCGATCAACATGGCAAAACTAAAATCGTGTATAATCTCGCCACCCAATGAGAACAAAGAGAATACAACCAAAAAGGTCGTAACAGAAGTAAGTATCGTACGACTCAAACTTTCATTCACACTGAGGTTGATGACCTCTTCCATGTCTCGTTTAGGAAAGCGAGCAACGTTTTCTCTTACCCTGTCGAACACTACGATGGTATCGTTCAGTGAATAACCAATGATTGTCAGAACGGCTGCAACAATCGTTAGAGTAAATTCTTTTTCCATGTACACAAAAATACCCAGGGTAATCAGCACATCGTGAAACAAGGCGACAACAGCAGCAAAACCGTATCGAACCTTGAAACGGATACCAATGTATATCAAAACACCAACCAGAACAAAAAAAGCTGCTTGAAAAGCTTTGTTCTTCAACTCCGCACCGATTTTTGGTCCGACCGTTTCAATCCTTCTTATGTCAAAGGATTGATACTCGGTTTTTAAAATATTAGTAATCTTTTCTGTCAGCTCAGATGCCTTACCTACAATAGCATCTTGAGAAAGGGTCACAATGACTTCATTCTCCGCTTCTTCGCCAAATCTGGTAATATTGACATTGGTTTCGATTTCTTTCTGAAACAATTCACGAATAACCTCCAGTTGAGGCTCTTCCTGGAATTGAATCTGAATCAGCGTACCTCCTCGAAAATCAATACCGTAGGTCAATCCTTTTGCAATCAGGCCACCAATACTGGCTAGTAATAAGACGGCGGAAATCACAAAACCTATTTTTTTCTTTCCCAGGAAATCCCAATCAGGGGTCGTCTTAAATATCCTCATGGTTCAGCCTATATAGAGATTTTTTCTAGTCTTTGTTTTCTTAAATAAACCAGCTCAAATAATGAACGTCCAACTATAATACTGGTAAACATACTGGCAATAATTCCTATAATCAGTGTCACTGAAAAACCTTTAATGGCTCCGGTACCAAACTGGAAAAGCACGACCGCTGCCAGAACGGTTGTAATGTTGGCGTCGAGAATAGTGACGGTCGCTTTTTTAAAGCCTGTGTTTACTGCTGTTCTGATAGGACTTCCCCTGCCGATTTCCTCGCGAATACGCTCAAAAATCAACACGTTGGCATCAACTGCCATACCGATGGTTAAAATGATCCCGGCCATACCAGGTAGTGTAAGGGTTGCCTGAAAGTAGGCAAGAGCAGCAGCAATCAAAGATAGATTAAATAACAGCGCCATGACCGCGAACATTCCGGCTACTTCGTAATAGATCATCATGAAAAAGATCACCGCAGCAAATCCGATTGCCAAGGCTATGATCGATTTTCTAATCGAATCTTCACCCAGGGAAGGTCCAACCGTTCTTTCCTCATTAATTTCAATGGGTGCCGGAAGTGCACCGGATCTGAGTACCAATGCCAGTTCAGCTGCTTCTTCAGGAGAGAAATTCCCTGTTATGACAGCTTCACCACCTGCAATTTCTTCGTTAATTCTGGGCGCTGATTGAACCTTGCTATCCAGCACAATGGCCAGCAAGCGGCCAACATTGTTCCTGGTGATGTCCGCAAAAATACGCTTCCCTTTATCATCCAGAGAAAGACTCACCGAAGCCTGACCCGTTTGAGAGAAACTTACCCGACTGTCTCTGATGCGATCTCCCTGCAGCAAGACCTTTTTCTCCAGTACATATGGGCGAGTAGAGACAACTTCTTTTGTCAGCGGATCACGAATTTCCTCCATCAACACTACATTATCATTGCCCGGGTTATCTACGGAGGCGTTATTGGCAACGAGCATAAACTCCAGAACAGCTGTTGTTCCAATCACTCTTCTTGCCTGGTCAGGATCTTCCAGTCCCGGTAATTGGATAATTATCGAATTGTCGCCTTGCAACTGAATACTCGGTTCTCTTACACCCAACTGGTCAATTCTGTTTCGAATCGTTTCCAGGGCTTGTTCAATAGCCTTTCTTTTGATTCGTGTAATTTCATCCTCTTTTAATGTTACCAGGTACCCACTCTCAGTCTTTTCAGAATCGTATATGGCTCCCAGCAGCCTTTCGTACGCATCACCCTGCAATTCGAAAGACTCGTCTTCTTCAATAACTATCTCAATCTGGTTGTTGTCAATTTTAGAAACGCTAACATAATTAACAGCCTCTTCAATCATGACATCTTCCAGATCCTCAACCATCCTGGTAAGCACGGCATCCACAACGGCATCCGATTTGACACCAATGTCCATGTACATACCGCCTTGAAGATCCAAACCGCGACTGATCACGTTTTTACGAGGTTTGGGTCGGGTGTAGTATCGATTTTCTTCTTCTCGATAGGATACTTCCAGTTTGTCATCCAAAAACGTCTGTAAAGGCTCGCCTTGGGCATTCAATCGCTTGCCTTCCTGCATCTCAAACACCACGCTGGTTTTGTTTTCAGAGAGAGAAAGCTTTTCGATTTTGCGGACATTGGTAAACAATCCATTGAGCTTGTCAGCGATATGGGAAAGAAAAACAGATTTGTCGGCACCCTCTCTCAGGTACAAAAAGTCTCCCTGGTTCGTTTTTTCGTGTCGAAAATTGTCTTCAAGAATTTTCTCCAGAATCGGATGGCCAACAGGATATTCAAAGCCTTCTTCCGTCATCAGCATCAAGCGTTTGTTCTTTATTTCTACCAGTGCCAGGTTAATCTCTTTTAAAGGTTTGTAAAGCTGCTTGATGCGTTGAAACTGTTGTTCAACCTGGGCGGTTTTACTTCCTTCCTCTTGCGGTAAAACTGATAATACCGTTGGGATATTGTATGCGATTGCAGCAGCCAATACTGCTAATATTGCGAGTCCTTTCCAGGGTATTTTCATTACTTGTTCTCTGATTCTGTTTTATTATCTTCGATTTCTTTAACGGGCTTGCTGCGAACAATGTCCGCCACCTGGTTTTTTTGAAGTTTGACAATAGTCTTTTCGGCAATTTCCACCAGCATAAAATCTTTATCATCAAAGTATTTGTTAATCTTTCCGTGGATACCGGAAGATGTAATAATCTGATCTCCCTTCTTCAGAGAGGCAATCATTTGCTGATGCTTTTTTACTTTTTTCTGTTGAGGTCTGATAACCAGTAAAAAGAAGATTAGAAAAATCGAACCAAACAGAATAATCTGTGACATTGCACCGCCACCTCCGCCTCCTTGAGGGGACATAGCATAAAGATCAGGAACTAATGAAAACATGATGTACTCCACTAAATCTAATTTGAATTGCTCACATGAAGTTGTGATACGTAACGAGAGTTGCCCGGTTTTTTAGAATAGTCAGAAATAAAAAAACTCGCATCAAGGCGAGTATTTGAGTCGTATGTCTGGTTTTGGCATCCAACCGCTAAAAATTTTGGATACTGATGCAAAACCAGGTAATGACTTATCCAGTTTTCAAGGCATTCTTAATGAGTACCTTTGATAGCGGATTAACGTCAACCGAAAATTATGGCTTAAAGCCTCGACAGCGAATTATGAGTGAATCGATCGAATTGGCGGGATCTCGCTCCTAGAAGTAAACAGGTTTTGCCCTGGGGCTTTCCTGATCCGCAGATTTGCCCTTAAAGGCAGCATTGGCAACTGTTTTTGCCTGTTTGATCATATCGTTGATGCCTATCGCCTGCCAGCCAAAACCACAGATATGCAATCCTTCAAATTTTTTTTGCAATTGTTCCCTGTATTCAAGAAATTGCAAATGCCCTATTTCCAGCTGGGGAATACCCGAAGCTGGCCTTAACACTTGAGAGAAAACCGGTTTGGCAGGAAGTTTGATCAATTTGCTTACATCCTTGATGGCGCGTTTAATCATCTCCTCATCGCCCAAGCTTAGATGCTCCGGGTTTCTTGTACCACCGACCAGAATTTCAATCAGGTTAAATCCTTCTGGTGCTCGTTTCGGGAACATGTGGATAGAAAATAGCGTTCCCAGGGCAAAACGCTTTTCAATTTTGGGAGCGAGATAACCAAACCCAAAAGGAATGTCTGCCGTGTTGTCAAATCCCAACACCACATTGTTAACAACAGCTTCCCTGACAGCTGATTGAGGTGGTTTCTGCAAGCCATTTAAAATTTTAAGCGCGCTGTTAATGGGAAGAGCCAGAACAATCTGTTTGGTTTGAATCAGTTCTCCATTTACTTCCAGTTCCCAACCTTCTTCAGTCTTCTTTATTTGTTCTATGGCACTTTCATACCGGATTACCTTGCCTGACGCCAGCTTTTTCAAAAGAAACTCCATCCCATCTTCGAAACTGACCATGGACGGCATTCCCGCGGAGGTTTTATTTTTACGGCTTTTTATCGCCCCTCTGAAGACAGACCCATATTTTTTTTCCAGATCGCGAATTCCGGGCATTGCGGCATCGATGCTCAAGGTTTCAATATCGCCGGCATAGGTACCCGTCAAGGCGATATCAGCAAAAGGCAGAATTGCTCTCCCAAAACGATAGGACGCCCACTGGGCAATGGTTTGCTCACCAGATTTGGGTTTCTTCCATAAGTCTGCAAGCACCTTTAATTTTTCAGGAAAAGAGAGTAATTTGCTTTTTATGATGGTAGGCGGAGATTGGGGGATTTGAGCCAGCTTCCCGTTTTTGCAGATATATCGTTTAAACTGTTTTAAAGGCGCCTTAAGAACACGCTCTGTTAATCCCAAGTCATTCAGTAATTCCCTACTCTCTTCAACGTTATCCAAAAATCCGTGGGCTCCCCATTCGGCAAGAAACCCTTGCTCTTTCATGCTGCGAATGGCACCACCGGGTCTTTCGGTTTTTTCCAAAATCAAAATTTTTGCTTCAGGGGCTTGTTTCTTCAGGAAGTGTGCCGTGCTCAACCCGGAAAGACCGGCTCCGGCGATCACAATGTCAAACTCAGGTGTGTTCATTTAATTACAGGGAGTTGTTGAATTTAAAGGATAGCGTTGTCTGTTATTCTGATTATCGGTTGTCGCGATGGTGGCTGTAAAGGTTCGTCCACCATCCAGTTGAAATCTGGAAAGTTGGCAACCCTGGCCTGAGAGATTTATTTTGATTGTATTCCTGTCTTCCCAGTCTACGTTCACTTGCACGGAATAGGGCGATTCGACTTCCAATTTCCGGATAAAGGGTTGGTTCTTTTTAGGCGGAATATATATATAATAAGTCTTGTCCGAAATCATTCTCAGCGATTCACCGTTAGCAGCAATTTCAAACAACGGA
>JAKSDL010000913.1 GCA_022360105.1 Pseudomonadota bacterium
GAGGAAACCGGTGCCAAATTGAAAAATTTTGAAATTGAAGGAGTGGAGAAAGTCAGAAATGATCAGGCGGATATCCTTAACGAGCTTTTTATTGCCAAACCTGTTCTGGAAGCCGACGTTATCTTATCTCTTTGCAAGTTGAAATCTCATGAACAAACCCTGTTTACTGGTGCTGTTAAAAATATGTTTGGAGTTATTCCCGGAGGTGGAAAACGACTGGTCCATAAACAAGCTGTAAAAGCGGATGAGTTATGTCGGGCAATTCTGGATATTTACAGCATGTCCAAGCCCCATATTTGCTTAATGGACGCAATAGTAGGAATGGAAGGTCCCGGACCAGCCATGGGGTTTCCAAAGAAAATCGGATTGATTCTCTCCAGTAGTGATGGCATTGCACTGGATGCCATTGCCAGTAGCATTGTAGGATATGATCCTCTGGAAATCGGAACCATTAAATTTGGGTTTGAAAGGGGGTTGGGAATAAAGACACTTTCCGAAATTGAAACCCGGGGTGAAACCATTAGTGATGTCTCAGTATCTGATTTTAAAAAAGTGTCCAATGACATTTTTGATAAGTTACCAACCTGGCTGGTGAAATATCTGGTTTCAGGTTTTCAAAACGTCAAACCTTATCCCAAAAGAAACGAAGACTGCGAAAGCTGCAGCATTTGTGTGGATAGCTGCCCTGTAGATGCGCTTGCATTAAAAGACAATGGCACTGGAGTTGTGATGGATGAAGATCTTTGTATTCGTTGCTTTTGTTGCCGGGAGTTATGTCCTGAACAGGTTTTTGAGCTGAAAAGGTCCAGGCTGTCCAAAATGATATTCAACCGAGTGTATAATTAGTGCCTGAACGGAAAATCGCTAAACCCTTATCCAGCCTCGTGTCGGATGCCGGAATTCAGCTTGAAGGTTAACGTGCTGTCAGCCTTCAGCTTACGAAATTACAATTACAAGCAATAACCGGCTGATCGCTGAAAGCACCAAACATCGAAGTACCAAGCTGTTTTCCAAGCTTTTATTGCTACGGATTAAATTGGTTTTCGTTCAGGTATTAATTAACAGCAGTTAGTACTGCTATTTAGATTAACAACACAAAAAAAGGTCAGAAATGTTCAACTCGAATGCACATTTTCTTGCAGAAGCCGTGTTTCAGAATAAGAAAAGCATGGCCTTCTTGTTTGTTACGCAAACCTTGTTTTTTGGTTTGGTAACCCTGGTTTTTTTTCTGCTTTTTGACTCCTTATTTCCCTATGCGCCTCTTGTTTCGCAATTCATTGTTCTGGTAATCGCTCTGTTCGGCTTGGGTCAATTTATTAAAAAGAAGGAGCAGTATAAAATCAAATACGGTGATGAAGCGTATCAGAAAGCGTTTTACCGATTTCATGTTACATTTATCCCGTTAATCTATGTTTCAGCCTTTCACAGTGTTTTTTTACTGCCTTATAAAACAGGGTTTTTTGAATATCTGAATGTCCGAATTGCAATAGCATCATATTTTCTATTGTCAGCTCTTTTGCTGCACTATCGCACGAATAGGATTTTCGGGTTGGATAATCTGTTTATGTTTTATGTTTACCACCCTGAAAAGAGTGCTTTGGTTCAATCTGTCATCCACAAAATACTTCGACACCCCGTGTATTCAGCCATGAGTCGACTGGCCATCGGTTTGGCTATCCTCAGGGGGACCCCCGAAGCACTTGCAATCGCCTTGATGCTGCCGCTCAACCAATTTTGCTGGATCAACCTGTTTGAAGAACCGGATTTGAGCAAGCGATTCGGAAAAGACTATGAAGTGTATCAAAAATCGGTTTGGGCAATCGTTGTAAAACCTTCAAAATTACTCCTGTTTTGGAAATTCTTATTGGGTTTTTCAAAGTGAAAAGTCTGAGATTAGTGACGATTTTTTTTGCAAGATTCAATGTTCTATTGTTCCTCATATTAAACCTTTTAGTCTCCGAAGTTTATAGCGAAAACATAATCGGAAAGAATCCACAGGAAATCATTCAACTATTGCAATTAAGGGTTGAGCAATTCGAGGGCTACCAGGTGCAAATGAGCCTGGTAGCTTATGGTAGCAGACCTAAAAAGCAAAACATGATTTTATGGTATAAAAAAGGAGGCTTCATACGCTTAAAGCAATTGGGCCCTTATCGTGAGGGTTCTTTGGTGGTATTTAATCCGTTGGAACATAAAAAGTTTCATGGAAGACTTGGAGGATTTTTATCCTTCTTTACTGTAAAACTGGATCCCGACAGCTGGATTCTTAGGGGAGTTACTGGAGACTCGATTCAAATCGTGGATTATCTGGCTATATTAAAGGCATGCACCCAAGTTATTGAAGATTATCTTCAAAGCTTCCAAATTGAGGAATTGATTTGGAATAAACAGGAAGTGTTTCTGTTAACTGTTGAAATCAATAAAAAAGGAGGGGAATTCGACTTTATTCAAGACGAAAATATCTACAGATTTTTTCTAACCAAATCAGATCTGTTTCTCGTTAGGTTAGAAAGGTACAAAGATCAAAGCCTGCTTAACACTATAGAATGGAAAAAATTCCAAGCTATCAACCATTTTGATTCGGATTTGTTTCAGCTACGATAACCCCTCTCCATTGTATCCTAAAAAAAGCAAGAAAGCTGTCCACATTGTTCTTTAAAAAAGAGACAATCGGATAAAGCCCAGTTGTAAAAAATTCACAAATTTTGCAGTTACTTGATTCCCACCGAACTATCAGGAATAGTGTGGCTAACTGTTTGTGTTACATGTCTCTTTATTATCAATTGATTATTAAAATCTCTGTGACCTCTGCGTCTCTGTGGTTTAACAAAAAACAACAATGATCTACTACGAACAAGGTGGTGTCAGCACCGAACTAAGCGATCAGAACATAAAAAACGGGCTAAACATTGCCCTGGAAAAATTGGGAAAACGAAAGAGAATACTGGCTATCCCACCGGATATCACCCGATACCATTCCAAGGCAGGCGATATCATTCAAATGCTTTGGGAAAGCCACGGTGATGCCATCACTGATATTCTGCCTGCTTTAGGTACCCATGATCCCATGACTGAAGAAGAAATCGACCGCATGTATGGTGCGGTTCCCAAGAAACTGTTCAGGGATCATGATTGGAGAAATGATGTTCGCACCATTGGCCATATTGAGTCATCAGTCATAAAGAACCTTTCTGAAGGCAAATTGGAGTTTGAGTGGCCTGCACAAGTCAATCGATTACTGGTGGAAGGAAATCACGATTTGATTTTGTCGGTCGGGCAGGTCGTACCTCATGAAGTGGTGGGTATGGCCAACCATCATAAGAATATTCTGATAGGAACCGGTGGGGCGGAAACCATTAATCTCAGTCATCATCTGGGAGCGGTGTACGGCATGGAGAGGATGATGGGGCAGGCTGACACGCCGGTCAGGAAAATCCTTAATCTGGCTTTTTACAGGTTTCTTTCCCATTTACCCATTGTGTACATTCTGACTGTGATTGGACCGGGTGCCAGTCCCGGTCGTTTGGTAACCAGGGGAATGTTCATCGGTGATGATAACTCGGTTTTTGACAAAGCAGCTGAATTATCATTGAAAGTAAATTTTACCATGTTGGAACAACCGTTGGAAAAGGTCGTTGTTTATTTGCCACCGGATGAGTTTAAAACAACATGGTTGGGTAACAAGAGCATCTATCGAACCAGAATGGCAATAGCAGACAATGGGGAACTGGTTGTTTTGGCCCCGGGACTGAAAAAATTTGGAGAAGATCAGGAGATTGATGGCTTAATTCGCAAATATGGTTATCGCACAACCCCGGAAATTCTGAGCTTTGTAGAAAAAAAAGCTGATCTCCAGAACAATCTGAGTGCTGCAGCGCATCTGATTCACGGTTCATCCGAAAACAGATTTAAAGTTACCTATTGCACCGGAGGACTCACCAAATCTGAAGTTGAAGGGGTTAATTACCAGTATGGAGACCTAAGTGAATATGCATCCAGGTATAAGGTTAGTAAGCTTGTGGATGGGTTCAATACCTTGGATGATGGTGAAAAGATCTTTTACATTTCAAATCCGGCCCTTGGGCTCTGGGCATACAAAGGAAGATTTAGTTGAATCCCATGTCCTAAGGTAGTGGCAGAGGGAAGTTCGCTCCGGTCTTTTCGCCACACTCCTTTAATGTCTCGACCAGGTGATCATCCAAAATGACGCCTTCGTTTAATTGCTGAGCTCTAAGCTGCAAAGCTTTTTGACCAGGCAATCTTACCGGCTTGGAATCTGTTTTGGCGGGGTTGGTTCTGCACGTTTGGGAAAACCAACCCATCTCTTTTTTGAAAAATTCCTTTCCTCCAAAGGCATCGGGATCAATTAGCTGCAGAAAAACGGAAGCCCCCCATTTTGTCGTGTGATCGGACCGGCCATGTCCGCCTAATGCCGATGTCAATGCTTCTACCATGATTCCTAAAGCAAACCCCTTGTATCCCAAGTCTGTGCCTCCCAGTGGTAGTATTGTTCCCGGGTTGTCAGAAAATAGTACAGCAGGATCGTTGCCGGCGTTGCCGTCAGCATCCTGAACCCATTGTCCGCCAAGTTTTTCCTTCTGCCTACAGGCTTTGGCTACGGTACCGTTTGCCACGGCAGACA
>JAKSDL010000872.1 GCA_022360105.1 Pseudomonadota bacterium
CCGGAGGAAAACTCATTAAGGTATTACGAACCTCGTAATTCATTGAATCACTATCATAACAGGGGATTTTTATGATGCAAATCGATCAAGCACTGGATTTTATCAAACAAAACAAAAAGGTGGCAATCGTTGGTTTGTCTCCCAAGGAAGATCGGCCAAGTAATCGCGTTGCAAAGTTTCTAATCGAAAAAGGATGTGAGATCGTTCCCGTTAATCCCGTGTATGAAGAAATTCTTGGAAAACCTTGCGTGAAAAATCTTTCGGACTTGAAACCGGGAGAAGTCGACTGGATCGATATGTTCGTTAACTCTCAACGATTAATGGATTTTACGGAAGACATCAAAACACTAAAGCCGGGCTTGGTCTGGTGCCAAATAGGTGTTGTTAACCAAGAATTCAACAAAATTCTTGAGGAAGCCAAAATCCCATATATCGCAGACGTCTGCCCCAAAATGGAATGGGAAAAAGAATAAATTTAATAACCACGGAAATACACATGAGCCAGGTCACAATCGATAGCGATCCCTCAATCATCGACATGAGAAAATCAATTGATCATTTTGACGTCTCCTTTCTCCATTTACTGGCAGAAAGGGTTCGAGTGGTTGGCAAGATAATGCATGTCAAACAAACTCAAAAAATCGATCTCGGGCAAAGCGAGGCCCGTAAAGAGGACATGAAAAATTTAATTGAGATGTCCGTGCAGCTTAAGCTTGAGAAAACCTTTTTTAAAAAAATTCTGGATTTGGTGTTTCAGGATGCCATGGAACAATTCAATGCCGGAAAACTAATCGATAATCCGGAAGCAGTTGAGGAAATCTGTGCAGAATTAAGCATTGATGATTTACGGGACAACCTGCTCAGCTTGGATAAATCGCTGTGCCTGGTCTTATCTGAACGTTTCAGGATTGTTAAACGAATCGGGGCCTACAAATTTAAACTCAAGGTCCCTCCCCTTGACCAAAAACGCTGGAATCTGGTGCTGGAAACCAAATCCAAGGTCGCCCAAAACCTCGGAATCAGTGTTCCGTTGATTCGGGACATTTATAATTCAATCCATGAAGTTTCCCTGAATATTGAACGGGAAATCGCAGAAACCCACGCCTGATCCAAAATGTCTATTGACACGATTTATGTGGATTGTTAAAAATAACGTTTTACACATCAATGTGGGGGCTTAGCTCATCTGGCTAGAGCGCAACACTGGCAGTGTTGAGGTGACCGGTTCAAGTCCGGTAGCCTCCACCATCTCAGTTCTTCCATTGTTACCAAATTCAGCACTTCCGTTAGTTTTTCCAGCCCAGCTGTTGTAATCAGATTTATTATAATCACAGTGTATTAGGCATACTTTTGAATAGTGCTTTGATACGCCAAAAAAACAACTGCCGCGACTCACCATAATAACTTCGCAATATAAAATGTGAGCAGGATATAGCCATCACAGCAGTTCAGAATAGGTTTTTCCAATCGCATTCCGTTCGAACTAGAAAATAGAGTCAATGTTTCGTATGGACACTTACGATAGCCCTTTATGCTCCTTTACGTTCTGAGTCTTCCAAATGAGTAATGGTTGTTGTTGAATTCGTTCCTGAAGACCCGGATCATCAGTAAGCAAAGATGGTACTATTTCACCTTGATCGAGCAGCAAATCCAGAAATGTGAGTTCTGGTTTTGTGAAGGGCAGCAGGGCCGAAAGTCGCTCGCGACATTCTTTTACAAGAAGCTCTCCAAAATATGAAGATTTACCCTGTGATTGAGTTAGACGAGTATCAAGCATTGGATAAAGCATTCTGATCAGTTCCGTCTTTTCGAAATCAATGTCGTCAACAGATACATCCCTCCAATCCTTGCGATTCATACCTCCATATATGATGAATGCAATTCTTAAACGTTTAATGCATAGGTCTTGCTTTTGAAACAACTGATAGCAGTCGAACAGATCCCTGGCTTGCCTGCGCGCAAACTGGGTGAGAGCTTAGAGCCTTCAAGAGATTTAACAGGTGAAGCACTTTTTCAAGAGTCTCCGGCAAGAATCCGCTAGTGTCTGATAGCGATATTATTTTAGACGGATCATATTTCAAAGTACTTCCTCCCATTGTTTAGTTATGATTTCGGTTGGGATGAGAAGGTTCCAGTTCTTGTTCCATTTACAGTTCCTTCGATCGCTTCGATTCAGGTAATGCGGCTGTCGAGGTCGCATATCCCGAATCACTTTCAAATAATCTTCCCCGACCATCAACGATTCCCTATGTTCCTCCAGATAGAAACCAACTTTTGCGGCGGTTGTCGCATTGTTCAACAGAAGGACATATTCAACCACCTGGTCAAGGTCAAAAAACTCGATTGATTCAAGGGACCGCCATATCTCTTCCCAACTGCCAGCCAAATCCGGCTTGTCCAAAACATCAACAAAAGTTCTTTCCAGATTGGTCACTCTGATTTTTACTCCTGAGCGACTATATGATTCGACACCGACCATCTCCATGTTTTTCTTTCTTAACGAAAACGGCACAGGAGCTCTTATGAATTTGTTGGACTGGAACGATAATGGTTGCGATTTATTCCTGGACAGAAAATAGTGTTTTAAATAGACCGAATGTGCTTTGCCATGAAACTCAAGAGCGGTATGGTAAGCCAGAACTGCATCTGCAGTCAGTTTTGCCGCTATAAGATAAGGATCTACAAGGCTGGATGACGGTTCACTTCCAAAAGGAACAACCGCATATATTCCGCGACGGACAGATACTATCCGTCCCTGGTTTTTATAATAGGTCACAAGAGATTTGCGTGTATTCGGATTACCAGATCCTCTAGCTGATAGGAATAAATCCAGTTCCTCCACAGTGAACACTGCATGTTTCATGAAAAAATCATTCAGTTTCATTGGCAATCCTATTTGACATGATACCGGTATAGCAGCAATATTTTTAATTCTATCACGCCTTGTTGTCAAATAGCATATTTACATTTTTTGACAAAACGAATAGTTATTACCAAATTATTTGTGATTTAATATCCATTGTGTCAAACAATAAGCTACGGCAAATCATTCTAGAAAATCGAGTTAAGCGGATTGTTAAAAATAACGTTTTACACATCAACGTGGGGGCTTAGCTCATCTGGCTAGAGCGCAACACTGTTTGACCAGTTTTCATTAGTAGTCTTTAAGATAACTTTTATTGCCTACCTGAATCAAACTTCAATAGTTCAATTACGTCCTCGATTACAGATCTGAGATGAAATCAATTGGACACCATGAAACCAAGGAATTTCTGGACGTTAGCAAACGCATGAGCTTCAGTTGAGTGCAAACCAACTGATCCAAGCCTTAATCCCGACGGGTGATTGGAGCGTTTCAGAAAAAAAAACGATTTTTCTAAATCCAACCAAAAAACAATTGAAGCCAAGGGTGAGAATGGAGGTAAGAAGACAGCAGTCCTAGAAGAAGGAATAAATTTGCGAAACGCACTGTATTTTTTGCAGGGAGATGTGTGTTTTTCGCTTGACCTAAACATTAATGGGTGACCCTGTTACCTGCGATTACAGCCTTCTTCTATAGTTCGTTTAAAGCGTTTAGAGTTTCCAATAACTCAACCTGATCAAATTCGTCTAAATCGTTGTCAATGCTGATACTAAGAAATGTTTGCAGGATTTTTTTGTTTGGTATCCTAAGTCTGTTGGTTTTTGAAACAAAATCCTTATGAGTCGCTAATTTTGCTGTTGATTCTTCAATTTTCTTCAATGAGCTTTCATCGGATAAATCTTCAATCTCTCTCTTTAACGCTGCTCTAGTGATCATATTGCCTCCTGGTGATATTGGGTCAGATCATTCATTTTGACATTTTAATTGTCTGTCGTTTGAGATTCCCAAAACTGGAAGTCACGAAATCAGGGGACGCGAGACTTTTTAATTTAAAATAAGTCTCGTGTCCCCTGATTTTGTCCCCGATTACAGAACTTTTCCTGGTGGCAACTTTTTGAAAGCCGGACCAACAAAGG
>JAKSDL010000241.1 GCA_022360105.1 Pseudomonadota bacterium
CCATAGAATTTCATTTGGTAATTTTGTATTTTAAATTGTAAATCTAACTTTCTCACCACGAAGACACGAAGAGCACGAAGAAAAAAACAAGTTTTAGTTTTAAACTTCGATAACAGTTCGCGCTAAGTAATCAGATAATAAAACCAACTAAGTTAAATCATTAGTTTAACCAAAAACAGATACATGACACTCAAGGCAAACAACACCGGGGTCAAGGAAAAAGTATCAAACGCATAACCCACTTAAGAACTTCGTGTCCTCTGTGTCTCTGTGGTTAAATCATTTGACAGGCTAACCGACAAGACAGTCATAGCCATAACCAAGTTCTCAGACACAAGTGAAAAACCCACTTAAAAAACCTTCGTTTCCTTCGTGTCTTCGTGGTGAATTTCCATTTATTACAATGGTATTGTTTTCATCACGATCGGGCCGATGGCATTCTGAATCCGTATCGCCCGGTTGATTTCCACGCTGGCTCCATTGCGATTGATCCAGATGCTGTATGGTTCCGGGTATTCCTCGTCGTTTTCATCAGCCACCAGCACGCCTTTTGCTACCAGGCGATCCCTGACTTTGGAAAGTGAATTGATGATTTCCCAATCGGTCTTGCCACGGAACTGCTGCCTTTGCATGGTCGCGGCGTCGGTATGATAAAGATAGTTGATCACATCCACGTTGCGTTTGTAGGCGTAAGGGGTATCTTCACCGTAAAGAGTGAATTGCTCCCATACGATCACACCTTTGTCAGTCGAGTTGATCAGGTAATTGGCCCAGACATCGGCTAATGCCTTTTTATCAACCAGGTTCAATGGTGTTTCGTTGCGAACACCCATAACACCTCGCAACAATCCAAAATCCTCACCAGCCGGTGCTTCTTCGACACTGGGATCGCTAATTGTTTTAGCTGCTTCCCGGGCATATGCTTTAGCAGAGGTTACCAGACCGCTGACGCGGGTTGTGGCTCTGAGCCCGGCATAAAATGGATCATTAAAACTCACTTTGCCGTAGGTGAAAGACACGTTGTGCGAAGCGATGTTTAGCCCGTTCAGCCATATGATTTCATTGGCCACCGTGCCTGTCATGGGAAAATCGCACTCCAGGCGGATATCCCTCTCATCAGCAATTGTGACTGCAGCAGCGATCGAAGTTTCGACTGTATCGCCAGCCATAAAAATCTGATCCAGTTCAACCTGGTGATTACCGAGCAATCCCCAGGCAGTTTCATAATCTGTTGGTTGTAATTCACCAGCAGTATCCAACCCGCCGGTGAACCATTCAATACCTGTGGTTTCAGTAATGTCAGCCATGGTGGCCGAAGCATCCACTTTGAAATCGACCACTGAGGATTTCCTGGCAAATACCTGTTCGATAAAAATAGACGATCCATCAGAACCAACGGCGCTTGGATTAAGAGAGACTGTCAAAGGTAACCCAACCTGAACCGGATTCTGTTTGTTTTCGAAAACGGTAACCACAAAGGTATCTGTCAGTTTGTTGGTAATCTGAATACCGAACATATCATCCCTGGTCTCACCGTTTTTAAGGATAGCAACAATCGGCTCTGTAGGTGAAGCTTCTACCAAGGAAGATGAGAATAAAGAACTTGACTGAACAACCCTGTTTTCAGGTGTAACATCGTCTATAAAGTAGATGTAGGGATAAGCTGCACTAGTCGGCACCACACGTACATATTTCCCAACCGTGTTCTGGTGGTTATGCAACGCCAGTTTGGCTTGATAACCGCTTTCGTTGGTGCGATCCGGCACGCCAAAATCGTCCAGAAAATCGTTGCGATCCGTTTCGATCACGGTAAACGGCCAGCCCCGGTGGGCTCGAATCACCGTACCGATACTGAAAGACATATCTCCTTTGGCATAAGTCGTGGGAGATTTACCCGCCACATGCGTAATGTTTGTTACAGTTCCCATAAGTTCCTCCTTTGGAGTTATTATGTTTCACCACAGAGACAC
>JAKSDL010000289.1 GCA_022360105.1 Pseudomonadota bacterium
CAGTCTCACTTGAATGGTGGGAGAGATTTCTCCAATCTCATCCAGAAACAGTGTTCCTTTGTGGGCCAGCTCAAACAGCCCCATTTTTCCTTCTTTTTTAGCCCCGGAGAAGGCTCCCCTGACATAACCGAAAAGTTCGCTTTCCAGCAAACTCTCCGGTAATGCAGCGCAATTAATCGCAACAAACTGGTAGTCCTTTCGATCAGAATGATTGTGAATGGCCTGGGCAAACAACTCTTTTCCCGTTCCACTCTCTCCTGTTATCAAAATGGATGATGTGGAATCCGCCATTCGTTTTGCTATTTTTTTACAATCGGTAATTCCCGGACTCGTCCCCAGGATATCGGCAAAGGTATAGCGGGCACGATGACCTTTGCCCAGGAGTTGAATTCGGAGTTTATGCTGGCTTTCTTCAATTTCCGTAAACTTCTCGAAGGTTGCAGCAACCCCATAAAGATTTCCACCGATAGCAATTGGGCTTACGGTCACGGCCACACTGCTGCCATTGATGTTTACCAGTTTCTGGTTTATTTCTTTACCCGATTTCAACACCTCGCCGTAAGGAATTTCCGGCATTAACTCAACGGCATTTTCCCCGATCATTCTCTCTTTGCGGTAACCGATGATTCGTTCAGCACCGGCATTGTATGAATGGATTCTCCCGCCGGCATCGGTAATGATGATGGCTTTATCGACGATATTCAGGAGAGTATCAAGTTGCTTATTGAGAATCTGGTTGTCACCAAGAATATTGTCGAGATCTAAACTCGGTGGGGCTATTCTTCTGGCGTAGTTGTGGAACGCATCGCTTTCCAGAAGTTCATGCTTATCCAGTTTTTCAGCCAGTTCTGCAATGGTGCTGATGCTGAAAACACGATGTCCGATATCGATAATTGTTTTGACCTCTTTGGGCACTAATTCAGATTCTCCAGGTGTTATGGCCAGGTCAATATCTCCGGCAGGGACTGATCCAGGGTAGACAGGGATCAGCTCCAGGTTTCTAAAACCCATTTGATGAATCATTAAAATCGATTCGATGCAGACTTTATAGCTGATGTTCACCAGCATGGCCCGCGTTCCATTGGGCAATTGCTTGATCTTGTCGGTTCCTTTCTTCATCAGGGTGTGATCTGCAATGATGATCTCCGTGTCGTGTAACACATGCTTTTTTACCTCCTGATAAAGCGTGAACGAAGATAACAACACCAGATCCGCACTGATCCCTTTGCTGATAGAAACCGCGTCAAGCGCGTATTTATCGATCTGCACATATTCATTCAGCAAGGGCATGATAAACAGATCATAAATCTCTATGGAATAGGAGTGGTAGGTGACAAGCGCCAGCTTCTTTTTTGACATGATTCAATCCTGATTAATTATTTTGAATATCTATTGCCGGCCCGGATTTTCAGGCTAATCACCCATTCAAAACCTATTGCATCACAAATGAGAGTACAGTTAATCCGGGCACAGCAAGAAACAAACCAGCGATAGCAGGTTTGTTTCGTTTAAAAGGAAGCAATCCTCTGCAAACAGCTCTGGTTGGTGGCAGAATGAGCTCCCTGGGCAATTCTGCTTTCCGAAGCTAACAGAGAAGAAGACCGGGGCTATCCTCTTCCCATCATATCAACAAAACCAGACTCTGATATAGAATTGCCGAAGACCGAACCAAAATTGGTTGACTCTAAGGTAATCGGTTTAGAATGATTTTTAAAGGGCTAAATGAGGTTTTTTGGTGATCCTATAAAACCCTTTTAGCCCTTTTCTTCAATTTATTGGGTTTATTCTATTTTATCTCACGATTACAGGCCTTGAACGTTTAAAAACGATATAAACCGGCTTGTTGTGGGCATTTGTCGAATACTATCCTTCTATTGGATTCAGGTTTTGTCACTGAGTACTGAAAATTTTTAAATTTAGATGGCTGTCGATCAAAAGGTCGGGCAGGATTCATAGGCTTCCCAAATGTCGGATTTCAGACAAAGCAGAGCATTTAAACTGGCATTTTGATTGCAGTTGGATCTGGTTCATTTCTCTGATAAAGAATATTTTCTGGTTTCGGGTTTTAGGATCGTTGGCCATCCGGGCCGGCTAAACATGATTCATTTGTGCTTTTCAAATGGGTTTATTAGAGGCTTGTTTTTTAATGGTTTCCTTGTTAAAAAGCAGAGTCAAAACAGTCTATCATTCAACGAAGCCAGTTGGACGAATAATTAACCGTTTCGAATGTTTCCAGACCGGTATTCGATTGATCGTTTCTATTCAGAGTGCCCGTCATTGCCTACTAAGTTCTGATGTCGGATTCCGAAATCTCAACCAATATAAAATAGGAGAAGAATCATGAAAAAGTTCACCCAGGCTGCACTAGTGACCTTTTTAACCGTTTTTGCAATCTTTGCGATGCAGTTTTCAGCTATGGCTGATCAATCTACCTTGGATATCGTCAAAAAAAGGGGATATTTAAACTGTGTGATCGGAAATGCGTTTGTCGGTTTTTATACGGTTGATGAAAGCGGTAAATGGTCTGGTATGGATATCGATATTTGTCGAGCGGTTGCTGCCGCTGTCTTTGGTGACAGTTCCAAGGCCAAGTTCAAATCGGTTCAGTGGGCACAGAGTTTTACATCAATTAAAAGTGGCGCTGGCGATCTTTTATCGAAAGGGATGACCTGGACTCTTTCGAGAGATACTGCCCAGGGTTTGGATTTTCTGGATACCTATTTTTATGATGGCCAGGGTTTCATGGTTCGAAAGGATTTGGGGGTTACTTCTGCTTTGCAATTGAAAGGCGCAACGGTTTGCGTCCTCACCGGTACGTCATCTGAGTTGAATCTGACTGATTATAATCGAACGCACAAGTTGGGAATCAAACCTGTTGTTTTTGATGACTCTGCTGTCAGAAACGCAGCCTTTTTTAACAATAACTGTGACGCCATCACCAACGACCGCTCTGGTTTGGCTGCTGCCCGATCATCCGCTGCCAATCCTGCGGCCTATGTTGTATTACCCGAAACCATCTCCAAGGAAGCACTTTCCTTTGCTGTTAGACAAAATGACAGCGCCTGGGCGAATGTGGTTAAATGGACTTTTGCTGCAATGGTTGAAGCCGAGGAGCTTGGCATCACATCCAAAAATATTGATCGAATCAAATCCTCCACCAAAAATCCAATCGTAAAAAGGTTCTTAGGCGTTGAAGGCGACCTGCATAAAGGTCTGGGCCTCAGCTCTGATTGGGCTTATCAGGTTGTCAAGCAAGTTGGTAACTACGCTGAGATCTATAACAGAAATTTAGGTCCTGGCACAGCTTTAGACCTTGCAAGAAAAGGCACCTTGAATGAGCTTTGGACAAAAGGTGGCTTGCTTTATTCAAAATCTTTCCGCTAAGGTAGCTAAAAAAAAGGGGCTGAGGGATGATTCACCGAATCACCTGATCCCTGGACTATCGCATCGCAACCTGGCAGACGAGGTCGTTTTTGCGATGGAATCACTGTTAAAACGAATACCACTTCTGTGGCTCAATAAGGTTTCCTCAACGAGAATTGTACCACAGAAGACCTATCAATAGGATCTGCTCAAGGGGAGTTGCGTGGCAAAAGCACGGGATGATCAAGACGCGTCAAAAGACAGAATTAAAAGACTAATATACGACGAATCACTTCGTGCAAAGGCTATTCAGCTTTTTGTGGTGCTGGTAACCTTTGGTGCCGCCTATTTTCTGATCTCCAATATCGTTAACAACTTGCGACAGATGGAGCTTCCCTTCGGGTTTGGCTTTGTCGAGTCAACTGCTGGATTTGATGTTGCCTGGTCTTTGATACCTTATGATCCGTCCATGTCTTATGGTCGGGTTTATCTGGTCGGGATTGTCAACACGATTATTCTGTCAGTATTGATAATCCTTTTTTCGACCCTGCTGGGTTTTGTGGTCGGAATATTGAGGCTCTCCAAAAACCTGCTTGTTGCACAAGTTGCCAGATGGTATGTGGAGTTTTTTCGTAATGTTCCCCTGCTCATTCAAGTTGTCTTTTGGTTTATTGTCGTATTTTCGACCCTGCCCGCACCGCGACAAAGCTTCGGTTTATTTGATCTGTTTTTCCTAAATAATCGCGGTTTTTATTTCCCGACTCCAAAGTTTGAGGAAGGTTTTCTCTGGACATTGATCACAATGATTGTCATCACGGTGACTTTGTTTGTATTGCGGAGGAAATCCAGATTTCACCGCAGAATCACAGGTCGTGGCTGGCGCTATTTCTATCCCCTGGCGGCGGTGCTGCTGGTCGTATTGGCCTTAATATTCCTCCTCAGCGGTTCACCCTTGGGATGGGGGATTCCGGTATTACAGGGATTCAACTTTGAAGGCGGCGGTTTTATCCCAACGGCTTTTGTTGCAGCTTTTACTGCAATGACGATTTACAGATCGGCCTCCATTGGTGAAACCGTGCGTGCCGGTATCCAGTCTATTCACAAGGGGCAGCTTGAAGCATCGACGGCAATTGGATTTCCGCCGATCCAGACCTTGCGTTTCATAGTTATTCCCCAGGCTGCACGAGCGATTCTGCCCCCATTGATCAATCTCTGGCTGACTATTGTGAAGGAATCGTCATTAGCGGTTGCCATCGGGTTCCCGGAGCTGGTTTCGGTCTTTATGCAGACATCGCTGAATCAGACTGGACGAGCGATAGAGATTGTGATGATGGTCATGGGATTTTACATGTGTGCAAGTCTGACCATTTCGTTTTTATTGAATCAATACAACAAACGCATTCAAATGCAGGAAGGGTAATTTGGACGAACAAACCTCTGCAGATAATCAATTGTTGACATTCAAACCCAAACCGGCTCGTCCCCCTATTGTTGTACAGCATGGCGTGACAGGGTGGCTCAGGAAACACCTGTTTGGCGGGTTCTGGAATAGCCTTTTGACAATAGCAGTCTTTACACTACTCTACCTGCTGATTAAGCCATTTTTGGATTGGGCCTTGATTGAAGCGGTGTGGTCGGCCAGCAACCGCCGGGAATGTTTGAAGCTAAGTCCTGATGGTGCTTGTTGGGCTAGCGTCATTCGATGGTTCAATAATCTGATATATGGTCGTTATCCGGATGATTTGCAGTGGCGAGTAAACCTGGGATTTGGCATTGGTATCATCTGGATTTTACCGCTTTTTCTCAAAAGGTTGAAAGGAAAGCTATTGATTGGCATAGCCTGGACGGTTCTTTATCCATTTTTAGCAGCCTACATATTTTTAGGGGGCGATCGGGGCTGGTTCCATTTTGCTGTTTCCTGTATCGCTCTGGCCGCTTTGCTCGTTTTATACCTGAATGTTTTGCTGCTTTATTTAAAAGGCGAATCCCTGCAGCAGAGAATGGATCGCCTTCTGAAACCCCTTTTTCATGAACGATCAAATGCTGCAGGATTAGTTTTAGTGTTGATCCTGTTCAGCTTCGTCATCGGTATCATCTTCAGAAATTTTCAGTTGGATCACGTTGCCATTGAATTCTGGGGCGGTCTTTTCCTAACCATCATAATCTCGGGATTCTCTATCGTGATGGCCCTGCCCATTGGTATTATGCTGGCACTGGGCCGGCGATCAACCATGCCGGTTATTCGCTGGTTCTCCATTGCGACCATTGAGATGGTGCGTTCGGTTCCCATGATCACTGTGTTATTCATGTCGGTGACGATGATGCCGCTGTTTTTTCCCAACACCATGGACTTGAACAAGCTGGCTCAGGTGATCATAGCAGTCTGTATCTTTGCCGGTGCTTATATGGCTGAAACCGTCAGAGGTGGATTGCAGTCTATTCCCAAGGGGCAATTCGATGCTGCCATGTCGATCGGATTAGGTTACTGGCAGACGATGTTCCTGATTATTCTGCCGCAGGCCCTGAAAGCCATGATACCTAATATTGTTACCTCCTTTATTAGCCTCTTTAAGGACACTACTCTGGTATCGAT
The DNA here is from genome assembly GCA_022360105.1 of Pseudomonadota bacterium. The sequence goes on from JAKSDL010000289.1 coordinate 5,957, forward strand.
TATCGGTCTGTTTGATATTATGTTGATGGCCCGAAACATCTCCATTGATAAAAACTGGTTCGGTCTTCATAGTGAACCTTTGGTTGCGATTTCTGTTTTATTTTTTATTTTCTGTTATGGGATGTCGCAATACAGCCAACGATTGGAAAAAAAGCTAAATACTACTCGCTAATGTCTGAACAAACAACGCATTCCAATAAGAGTGAGAATTCCGTCTCCGCAACACCGGCCATTGAGGTCCGGGGATTGAATAAATGGTTTGATGACTTCCATGTTTTGAAGGACATCGAATTAACCGTTTCGGAAAAGGAGATTATTGTTGTTTGTGGTCCGTCTGGATCAGGGAAGTCGACATTTATTCGCTGCATTAATCATCTTGAATCCTATCAGGAAGGAGAAATCTCTATCTTTGGTCAGTCCCTGGAAGTGCCCAAAAAAGCGGCAGGTATTATTCGGGAAAATATCGGTATGTTGTTCCAGAGCTTTAATCTCTTTCCCCATCTCACCATCCTTGAAAACTGTACCCTGGGCCCGATGTGGATTCGCAGGATTCCTGAAGCAACAGCGGAAGAGCGCTCATTGGCACTGTTGGACAGGGTAGGAATTGCAGATCTCGCGCATAAGTATCCCGGTCAAATTTCAGGAGGTCAGCAACAGCGCGTCGCCATTGCCCGGTCTTTGGTTATGGAGCCCAGGATTATGCTGTTCGATGAACCGACATCAGCCCTTGACCCGGAGATGATTAAAGAGGTTTTGGATGTGATGGTGGATTTGGCAAAATCCGGTATGACCATGGTTTGCGTGACCCATGAGATGCAGTTTGCCCATGAGGTTGCCGATCGCGTGATTTTTATGACGGAAGGTGAAATCGTGGAAATCGGACCACCGGAGCAAGTCTTAAAAAACCCCAAATGGGATCGTACACACCAGTTTCTGCAGTACGTATTAAGTCACAAATCCTGAATCAACCTGGCATACTTCTCACAATCCGTTTCCATTTCTTGCCTATTCAAAGCGCTTTCGATCAGTCGTTGACCTCCTGAACTATATACCGTAAAAAGGAATTCGACCCTTTCAGCATTTTCCCTCCAGGTTTGAGAGAGCAACCGATGAATATTGAAAAGATGATAATTGAAGACTTTGAACCAATAAACCAGCTTTGGAGCGACTGTCATGGGATAACTCTTCGTGCCATAGACGATTCGCGAGAGGGTATTGCGAGGTTCCTGAATAGAAATCCTCATAATAATTTTATCTGCAGAATTAAAGGTCGAATTGTTGGTGCCATTCTTTGTGGTCATGATGGACGAAAGGGATTCATCTACCACACAGTCGTCGATAAAGCCTATCGGAATAAAGGGATAGCGAAACAACTCGTAAACGCAGCAGTAAGTTCATTAAAGGAGGAAGCCATTACCAAAGTGGCTTTATTGGTCAACGCTGATAATCCATCCGGTAATACCTTTTGGGAATCCCTTGGCTTTGATTTTCATGATGACCTGAACTATCGAATTCTAACCCTAGACGAACGCAATCTTTAAAAACCAACGCATCAAGGTTGAACCTGCTTCTTCGGCTGCAAAGTAAAGTTCTTTGCCGGTTTCATCGGAAATCAGATACTTATTTTTGGTTTCAAACCCTGTTAGAATTTCACCCCATTCTTTTTTTTGATTAACTATGAGACTACTGATTGAAGCTAAACTTTCCATGAATACCCCCCCACAACTAGAACTGAAGCCAATTCTGTTTTTTTACTATAGAGGTAAATGTAAACTATTCGCCCAAGAAAAAATCTATTCAAAATAACTTAAATATTCTTTAGGAATTTGTTGTTTGTCAACCTCGAACAATTCGATCAGAACATCGTCCGGGGCCGGAACCATGATATATTTCCAAAATCCCAAATCCACAAAGTCTTTTTTAAAACGAACACCAAACGATTGAAGTCTTTCGATATGAGCCCCAAGGTTATCGGTCTGGATACCAAAATGATGGATAGATCCTCGCAGACTGTTTTTGGGAGGCTGGTCGTAAAAATGTAATCGACCCTTTCCAATGGTCATAAAGACGTTTCTGGCACCGGCAAATTCAGCATCTAAAACGACCTGTCCACCAAAATTCTCTTTATAGAAGTTCAGACTGCTTTCCAGATCTGTTGCAAAAATGTGTACATGATGAATGTGGCTGGTAATGAGAGCCGCCATGATTCCCCCTGTATTAAGATGATGAAGTAACATCCGTATCAAATACTGACAACATCGATCTGTTGTTTTTTCAGTGATTTAATCTGCTTTGGCAGGTGCAGTAAAATACTTGTTTCAAGAGCGTTAATTATGTTTTCCTTCATGAAGCTTCGACTGTAGACGAGACTCACCTCCCTGGTAGGAATCGGCTGTTTGAATGTTTTGACATGCTCTTTCACTTCTTTTTCGGAAAGCTCATCAACAGCCAATTGGGGCAACAGGGTAAACCCTGAATTGGTTTTAACCAGTTTGATCAAGGTCTCCAGGTTTCCGCTTTCGAAACGTATTGTCGGCAAAGCGCAATTCCTATCAGTTGAGCAGATATTTAATACCTGGTCCCGAAAACAATGGCCTTCAGACAAAAGCCATACATCGTCAGTGTCCAGATCGGACGCTGATATCTGTTTCTTTTTGGCTAAGGGATGGTTCTGATGCAGATAGCAATAAAATGGTTCGTAAAACAGATGTCTTTCTATCAAACGATCGTCTTCAAGCGGGGTCACCAGCAGGCCTGCATCGATCTCGTCGTTTAGCAGCAATTTGATAATATCTTCAGTTTTGTACTCATTGATATTGAGATGGACATTTGGGTAGGTATCACTGAAATGGCCTATAAAAAGAGGGATCACATAGGAAGCCAGGGTAGGGATTACTGCCAGTTCAAAATCGCCATTGGGTTCGATGGTTTTCTCATTGGCAATTGTTTTTAGTTTCTTGTGCTCGTGAATGATGATTTTGGCCTGTTTGATGATTTCCCGGCCAACATCGGTGGTCAATATGGGCTTTTTGGATCGATCAAAAATAACGATATCCAACTCTTCTTCCAACTTCTGGATCTGGGCAGAAAGGGAAGGCTGGGAAACATGGCATTCCCTGGCAGCTTTCCCAAAATGCTGTTCTTTGTCCACAGCCAGCAAGTATTCCAGTTGGGTAATCGTTGTCATCCGGTTTGGTTGTAAAAGGTCAATTGATCAGGCAGATACGAGTACCTGCTCTTCAAATGCAGTCAGCGCAGCCTTGGCACCTTCTCCCATACTCACAACAATCTGTTTGTAAGGTACAGTAGTTACATCGCCTGCCGCATAAACTCCTTTTACACTGGTTCTGCATTTATCATCAACGACAATCTCACCAAAGCGGTTGGTTTCCACAACATCTTTAATAAAAGAACTGTTTGGCAGCAAACCAATCTGCACAAAAACGCCGTCCAATTCCTTCGTCCTTATGTCATTGGATTCCCTATCCTTGTACTCCAAACCGGTCACCTTTTCACCATTGCCAATCACCTCAGTCGTTTGAGCATTTCTAACGATTGTGACATTGTCCATAGACTCTAATTTATCTATCAACACCTGGTCAGCCTTGAGTTCAGGCAGAAATTCGAAGACAGTCACCGATTTTACAATACCGGCCAGATCGATTGCAGCTTCAATACCGGAATTGCCACCACCGATAACCGCGATATCCTTGCCTTTGTAAAAAGGACCATCACAATGCGGACAGAAAGCGACGCCTCGACCGATATATTCTTTCTCACCCGGAATATTCAATTCCCGCCACTTGGCGCCGGTTGCCACGATTACAGACTTTGCAGTCAGGAATTCACCGCTATTGAGTTCCAGCTTATTAAGCCCTTCAACTGAAATCCGGTCCAGTTTTCTATGCTCCAAAACCTGAATATCGTATGCTTCTATGTGTTTAAACAACTTAGCGGAAAGTTCAGGACCCTCCGTATAAGGCACGGATATCAGGTTTTCAATGCCTTTGGTATCCTTGACCTGTCCACCAATCTTTTCGGCAATAATGACGGTTTTCAGTCCTTTTCTGGCAGAATAGATAGCGGCCGAAGCACCGGCAGGACCGCCACCGATGACAGCCACGTCAAACTCCCCCAAGTCAACAGGCTCCTTGGGAATGTCGCTGTTTAGTCCAAAATACTTCTCAAGTTTCTCAAGCAGCCGCGGTAAATCTGATCGACCTGAACTGACAAGATTTTTGCCATCCATGACACTGGGTACTCCCTGGATGCCCAGGGACTCTGTTTCGTCCCTAAAAAAGAACCCATCCGCCATTTCATGGACAAAATCCTCGTTGTAAATGGCCATGATATTAAGAGCCTGAACCACTTCCGGACAGTTTTCACAAGAAAGCGAAACAAAGGTTTTCAGATGGATTGGACCTTTAAGGTTTTGAATGCGTTTAATAATTCCCTGATCAGGTAGTTTTCCCTTGTGATCAGTATTCAAAATTGCCAATACCAGGGATGTAAACTCATGTCCCCCGGGAATACCGCTAAACCGGATGCCTGCCGGTTCTCCGTTTCGAACAATTTCAAAATAGGGAACGCTCGACTCATCACCTGTTGAGCGCACCGAGATTTTATCGGATGTTGAAGCAACCTCATTCAACATGTCCCATAATCGTTCCTGTTCTTTGTGGTCACATTTGTCATGAACCAGCTCGATGTTTCCTTCCAGAGGCTGGAATACAGTCTTTAGCTGGTCGACTATTTGTTTATCAAGCATCATTCCTCCTCACAAATTTGGTTTTTTGGGGTAACCCTTTACGGGGTGACCCCCAAAAAAACTTTAATTAAATCTTGCCGACCAGGTCTAATCCAGGCTTCAGAGTGGCTGCTCCCTCTTCCCATTTTGCCGGACAGACTTCATTCGGATTTGCTGCAATGTATTGAGCAGCTTTTACTTTTCTCAACAACTCATCGGCGTTTCGTCCGATACCGTTGTCATTTACCTCGGCCAGCTTGATCTTTCCTTCCGGATTCAC